>DATDKT010000031.1:0-5247 GCA_036519775.1 Rubrobacteraceae bacterium
GCTGTTACCTCTACGGGGATCTATTGCCGGCCCAGTTGTCCTGCCGCGACTCCCAAGCGGTCCAACGTCCGCTTCTATCCGACCGCGGCCGCCGCACAGTACGCCGGTTTCCGCGCCTGCAAGCGGTGCAGGCCCGACGCCGTGCCTGGCTCGCCGGAATGGGACATCAGGGCCGACATCGTCGCGAGGGCGATGCGGCTCATCGCTGACGGCGTCGTCGACAGGGACGGTGTCGCCGGCCTCGCGCGCCGGCTCTGCTACACGGAGCGCCACCTGCACCGCCTGCTCTCCGCCGAGGTTGGGGCAGGTCCGCTCGCACTCGCCCGCGCGCGGCGGGCCCACACCGCCAGGCTGCTCATAGAGACCACAGATCTGCCCATCACCGAGGTAGCGTTCGCCGCCGGATTTACGAGCATACGCCAGTTCAACGACACCATCCGCGAAGTCTTCGCCGTAACCCCGAGAGAGTTGCGGCGCGGTCGGGGAGTGCGCGATGAGACGGTGCGGGGGGAGATCCCACTCAGACTGCCGTTCAGGATACCGTTCGACACGAACGGTATCCTGCATTTTCTCGGCACTCGCGCTGTGGCCGGCGTAGAGACTTTCGACGGGGGGACCTACCGGCGGACGCTGCGTCTGCCACACGGCGCCGGTGTCGTGGCCCTCTCCGACGGCGGCGACCACGTCCGGTGCGTGCTCAGGCTCGAGAACGTGAGGGACCTCGGTAGCGCGGTACAGCGATGCCGCTCGCTGCTCGACCTCGACGCTGATCCTGTCGCCGTCACCGACGTGCTCGGGACCGACCCACTACTCGGCGCGCTCGTTCGTCGTTCGCCGGGCCGGCGCGTACCGGGGAGCGTGGACGGCGCCGAGCTCGCCTTCCGTGCGGTGCTTGGCCAGCGGGTCTCCGTGGCCGGCGGCCGCACCCTCGCCGGCCGCCTCGTCGCCCGCTGCGGAGAACCGCTCCCCGAGACGCTCGCCGCCGAACCTACGCATCTCTTCCCCGGCCCGCACGCCGTAGCCGGGGCGGCACTCGAGGGACTCGGCGTTCCCAGTGCGCGTCGTGAAACCTTGCGCACTCTGGCGCGCGCCCTTTCGGGAGGTGGGATCGTGCTCGACGCGGGCTCTGAGCGTGAGGAGGTGGAACGGCGATTGCTGGAGTTACGGGGGATAGGTCCGTGGACCGCTTCGTACATTGCGATGCGGGCGCTCGGTGACCCCGATGCGTTTCTTGCCTCGGACCTCGGGGTCAGAAAGGCTATCTTTAGGCTCGGCCACGCTAGCGATCGGCAGGATGTCGCCGCCGTCGCCGAACGGTGGAGACCCTGGCGCGCCTACGCCACACAGCACCTGTGGGCCAGCCTTGGTGACGAGAAGTATCAGGCAGAGAAAGGAGAGGTGGTAGCGTGAAAGCTTACGTCGACGAGATAGAGTCTCCCGCCGGCCCGCTCGCGTTTGCGGTAAACGAGGATGGGGCCCTTATGCGGCTGCACTTCGTAGAGAGCGACTACGGGCCGGTCATGGAAGAGGATTTGGAGGACGAAGGTTACGCCGTGGAAGCGGACGAGACCATGACAGCCGGCGTCCGAAAAGAGTTGGCCGAGTATGTAAGCGGACGGCGCAAGACCTTCGACGCGCCCCTCGCGTTCGCCGGTTCCGAGTGGCAGAAGGCCGTTTGGATGGAGTTGACGCGCATCCCCTTTGGAGAGACCAGATCCTACGGGGAGATCGCGGACTCCCTCGGACGGCCAGGCGCGGCCAGGGCCGTCGGCAGGGCGAACGCCTCCAACGTCCTGCCCGTGGTCGTACCCTGCCACCGAGTTATCGCTGCGGACGGCACGCTCGGCGGGTTCAACGGGGGTCTACACCTCAAGGAGCGTTTGCTCGAGCACGAGCGCAACGTGCTCGCCGCGGCGGGCAGCTAGGTTGTCGGAAGTGGCGAGAGGGCAACACTACGTTCGTCATATCTGAAACGAGCGTCCCATGAGACCGAGAGAATTCGCGGGTCTCATCATGTTAGGCGCCCTGTGGGGTGGCTCGTTCCTGTTTATTCGTGTCGCCGTGCTTGCGTTGGATCCTTTCTTGCTCGTGGAGTTGCGAGTCGGTCTCGCTACCGCGGCCCTATTTCTCTACGCTCTGGCCGTCGGCGGCATGCCGAAGATTCGGGGCCGGTGGAGGTCGTTTCTTGTCCTCGGGTTCTTGAACGCGGCAGTGCCTTTCTCCCTGATCTCCGCCGCCGAGATACACTTGACGGCCTCCCTCGCCGCCATCCTGAACTCGACTACCGTAATGTTCACCGCGATAGTGGCCGCGGTGTGGATGGGCGACGCCCTGACGGCCAGGAAGGCCATCGGGATAGTTCTTGGAATCGTCGGGGTCGGTGTACTCGTGGGCTGGGACCCGCTACCCTTGAATGGGATCGTCCTGTTGGCTGTGGCGGCGATGCTGCTTGCTTCGCTCTCTTACGCGCTGGGAGCCACCTACGCCAAGCGGTCGTTTTCGGGCATCCCACCACTGGGAATGGCTATAGGCCAGCTGGGCGGGGCGGTAGTGCTCCTCTTGCCCCTGGCCGTCGTTAGCCTGCCCGAAGAAGCGCCTTCGACTGTCGTAACTCTCTCTATGCTCGGGCTGGCGTTGCTTTCGACCGCGGTGGCTTACCTGATCTACTTTCGACTCATCGAGAACGTCGGGCCCACAAGCACGCTCACCGTCACGCTACTCGTGCCTGTCTTCGGGCTGTTGTTCGGTGTCCTGCTCCTCGACGAGCCCTTCGGGTTTGGCACGCTGGCCGGGCTCGGGATCATCCTCTCGAGCGTCGTCCTCATCACTGGCATCGCTCCCCGGAAGAGCAAGCCTGAAGAAGACTACAGCGGCTAGCAGAAGGCCCGAGACCTTCCGCACACCTGGCGTCAGGCTACAGGCATCAGGATTTGCAGCAGACAGTCCTCCTAGCTGACGAGATCTCCATTCCCGTGTCATGGCTCTTGGGAAGACTATTGCAGGAAGATACAGGTTTGCGTCGCACATTGTTTAGCGCGGGTAGAGGATCATCTGCGTGCATCGGAAGAGCGCTATGGGCTTGCCGCCCTCCTCGTCGGAGACGGTTGCGTCCCACACCTGTGTCGTGCGGCCACCGTGGACGACCTTCGCTTCGCACCCGATCGCACCCCCACGTTTGGTCCCGACGAAGTTGCTCTTCAGTTCTATGGTCGTGAAGCTCTCTGCGCCTTCGGGCAGGTTCACGAACGTTCCGTAGCCGCACGAGGTATCCGCAAGGGCGACCACCGTCGCCGCGTGCAGGTAGCCATTCGGGGCCATGAGCTCCTCACGGAGATCGAGGCGGCTCGAGATCTTACCTTCCTCCGCTTTCAGTATCGTTAACCCGATGAGACCGGGCAGGGTTCCGATACCGCGTTCGTTCAACTCGTCGAGAGTAGACATCTACGGGGCCTCCAGGGTAATTGTCACGGCTCGACGGATTATCCCAGAGGTGAATCTCGTTGCTTGAGATCCGCCGTCAAGCGGTAGAATCTACTGGTGAGCGAGAGGACGAAGACGAGATCCCTCAGGGCCCCGCGCAGGGTCCGAGCCTACCTGGCGGCGAACGGCGAGCGTCCCGCGCTCCTGCTCGCCGCGAGCGAGGAGGCGGCCGAGCGGTACGCCCGCGAGGCCGAGGTCTTCACCGACGGCCCTGTCGTCCACCTGCCCTCCCGCGGCGCCCCTTACGGTGATGTCTTCGACCCCGCCGTGAGCAGGGTCGGGCGGCGGCAGAGGGCATTGCGTTCGCTGAGTTCGGCCCGCGTCGTGGTGGCCGGACCACTGGCCTTTATGGAACGGACGCCGCTCTACGAGCCGATGGAGCTGGCTGCAGGGACGGAGATAGAACTCGACGCGACGCTGGAGCGGCTGGTCGTCCTCGGCTACGAGCGGGTAGACAGGGTCTCCCGCCCGGGGGAGTTTGCGGTTCGTGGCGGCATCGTAGACGTGTTTCCGAGCACCCGGCGTTCGCCCGTGCGCGTGGAGTGGTGGGGCGATGAGATAGAGAGCGTCCGCGCCGTCTCTCTGGCCACCCAGCGCGTCGTACGCGAGCTAGAAACCGTCACGGTCTACGCCGCCAGTGAAGGCGATCTCGCCGGCCTCGCTGCCACGGACGGGGAACTGCCTGAAGAGGCACGCCGCGGCGTGCGGGTACCCGGCCTCGACCGGCTACTGCTCGAACTGAACCCCGTCTCACCGCGCACGATGCTTCCCGAGGATGTCGAGATCTGGCTTGAGGAGCCACAGGAAGACGTATCCGAAGACGTAGAAGGGCTTGTCCACGAGCTCTACGACAGGGGGATGCCCGATCCCGACATCGAGTTCTCCCTCGGTGAAGCGGGAGAGACGGTTTCGGCTCCACCGATGACGGCGTTCGCCGACACGTTGAGGGAGGCGGCCCGCAGGCTCGACGCGCTTGTCGAGGATGGGCTCGCTGTCTTCGTCGCGTGCTCCTCACGCGGGGAGGCGAGGCGGACGGTGTACGCTTTTGGGGAGATCCACCGCACCATGCGCGAGACCGCGCGGGTCGACGCACAGCTGCCGCCCGGTCTCTACGCTCTGCCCGGCGAGGTCGAGGAGGGGTTCACCTACCCGGACGGCAGGGTTGCGGTCTTCAGGAGGGACTCCCTGCTCGGCCGCAGGCGCGAGGCGCGCCGCCGTACGGGTGGTAGGTCGCTCGCCTCCTTCGCTGACCTGAAGGTCGGGGACCTGGTCGTGCACGCCATGCAGGGTATCGGACGCTTCGAGGGGCTGGTGGCCCAGGAAGTCCTCGGCTCCACCCGCGACTACATGCAGGTGAGCTACCGTGGAGGCGACACGCTCTTCGTGCCATACGAGCAGATGGAGCTGTTGCACAAGTACGTAGGCGGCGACGGCGCGCGCCTCGACAAGCTCGGTGGCGCGACGTGGGCGCAGGTCACCGACAGGGTCCGAAAGCGGGTCAAAGCGCTCGCCGGCGAGCTCTTGCGGCTGCACGCGGCGAGAGCCTCGGCCCCTGGCTTCGCTTTCCCCGAAGATGGGGAGTGGGAGAGAGAGCTCGAGGAGGGCTTTCCTTACCAGGAGACCCCAGATCAGGAATCGGCTATCACCGCCGTCAAGTCGGACATGCAGAGGCCTCACCCGATGGACCGTCTGGTTTGCGGGGACGTTGGCTTCGGCAAGACGGAGGTGTCCGTGCGGGCCGCCTTCAAGACGGCGCTCGCGGGCAAA
>DATDKT010000032.1:0-27303 GCA_036519775.1 Rubrobacteraceae bacterium
TTCAGACCCCTCATGCCCGAACCTCCCGCTGCCTCGCCACCGAGCTACGCCTCACCTTCGTTCCCGGTATGAAGCTCTCATACACAGTGATGGTAATGGTACCTAGATAGTGGTATCTAAGCACAGGCAACCCGCCCCCTATCTAGGATACGCCCAAGCCTTCAGAGGAAGTCCGTGTGGCCCCACAACACTCTTCTTACCCCCGGTACCCTAGGTGTAGTGCCGTGGCCGGGGATACCGGGAGTAAATCTGAGGGTCTTAATTAGGAGTACAGTGAGGTGGCGAGAAGCAGAGAAGGAGTAGGAAATGGACCTCGACACTCGCTGACGCCGAACGAGATCAAGGAGATGCTTGGCCTCGAGCGGCACCCAACATGCGGCTTCGTCGCCGCGGCCTACCGCAGCTCTCTGAGGATCCCGGCTGAGGCGCTGCCGGAAGCGTACGATGAGGGCGACCGCCCCTACGCATCTGCGCTCTACTTCCTTGTCACCCCGGAAGCCCAGATCGTCGTGCACTGGATACGCTCCGACCAGCTCTACGATCACTACCTGGGCGACCCGCTGGAGGTCCTGATGCTCTACCCCGACAGTGGCAATGGCATCGCCGCCGTCGGGTTAGAGCATCAGGACCTCCGCTCGGACATGCGTCCACAACTGCTCATACCCGGGGGTACCTTTCATACATCGCGCTTGAAAGCGGGAGCGGCGGGTTGGGCGCTACTGGCCAGCACCGAGTGGCCGGGGGTGGAGCCGCCCGACGTGGAGCATGGAGACATCAAGGCCTTGGTGGAGGCTTACCCGAACCTCCGCGAGACGATCCACTCGTTTACACGGTGAGCTCAGTACGTTTAGGGCCGAACTTTACGAAGGCAGCCTCCTTGTCGACGATGGCGGGAAAGTAGCGGTCGCCGACCTGCTTTATAGTGTACTCGGTCCTTTTCTTATCGTTCATGGAGCCTCCTGCATCGTCGGACTGGTTCTACTAATACGAAGGACAAACGTGTCTAGTAGAGTTGTTCGCTATGGACGCGTCCGCGAACCATGTGATGATAGTCGGTGGGCCGGAGGTGGAGGACGAGCTGTTGTCGATAGTGCTCGACAACGGTAAGGCGATACCACTCTTCGATTCTGTGGAGGAGGCGGAGACGTTTTTGGCCTCTACAGGTGAGTTTGGCAAGGATTGGCGAGCGCGGGAGGTTAGGGCGACCGAGTTGATCGAGCTTCTCGAGTACCAGGGCGAGGAGGTTGAGTACGTGGCGTTGAGCCCACCGCCAGAGAATCTGGAGGGTGGGATGGAGGTGAACGTGATCTACCGCGAGATCCTCACCGATCTCCTCAGACGCCAGGTGGAAGCTACCCTGCCAAAGGAGAGGCGAGGTTTCTGGCGAGACCTGTTCGGGCGCTAGGAAACGAGTGCCATACCGGACAGCGCCCCTCGTATGCCCAGGTTCTAAAACGGAAGATCACATACCTAGATTTACCCCGGTATCCTCAGTACTGGCGGTCATGGACCAGCTTCACCTGGGGTACCGGAATTAGAAAGGGTGGTTGCGACGCTACACTCCCCCTTTCTACGAAGGGCTGGCGCCTACCTTAGGGGGGGTTGCCTCTATTAACCGAGCTGCCGATAAGGGGCCTTCTCGGAAATTGAGAATGGGTGAAGCAGGGAAAGGAGGTCGGGTTTTGCGGTATTATCCTGCCCCCTTGTTAGGACAGCTAAAAAGGAGTGAACTGTGTATCACGACTCCCCGTTCACCCGGTTTGCTTAGTGGACTTCGGGTGCTGCAGGACACCCTGCAACCTTTGTTCTCGCCGTACTTATCATCTTAGTTTGGGCTGTTACCGGGCCTATATTCGAGTTCAGCGATACCTGGCAGTTAGTTATAAATACCAGCACGACCATCATCACGTTCCTCATGGTGTTCCTAACCCAGAACACTCAAAATAGGGACACTGCCGCGACGCAGCTGAAGCTTGACGAGCTGATCCGAGCAATAAGTGGGGCGCACAACGGACTCCTAGATCTTGAGGAGCTAACGGATAAGGACCTGGCCAGGATTAAGGTTCGTTTTAAAGCGTTGGCGCGTGAGTCTAGAGAGGAGCTCAAGCAGGGTCTTAAGGACACTGGCACTACCGAGTTACCGAACGATTGAGCCTCTAGAGTGATCACTCCGACGTTTATTCAGCAGCTGTCTGGAAAGGGCCTTCTCAGACACTACCGCCACCAACCACTATTGCCGGTATCTGGGTGCTTCCCTGCTTGCCTCCCTAACCCGTCTGATGAGCAACGTTAGGCTCAATACCGCCACCAGGAGGCTCAGAAGCTCTAGACTCAAGAACCCTATGAAGGTAGTTCCACGCAAGAGGTTGAACGTGTCCCACAGTGCGTGCAGCACCACAGCGGTCGCGAAGGCCCCCAAGACCTTAGCGTTCACCACCGCATGTCCTGCCCGCTTCCGCTCTCGCCAAAGCACGGCGCACACTAAACCGGTCCACGCCGCGTGCCCAGCCGGGGACATCAGCCCGCGCGCGAGCAGCACCTCGTCTAGCGCCGCCAGGTTCCCCTGAGACTGCAGCAGCGTCATGAACCCGTAACCCATGGTCTCTAAAGCGGCGAAGCCCATGGCCGTAGACACCCCCAAGACTATGCCTGCGCCCTCTGAGCGATAGCGACCAAGGAAGTAGAAGATCAGAGGGAAGATGAGCTTTGCGCCCTCTTCGATTAAGCCTACGCCGAGCAGAGCGAGCACTCCTAGGCTGCGCAACAGGTCGTACTCTAGGCTCCCCGCGACGACCGTGCCCAGCGCTCCACCCCAAAAGAAGCAAACGGCCAAAGGGGGCAGTGGCACCTCCCACTGCGGCAACCGCTCGTAGAGGTAGGTGACGAAGGTTACTGGAACTAGGAAGGCCCCGAGCAGGAGCACAGAGGGTACGTAGTTGAGGCTTTGGGTGGCAAGGAGCGTCCTCTCGAGGAGGTAGAGGAGGACGAGGCCACCAGCGAAGATCTGAAACCACCGGCGTCTTAGTACTCTCACGTCAGGAAGAGGATGTCGTCCGAGGTTTGCAAGGCAGCCAACTTTATCGCGCAAACATCTTCCTACGCAACTCTTTGCTGCACTCGACCTTTAGCTAGATCATCCCTAAAGGGCTTGCGTTTAGTAGGGGGAATTGCCACTTATTCACCGGATTGCCGCTAAGAGGCCTTCTCGGATACTCCAACCCCGGTCCGCTACCTATAGGATCGGGGGAATGGAAGTTGATAGCGATTCTTCTGTTGACCGACCATTCGCTAGAGGTCTCGGTTTCGAGTTTCTCATGTGGCGAAGCCTCACCGTCTGCCTTGCGCCGTGAAGCTACCAGATAGTCCGATCCGATCACCGCCACGGGCACTACGGTGAGAAGCCCCGCGAGCACCAGCGCCGGTACAAACAGGCCAACGAAGCCGACCACGACGCAGGCCAGCGTTCCGAAGAGCTTTCTCTTGCTCACCGATCCTGTAATCGTGTACCCGAAGAGGGTATGTGCGAGCAGGTATACGGCTGGACCCGCCGCTACCACCGCGACTTCGTACGATGGCAGGCGCTCCGTCCGATGGGCGATCACAAGCTCGTCTCCCACCGCGGACAGGATGTTGCCCCCTCCGCAACCCGTCGAGTTCACCGAGAAGAACATCCGCCCCGACCTTGACGCCACGCAGGAGACGATCGAGATGAACAAGCAGTCCACCTCTACCACCGTCATAGACGGCGAGGTCCTCACAGGCTTCGATAAGGAAAAGATTAGCGAGAAGTTAGGGCTGTTAACTCACAGCCACATCTCGCGGCTTCGGGCGACCTCAAGGGCATGCACCATTGCCCCAGCCTTGTTGTGGGTCTCTTCGTACTCTAGAGCAGGCACCGAGTCGGCTACGACTCCTCCGCCGGCCTGGAAGTAAGCGCGTCCGCCTTTGAGGAGGGCGGTGCGCAAGGTTATGCAGGTGTCGAGGCGGCCGTCTACGCCATAGTAGCCGGTCGCACCCGCGTAGGGGCCGCGGCGTGTCAGTTCCAGCTCGTCTATGATCTCCATCGCCCGAACCTTCGGTGCCCCCGAGACAGTACCGGCGGGGAAGGCGGCGGCCAGGGCGTCGAGCGCCGTATACTCCTCGCGCAAGGTCCCTTCCACGGTCGAGACGATGTGCATAACGTGGGAGTAACGCTCTACCTCCATGAAGTTCTCTAACTGCACCGTCCCAATCTCGGCGACCCTTCCTATATCGTTGCGCCCGAGGTCCACGAGCATGACGTGCTCGGCTCGCTCCTTGGCGTCGGCCAGAAGCTCCTCGGCGAGCAGAGCGTCCTCCTCCGGTGTTGCGCCCCGCCTCCTCGTCCCGGCGATAGGACGGGTCATCACACGGCGGCCCTCTACGCGTACCAAAGGTTCGGGCGAGGCGCCAACAAGCGCCAGGTCCCCTAGCTTGAGGTACGTCATGTACGGCGAGGGGTTGACGGTGCGCAGGCCCCGGTAGAGGAGGAACGAGTCGAGGTCGCCTATCTCGGCGAAGAAGCGCTGGCTGGGCACGATCTGGAACGCGTCCCCAGCCCGGATATACTCCTTGGCCCTCTCCACAGCCTCCTCGTAGCCCGAGCGGGTGAAGTTCGAGAGGATCTCGAAACCCCCTTTCCCGGACGGGAACGCGCGGCGCATGACCGGAGCGGCGAGCCTCTCCGCGACGCGCCGGACGTCGTCGGCCGCCCGGCGGTAGGCAGCGGCGAAGCTTTCGCCCTCGACATCGCGCAGGTTCGCCGCATCTACGAGCGATATCACGAGCACCTTGTGTCGCAAATGGTCGAAGACGATCAGGGTGTCGGTGACAGCGAAGTACGCCTCGGGCACGTGAAGGTCATCCGCAGGCGCGCCCGGCAACCGCTCCAAGTAGCGCACGGCGTCGTAGGAGAAATAGCCGACCGCCCCCCCAACGAAGGCCGGTAGGTTCGGCAAAGGAGCGACGCTCTTTCTGCCGACGAGCTCCGCGAGCCCTGAGAAAGGGTCCTTCGACGCCACCTCGCGCACCCCGTCGGCGTCCACGACCGTGTAGATGCCGCCCCTGTAGGAGAGCGTGCGTTTCGGGTCGAAGCCCAAAAAGGAGTAGCGCCCGAAGCGTTCGGCGGCCTCGGCGCTCTCCAAGAGGAAGACGTTCTCCTCGTCGGCGAACTTGAGGGCAGCGGAGATCGGGGTCTCCAGGTCCCCGATGAGCTCCGCGTACAGCGGCACGACATCGTACGCCCGCGCGAGCCTCCGGGCCTCAGGGAGGCCCGGCATCAGGTTCCTATCGGTGGCGTTCATCGAGTACTTTAGCCACCTCCTCCACGCTCACACCGCGCTCTTCGAGCAGGACCAACAGATGGTAGAGCAGATCCGCCGTCTCCTCGGCGAGCCTCTCGCCTTCGAGCGCCGCCACCACGACCTCTACCGCCTCCTCACCGACCTTTTGGGAGATGTGCCCCGTGCCACGCTCTAATAGCTTCGCCGTGTAGGAGCCCTCCGGCATCTCGTGGCGGCGCCCGGCTATCGTCTCAGCGAGCCTGGTAAGGGTGCGTCCGAGATCCGGAGAGTTCTCGTCCTCGTCACCGGCGAGCATGGTGAAGAAGCAGCTCCTCTCGCCGGTGTGGCAGGCCGGCCCGCGGGGCTTGACCCTGTAGAGGAGCGCGTCGCCGTCGCAGTCGAGGCGGACCTCGATCACCCTCTGGGTGTTGCCGCTCGTCGCTCCCTTGCGCCAGAGCTCGCCGCGGGAGCGCGAGTAGTAGTGTGCTTCGCCGGTCTTTAGGGTTTCTTCGACGGCCTCGCGGCTCGCGTAGGCGAGCATAAGTACCCCACCGGTGCTGGCGTCCTGGGTGATCACGGGGACGAGACCGTTCTCATCATAGCGTACATCGCACGGCGTGCCCTCGGGGACGCTCACCGTACCGGCACCCCCGCCGCAGCGAGCCTCTCCTTTACCTCCGCGATGCTGTACTCGCCGAAGTGAAAGATGCTCGCAGCAAGGACAGCGCTCGCCCCTGCCCGCACTGCCGCTACCATATGGTCCGGGTGCCCCGCACCCCCCGATGCGACTATGGGCAACCGCGTCTTGGAGGCAACCTCGGAGATGAGGTCGAGGTCGTAGCCGCTCTCTGTACCGTCGGCGTCCATGCTGTTCAGGACGAACTCCCCTGCCCCCCGCCGCTCCCCCTCGACGAGCCACGCAACGGCGTCCGTTCCCGTGTTCAACCGTCCTCCGTTCAGATAGACCTCCCAGCCGGGCCAGCCGTCCTCTCTGCGCTTCACGTCCACGCTCAGGACTACGCACTGACTCCCGAAGCGTTTCGCGCCGTGATTTATGAGGTCGGGCATGCGGATGGCGGCGCTGTTCACGGAGACCTTGTCGGCCCCGGCGCGGAGCATGGCGCGCATGTCCTCCACGGACCTCACACCGCCGCCGATGGTGTAGGGGACGAAGACCTCTTCGGCGGCGGCCTTCGCCAGCGTCGCGGCGGTGTCGCGGTTCTCGTGAGAGGCGGTGATATCGTAGAAGACGATCTCGTCGGCTCCCTCCCTATCGTAGAGGGCGGCGAGCTCGACCGGATCCCCGGCATCGCGTAAATTCTTGAACTTCGTCCCCTTGACGACCCTGCCCGCATCCACGTCCAAACACGGAATAATGCGAACCTTTAGACCTATCGGGAGACCCCCTCCGTTTGCTGCCTTCTTCTCAGGCGCTCGAGACGTTTCGCGAACAGAGCGCGCCCGACGGTGGAGAACTCCGAAAGATTGGTCAACCCTTCGATAAGGGTGAGGTCGTAAGATCTCTCGTAGATGACATCGTTCGCGTCGGCCATGATTATGGGATCGCCGTGGCGTTCGATACGTTTGAAGGCATCGCCCATGGTCACTACCCCTTCCGATAGCACCCGCATGTAAAACCCTGTGTAGCCGGTCCGCACCATCCATTTCGGGAGTAGCTTCTGTCCGTTTTTTCCCGCTAATTTGTCGCACGGCTGGCGTGGCTGGCAGACCTGTGCCACCGCCTCGCCGAATTTGAACACGTCACCTACGCAAACCTCGGTCTCGAGAGCGTCCGAGACGGTAACGTTCTCGCTGAAAGCACCGGGTTCGAGTTCGAGATCCAACACCCTCTGCCAGTACGCGTAGTGGTCGAGCGGATAGACGCAGACCGCTTTCTCGAGTCCGCTATGATTCACCAGATCGGCCTGAACCTCGCCATTGAAGTTATGCGAGCGGAGCCTCGCGCACGATACCGAGCTTTTGGCCCCCCTGTGAGGACCTCCTGCCCCTTGTAGCGTTGCGTCGAACGGAGCGCGACATTTAGCGAGATGATCTTCATTGCCGTTTGAGTCCCTTCCGGGTACCGACCTTCGTAGTACCTACTCCTATAGTGTGAGGCATGCCCCAAGACTTTACCAACGCGAAGCTAGACGTAAGGCACGCCAGCGGCGCGGCACTCCTCGGCGATGCGCTCGCGGAGGGCCTCCGGCGCGGGCAGGAGGACGGCGCCCTCGTACCCGGTGCCCACCACTATAGAGCCGTCTCGCCCCCTCCAGTGCCGGTGGACGGTGTAGGCCGCAAGCGTCCCCTCTACGAGGCTCGTCACCCTGTCGAGCTCCGCGTGCGAGAGCGAGGGGGCGATGTCGATCTTCGAGAGGTCCACGTTCTCCTCGGCGGAGAGCACCGCCGAGAGGTTCCCGGTCCGTAAGCGCAGCCCCGGCGTGTTCCAGAGTACGTCCACGGCACTCTTTAAGGCCGCCGCCCGCGCCTCCTTGTTACCCTTGCGCAGCTTCGGCTCGGGGAGTTCCCGCAGCGCCCCGGCGAGATCTCCATTCTCCCCGCGACCTGGTGAAGCCTCGCGCTCGAAGAGGACCACCTTGAGCGTCGCGGCTGAGTCCACCTCAGTCACGGTTTGCTGGTCGCGTACCCTGCGAAACGGGTAGTCGCTCCACTCGATGCCGACCCCTTCGAGGACCGCCAGGACCTCCTCGGCGAAGGACTCGCCGCCGAACATCTTGCGGCTCGCCGAGTAGGCGGGCAGGGCCAGTTTGGAGAGGATACGCTCTATCCTGCGGGTGCCGCGCTGGTTGGGAACCGAGAGCGGAGCGTCCACGCCCATGATCAGGCCCCGGCGCCCCTCGGCGTGTCTCCGGGTGGCCTCCGCGAGTTCCCTGGCGCCGGTCGCGAAGGAGTTCGCGACGATGCTCCCCCGCTCATCCAGCACCACGAGGCAAGACGCTCGCTCGCCCGCCTCGCCCGGACGCCAGGCCAGCGAGCACCCCACGAACCTCACGCTCGCACCTCCGAACCACTCCACGAGCCCGACGCGACGACCGACGCGACCTCTTCACAGACCTCGCGGCAGACCGCCTCGTCCTCGTGCTCGACCATTACGCGGACGACGGACTCCGTCCCACTCGGCCTGAGAAGTATGCGTCCCTCCCTCCCGAGCCGTTCCTCGGCCTTTACGACCGCCTCCTTCACCGTTCCCGAGCTCGCCACAGCACGGTCCTCGACGGGAACGCTTATGAGGGCCTGCGGGTAGTGGTCCATTACCTCCGCGAGCTCCGAGAGCGACTTGCCGCTACGCGCCATCACGTCCAGGATGGCGAACGCCGTCACGAGCCCGTCCCCGGTCGTCGCGTGCTCAGAGAGGACCACGTGCCCCGACTGCTCACCTCCTAGGGTCGCCCCCAGCCTCGCCATCGCCTCCGCCACGTGCCGGTCTCCGACCGGTGTAACCTCGTAATCTATCCCCAATCCCTCCATCGCTTTGAAGAAGCCCAGGTTGCTCATTACTGTGACGACGACCCCTCCCTTCAAGGCGCCGCGCCCTTCGAATTCACGGGCGAGGATCGCGACGATCCCGTCTCCATCCACCACGTTCCCCTTCTCATCCACCGCCAAAACCCGGTCGGCGTCCCCGTCGAACGCGAAGGCCACGTCGTGGCCGGCGGCGTCGAGCTTCTCCACGTGCGTCGAGCCAACGCCCTCGTTGATATTGATACCCGACGGCTCGTCGCCCACGACCGTAAGCTCCACGCCAAGCTCCCTCAACGCTAGCGGTGCAACCTCGTAGGCGGCCCCGTGGGCGCAGTCCAGGAGGACCTTTACACCCCCCGCGCGGGGTCTGAGACGCTCCAGAACCGACTCCGCGTAACGCTCCACCGGTCGGTCGAGCCTCGCTATAGTGCCTATCTCGCCTCCTGTGGGGCGCGTAGTATACAGCTCGCCAACCAGCCTCTCCAGCTTCCTCTCCGCCGAGTAAGGGAGCTTACGTCCCTCGCCCGAGAAAAACTTTATGCCGTTGTCTGGGTAGGGGTTGTGCGAGGCGCTCACGACGATGGCCGCAGCGGCCCCCTGCTCCATGGCCAGAGCGGCGATGCCCGGCGTCGGCAGCACCCCGACGTCCACGACCCCGGCTCCGCCGCTCGCGGCGCCGGAGGCCAGCGCTGCGGAGAGCATCCTGCCCGAGAGGCGGGTGTCGCGGCCGATTAGGATCGGGGCACCGAAAAAGCGCCCTGCGGCGAGCCCGAGGCGCAAGGCGTCCTCGGGCATGAGGCTCTCGTTGGCGACCCCGCGCACCCCGTCGGTGCCGAAAGCTAGCCCGCGCCCCTCTCTCAAAAGCGCCTCCTTTAGATCGGACAGGTCCCCTCTATCGCCGACGAGCGGTAGAGGGGGACCCGTAGTAGGACGACGATTTCGCCCTAGCGCTTGGAGAACTGCGGACGCTTGCGGGCCTTCTTGAGGCCATACTTCTTGCGCTCCACGGCACGGGCGTCCCGGGTCAGGAACCCAGCGGCCTTAAGTTCGCCGCGCGCCTCCTGCGACTCTTCGGCTAGGGCCCGTGCTATGCCGTGTCGGACGGCGTCCGCCTGACCTGTGGGACCTCCCCCCTCGACTTGGACTACGATATCGTAGCTGCTTCCCGCCTCCAGAGCTCTCAAGGGAGCGGCCACGCTCGCCTGGTAGGCCCGTCGCGGGAAGTACTCTGTGTAGTCTCGGTCGTTCACCGTGATCTTGCCGTCCCCCGGCATGACCCTCACCCGGGCGACCGCCGTCTTGCGACGTCCCGTACCTCTGTACAGCGCTTGAGTTGCCATCTCTTACCTCTCCACTTCGTACGGCTCGGGAGCCTGAGCCTCGTGGGGATGCTCAGGCCCCGCGTAGATCTTCAACTTTCTGAACTGCTGGCGTCCCAGGCGCGTCCTCGGCATCATCCCCTTGACTGCCTTGCGCAGGATCTCCGTGGGCTTACGTTCGAGCATTACCTCGTAGCTCGTCTCCTTCAAGCCACCCGGATATCCGGTATGCCGACGATACACCTTCTGCTCGGCCTTCTTGCCCGTGACAACTACCTTCTCGGCATTCACCACGACCACGAAGTCCCCCGTGTCCACATGCGGCGTGTACTGGGGCTTGTTCTTACCACGCAGGAGGCGCGCAATCTCCGTCGCCAGCCTCCCTAGAGTCTGCCCCTCTGCGTCTATAAGATGCCACTTCCGCTCGACCGACGCCGGCCGCGCCATGTAACTCTTCATCTTCCTCCGCGATCGGTACCAATCTCGATTACAAACGTGCGAAATACTAGCATACATCCCCGGATAGAACAGAAATTAAGACTCTAATACACGCGCTATCGCGAGCCCGTCCACCCGTTCCCGCATCAGGGGCAACACGATAGCCGAGAGCCGAGGATCCTGGGCCAAACGCTCGTTGAACTCTCGAATCCCCCATGCCGACTCTTCTTCGGGCTCCATCACGCTTCCGCCCATGATGGCGTTGTCGCCCAGGATGAGCGAGCCGGGCCGCGAGAGCCGCAAGGCCCACTCCAGATACTCCGGGTATCCCCCCTTATCCGCGTCTATGAACGTGAGATCGTACGGCCCCTCGTCATCATCGACCATGCGGGCGAGCAGCTCTCTTGCATCCCCGACGCGCACCTCGACCATTTCTCCGAGGCCGGCCTCCGCGATATTCTGGCGGGCGACCTCGGCGTGGTGCTCGTCCACTTCGAGAGAGACCAGGAGACCGTTTTCGGGGAGGGCGCGGGCCAGGCGGATCGTGCTGTAACCACCTAGCGTCCCTATCTCCAGGATACGCCGTGCGCCCGCTATCTCCGCGAGGAGCCGCAGCAGCGTCCCCTCGACCGGGGAGACTTGTATCTCAGGCAACCCGGCCTCACCCGACCGGCGCAAAGCGCCCTCCAACGCCGGGTCCGGCGGCGCGAAGAGCCCCTCAACGTAGGAGTCTATCCGTAGAAGCAGGTCTCTCGTACCGTCGTTCACTGAATGCCTCCTCCGAAGTCGAGGTTATCGTAGTCTACGCTCACCAGCGTGAGGCCCCGGGCCGGGGCCGCGGGACCGGCCTCGCTCCTCTTCGCACCTTCCAGCAAACGGACGAGATCCAACAGCTCGCGCCTGCCGCTCGCAACTTCCATCATCGTGCCCACTAGGGACCGAACCATCCCATACAGGAAGGAGTTCGCGGTGATCCCGTAGACGAGCAAGCCGTCGCGTGCTTCCCATGAGGACTCCTTCACCGCGCGCACGAAGCGTACGTGGTGGCTCTTCGCCGGGGTAAAGGCCCGGAGGTCGTGCTCGCCCCGGACCAGGCTCGCCGCTTTGTCGAGCAGTCCCAGGTCCAGACGACGGTCAACATGTATGGCTCGTAGCCGCTCCAGCGGGGAGCGGATAGGGTCGTTGCAGATTCGGTACTCGTAGCTCCGGCTCTTTGCATCCCTGCGAGCGTCAAAGCTTTCGCCTACGGCGAAGCAACGCCTGAGCGCCAGGTCCTCCGGTAGAACGGCCGTGGCTTTGTAGGAGATCGAAGACGAATCGAGCTCAGTCTCTGCCCCGAACGAGACGACCTGCCCGGAGGCGTGCACCCCGGCGTCCGTACGGCCGGCCACGATCAGCCTGACCGGTTGCCGGAGAACAGTGCCGAGGGCGCCGGCGAGCGTCTCCTCGACCGTGCGAAGGTCCGGCTGAGCGGCCCAACCGGCGAAGTCCGTGCCATCGTACTCCACGAGCCCGGCATACCTCGCCAACTTTACGCCCCCACAAAGTCAAGAGGCCCGCCGTGACAGACCTCCCGTTCGCGTTCTTCCCAGTGCGAGGTTACGTCCCTACTCCTCCACGGTGTGGTTGACCAGCTCCAGGTAGACGGCTTCGGCGCCGTCGCCGAGGCGCGGGCCGAGCCTGAGGATACGGGTGTAGCCCGAGTTCCGGTCGTCGAGGTCGGGGGCGATGTCCTCGAAGAGCCTGCGAACGATGCTTTTGTCCTTGAGGACCGCGGCCGCCTGGCGCCTGGCGTGGAGATCGTCCTTTTTGGCGACGGTGATGAGCCGGTCCACCACGCTCCGGACCTCTTTGGCCCTCGGAACCGTGGTCTTTATGCGCCCGTGCTGGATGACCTGCCCAGCCATGGTGGCGAGCATCGACTTGCGGTGCGCGGCGTCCCGACTCAGCTTGCGACCTCGCTTGGCGTGTCTCATACCCCCTCACTCTCCAGCGCGTAGCCGTACTCGATTAGCTTGGAGCGGATCTCGTCCACGCTCTTCATCCCGAGGTTACGGATGTTCATCAGCTCCTCCTCGGTCATCGTAGCGAGCTGTCCGATGGTGTCCACACCCTCGCGTTTGAGGCAGTTGTACGACCTGACTGTGAGCTCCAGGTCCTCCACGGGGCGCTCGTCGGTTATGACAGGGCGGCCGACCCGGTTCCGGGTCTCCGATCGAGAAGGTCCCTCATAACCGTTCGTAAAGAGCCCGAGGATCTCCATGAGCTGCCGCGCAGCCTCCTGAACGGCCTGGCGGGGCCGTATCCTTCCGTCCGTGAACACCTCTATCCTGAGGGAGTCGAGGTCGGTACGGGCACCAGCGCGCGTCTCGGAGACCGAGTAGTTCACCCTCTGCACGGGCGAGAAGATCGAGTCAACAGCCATCACCCCTATAGGGTCGGCGTCGCTCTTGTTCTGTTCGGCCCGGACGTAGCCTAGGCCCCTCTCGACCGTCAGGCGCATCTCCAGGTTCCCGCCCTCGGAGACACTGGCTATGTAAGCGTCCTCGTCCACGACCTCGACGTCGGCCTTGATATCTATGTCCTTGGCCGTCACCTCGCCGGGTTCGCTCTTGATTATCTCCAGCTCTATCGGCTCGTCGCGCTCCAACCTGAACTTCAGGTCCTTCACGTTGAGGATGACGTCCACGACATCCTCCTTGACACCGGGGACGGTCGAGAACTCGTGGCTGACGCCCTCTATTCTCACCTTCGTCACCGCGGCCCCTTCGAGCCCCGAGAGCATCAACCTACGCAGCGAGTTGCCCAGAGTATGCCCGAGCCCTCGCGGCAGCGGCTCCGCCACGAACACTCCGCGGCGATCCTCTTCCTCTTCCACCCTGAAACGGGGCGGCGCTATATCCAACATCGTCAAACTACCACCTACTCGTGAATGGATCTCCAGCTGGCTTCGCTACTATCGGCTGTAGAACTCGATTATCAGCTGCTCCTCGACGGGCGCGTCTATCTCGTCGCGCCCCGGCGTGTGCAACACCCGGCCCGTGAAGTTGTCGTGGTCGGCCTCTAGCCACGGCGGGACCGCAACCACGTTCTCGACCGCGTTCACTATCGGCTCCAACTGCCGGCTCTTCTCTTTGACCATGATCACATCCTCCGGCTTCAAGATAGCCGACGGGATGTTGTGCTTGCGGCCGTTGAGGAGAAAGTGTCCGTGTACCACGAGCTGCCTGGCCTGCGGCCTGCTCGTCGCAAAGCCCATCCGGAACGCGACGTTGTCCATCCGAAGCTCCATGAGCCTGAGGAGGTTCTCGCCGGAGACGCCCTGCAACTGGGTTGCCTTGTCGTAGGCGCGTCGGAACTGCCTCTCGGAGACGCCGTAGTACCAGCGAGCCTTCTGCTTCTCGAGGAGCCGAATCCCGAACTCCGTCTGCCGCTGCCTGCCGCGCCCGTGTTCCCCCGGCGGATAGGGCTTCTTCTCCAGGGGGTTCTTGCGCATGTTGGAGAGCATTACCCCCGCCCTACGGTCGCGCCTGCCCCTAGGTCCTGTGTAACGCGCCATGACCCGCTACCCCCTACGCCTCTTGGGCGGACGGCAACCATTGTGGGGTTGACCGGTGACGTCCCGGATTCCCAGCACCTCTATCCCCATGCTCTGGAAGGTCCTCGCGGCCATGTCCCGACCCGAGCCGTGGCCCTTGACCTCGATGTCCACCCTTCTTACGCCCTGGTCCATCGCCTTGTTCGCGCAGCTCTCGGCTGTCATCTGAGCCGCGTACGGGGTACTCTTGCGACTCCCCTTGAAGCCCAACGCCCCCGCCGACTCCCAGGCTATGACGTTGCCCTCCTGGTCGGTGACGCTGACGATGGTGTTGTTGAACGAGCTCTTTATGTGCACGACACCGGTCGTTACGTTCCTGCGGACTCTCCGGCGCGACCGGCTCGCCCCACGGGCGCCGCCCCTGCGCTGCTGTTGCCTCTGTCTTCCCATTACCTGGCCTTCTTCCTCCCGCCTATGGACGGCTTCGGACCCTTACGCTGACGGGCGTTGGTCTTGGTGCGCTGCCCGCGTACCGGGAGCCCGCGACGGTGCCGGATGCCCCGGTAAGAGCCGATATCTATGAGCCGTCGAATGTTCTCGTTCGTCTCGCGCCTGAGGTCGCCCTCGACCTCGACGTTCTGATCCACGTAGGTCCGGATCTGGGCGACCTCGCCCTCCGCCAGGTCGCGAACCTTCGTGTCCGGGTTTATGCCGGTCTCGTCCAGGATCTTCCTGGACGTCGAGCGGCCGACCCCGTAGACGTACGTGAGCCCGACCTCTACCCTCTTCTCGCGTGGCAAGTCCACGCCCGCTACGCGCGCCATACCCTAGCCCTGCCTCTGCTTGTGCCGGGGGTTCTCGCAGATCACCCGCAAGACCCCGCGCCTGCGTATCACCTTGCACTTGTCGCACACGGGTTTAACGCTCGCTCTCACTTTCAAAACCTGCTCCTCCTGCTCTTCTATCTGAACCTGTAGGTTATTCGTCCCCGGTCGAGGTCATAGGGGCTGAGCTCCACCTTAACCTTATCGCCCGGCAGTATCCGGATGTAGTTCATCCGCATCCTGCCCGAGATGTGAGCCAAGACGTTATGCCCGTTGTCGAGCTCCACCCGGAACTGCGTGTTAGGTAGCGCCTCGGTGACGGTGCCCTCTACCTCTATGACGTCTTCTTTAGCCAAGGACCTCCCTCGTTCTTATACGTTACAAGATAGCCGGAGCCAAACGAATATGTTACCACGCGTACCCTGCGTCTCCCACCCCTTTAGGCCTCCGTCAGCACCCACGGGCCGTTCTCGGTGACGGCGATGGTGTGCTCGTAGTGGGCGGCCAGGGAGTCGTCCGCAGTGTAGATAGACCAGCCGTCCCACTCGCTGATACGGATGTCGTAATCCCCGAGCGTTATCATGGGCTCTATGGCGAAGGTCATGCCGGGCAGGAGGCGTGCTCCGGTGTTCGGTCTCCCGTAGTTGGGAATCTGGGGGTCCTCGTGCATCTTGCGCCCCACGCCGTGCGAGACGAGGTCCCGCACGACCCCATACCCCCGCGATTCGGCCAAGGCCTGTATCGCGTGGCCTATGTCCCCGAGCCTGTTGCCGGCTCTCACCTGATCGGTGGCCACCGCCAGGCATTGCCGCGTCGTGCGCAAGAGGCCTTCGACCTCCTGCGGAACCTCTCCGACCCCGACGGTCGTGGCCGAGTCGGTCACGAAGCCCTCATAGCGAACGCCCACGTCTAGGGAGATGGTGTCACCGTCCTTGAGCCGGTACGAGCCGGGGATGCCGTGCACGATCATAGCGTTCGGAGAGGCGCAGATGGAACCCGGGAAGGCCGGGTAGCCCTTCTGGCCCGGGTAGCCCTTGAACTCGGGCGTCCCACCGTGCGAGCGTATGAACTCCTCGGCCATTCGGTCGAGTTCTTTGGTCATAGCCCCGACTTGAACGTTCTCCGAGAGCATCCTGAGACAGGCAGCCGTGATCCTGCCGCCCTCGCGCATTGCCTCTAGCTCACCCCTGCTCTTGCGGACGATCAAGGGTTAGTTGTTCTCCCCAACGGCCTCGAGCACGTTCTTCGTCACCTCATCGATGTCCTTCGAAGCGTCGACGGTGACGAGGATCCCCTGCTCTTCGTAGTAGTCCTTCAGGGGCTCGGTCTGCTCGTGATAGGTCTTCAGGCGGGTGCGAATGGCCTCCTCAGTGTCGTCGTCGCGCTGGACGAACGGCCCCGAATCCTCGTCGCTGCCCTCCTCGGGCGGCGGGTTGTGCTCGATGTGGTAGATCTCGCCGGTCGCCTCGCTCTGTCGGCGGCCCGAGAGCCTCTTGACGAGATCGTCGTCATCGGCCTCCAGCACGATCACCCTGTCGACCTTCTCATCGATCTCATTCAGCGCCTCGTCGAGGGCCTTGGCCTGTCCCTGGTTGCGTGGGAAGCCATCCAAGATCCAGGAATCGTTCTCGTCGAGGTAAGGCTTCGTCATGTCGATGATGATCTCATCGGGGACAAGCTCGCCCTTGTCGCTGTACTCCTTTATCTTCTGCCCGAGCTCGGTCTCTTGCTTGATCTCGCTGCGCACGAGGTCGCCGGTCTCGATGTGTGTGGCGCCGGTCTCCTCCTCCAGCTTCGCCGCCTGTGTGCCCTTGCCGGCACCCTGAGGACCCATCAGTATAACTCTCACCGCTGCTGCCTCCTCCCCTTCAAAAACCCTTCGTAGTTGCGCATCATGAGTTGGCTCTCTAGCTGCCGGACCGTATCCAGCGATACGCCAACCACGATCAATATCGACGTGCCACCGAGAAAGAGTTGGTTACCCAGGTTCAAGGTACTCGTGATGAGGTACGGCAGAACCGCGACCGTCGCCAGGAAGACCGCGCCGAAGAGCGTGATCCTGGTCAGCACGTTGTTTAGGTACACCGCTGTCGGCTGGCCCGGACGTATCCCGGGAATGTAGCCGCCGCTCTTCTTGAGGTTGTCCGCCTGCTCTATCGGGTTGAACTGCACCGCCGTGTAGAAGTACGTGAACATCAAGACCAAGAGGGCGTACAGGACCAGGTACGGCGGGTCTCCGGGGTTGAAGAAGTTCGAGATCCTCCCCATGATAGAGTTCGGGTCGCCCCCGGCAAACTGGCTGAGGATGACCGGGAAGATCAAGAGCGAAGAGGCGAAGATTATGGGGATGACCCCCGCCATGTTGACCTTCAGGGGCAGGTACGTCGTGCCGCCCTGGCTCATGCGTCGCCCCACCTGCCGCTTAGCATAGGTTATAGGTATCCGGCGCTGCCCCTCGTTCACGAAGACAATGGCGGCGATGATGACGGCCGCGAGCACCCCGAGGATCACTATGTTCAGGACGTTACCCTGATCGTAAAGGGTCTGCACCGCCGACGGCGCCCGCGAGAGGATCGCCGCGGAGATGATGAGCGAGATGCCGTTGCCGAGGCCCCGCTGAGAGATGAGCTCCCCGAGCCACATGATGAGCATTGTTCCTGTCGTGAGCGTCAGCCAGATGAGGTACAGGTCTATGACCGTCGCCTCGGTGAGGACGCCCGGGAACACGCTCCCGCTGCGGAAGAACAGCACCATCGCCAGCGACTGGACGGCCGCCAGCACGAGGGTGAAGTAGCGAGTGTACTGCGTAATCTTCTGCTGACCCGTATCGCCCTCCTTGGCGAGCTCCTGCAGCCTCGGTATAGCCACCGTCATAAGCTGCATCACGATCGAGGCCGTGATGTACGGCATGATCCCTAGAGCGAAGATGCTCAGGTTATTGAACGCCCCGCCCGTAAAGACCCCGAAGAGGCCCGTGATCGCGTTCCCCTGCGTGTCGAGCCCGCTGCCCAGCGCCTCCCGGTTCACTCCCGGTAAGGGCACCCAACAACCGAGCCTGTACACGATCAGGATCGCTGCCGTGAACATGAGTTTGCGCCTGAGCTCCGGAACACTCCAGGCGTTTCCTAACGCTTTTAGCATCTTATCGCTCCAGAACCTCGACGCTCCCGCCGGCAGCCTCTATCTTCTCTTTAGCTGTCTTCGAAAACGCGTGCGCCCACACCGTGACGGCCCGACCAATCTCCCCGTCCCCGAGGATCTTGACCAGGTTATCCTTCCTGCGAACCACCCCCGCTGCCTTGAGCTCCTCGAGGCCGACTTCGTCTCGGCCGAGCTCCGCGAGCTCGCCGACGTTGACCGGCGCGTAGACCTTTGGTCGGGCGGTGGTGTGCGGCCCGCGCGCCATACCCTTGAGGCGCGGCAGCCGGCGCTGTAGGGGCATCTGTCCGCCCTCGTAGCCCAGGTGCGCCTTCGCACCCGAGCGCGCGTTGCCTCCCTTGTGGCCGCGGCCGCTGGTCTTGCCTTGCCCAGAGCCCGTTCCCCGTCCGACCCGCTTGCGGTCCTTTCTCGAGCCGGGGGCCGGACCGAGTTCGTTCAGCCTCATTACTCCTCCACCTCCTCGACCTCGACCAGGTGGCGTACCTTGTGAATCATACCGCGTATCTGCGGCGTGTCGGTATGCACCTTGTGGTCCCGAATGCGCTTGAGGCCCAGAGCTCGGACCGTCCTCTTGTGGTTCTCCTTCGCACCGATGCCGCTCTTTCTCTGCGTGATCTTCAAGAAGCTCATAGCGTGATCTTCACCCCCCGCGACTGCTCGATAGCAGCCTTGGAGCGCAGGTCTCTCAAACCCTGCTCCGTCGCCCGCACCAGGTTGATAGAGGTGGTCGAGCCCAAGGCCTTCGTGAGCACGTCCCTCACCCCCGCGAGCTCCAACACTGCACGCACGCCGCTGCCCGCGATAACCCCCGTACCCTCGGAGGCGGGCTTGAGCATCACCAACGAGCTCTCGAACTTACCCAAGACCTCGTGCGGAATGGTCGTGCCGCGCATCGGCACGTCGAACATCTCGCCCCGGGCTTTCTCCTGGCCCTTGGCTATTGCCGCGGGGACCGTGTTTGCCTTGCCAAGTCCCACGCCGACCCTACCCTTGCCGTCGCCGACCACGACGAGGGCGCTGAAGTTAAAGCGGCGACCGCCTTTGACAACCTTCGCGACGCGGCGGATCTCGACGACCCTGTCCTGGAACTCCAACCTGTCCTCGCGCTGGGCACGTGCCCGGTCGCGAGGCCGGGGCCTGCCGTCGCTACGCTCCTTGGTGGTTCCGCCTCCCCCACGGGCGCCCCCGCGGGTGTCCATGCCCCCGCCGCGGCTCGTCCCGGAAGGACCCTGTCCTCTGCTACCGCTTGCTCTCCGTCCCAATGCGCTACTCTCCTAAAACTTTAGCCCGCCGCTTCGGGCGCCCTCGGCGAGCGCCGCGATCCGGCCGTGGTACTTGTTCCCGCCGCGGTCGAAGACCACGGTCTCTATCCCGGCGTCGCCGGCCCTGCTCGCGATCAGCTCGCCGACCTTGCGCGCCGCGTCCGTGCCGTCCTCCGCCCCCGTTACCTCGCGCGAACCAGCAGCCGCCAGGGTGTGGCCCTCGAGGTCGTCTATAAGCTGGGCGTAGATGTGCACGTTCGACCGGTAGACGGAGAGCCTGGGGCGCTCCGCCGTACCGAAAACCTTGCGCCGGATACGGTTCCTGCGCTTGTTCTTCTGCCCTCTCTTGTCCAATACCGGCATCGAATCCTCCTGCTGACTATCCGGCCTTGCCGACCTTGCGCCGGATCTGCTCGTCGTCGTAGCGGATACCCTTGCCCTTGTACGGCTCCGGCGGCCTGACCTTCCGGACCTCCGCCGCTTGCTGGCCGACTCGCTGCTTGTCTATACCGCGCACGACTATGGTCGTCGCGTTCGGCATCTCGAAGTCTATGCCTTCGCGCGGCGAGATAATAACCGGGTGCGAGTACCCGACTTGCAGGTTGATGTCCTGCCCCTGCAAAGATCCCCGATACCCAACGCCCTGTATGAGAAGCGTCCTGGCGAAGCCGTCCGTAACGCCGGTGACGGCGTTCTGGAGCAGGGAGCGCGTAAGCCCGTGCATCGCCTTGTGCTCCGGCGAGTCCGAGGCCCGCGTCAGCACGATGCTCCCGTCCTCTTCCTTGACCTCGACGCCGCGGCCAACGGGCACCGTCAGCTCGCCCTTAGGGCCTTTGACCCGGATCTCACGCCCGGAGGTGTCTATCTCTACCTTATCCGGCACCTCGATCGGCGCCTTACCGATTCTCGACATTCCTTCTCCTCCCTCCTAATATACGAAGCAGAGAACCTCGCCGCCGATGCCGGCCCTGCGAGCCTCGTGGTCGGTGAGGATGCCGCGCGAGGTCGAGAGGATCGCCACTCCGAGCCCGTCGAGGACGCGCGGGATGTTAGCCTGCTTGCGGTAGACGCGCCTGCCGGGCCGGCTCATGCGCCTCAAGCCCCTGATCACACGCCGCCCGTCGGGGTCGTACTTGAGCTCGACGACGAGCTCCTTTTTCGCGCCGTCTCCCCTCTCCGAGTAACTCTCTACGTAGCCCTGCTCCGTAAGGATGCGGGCCATCTCGGCCTTCACCTTCGAGTGCGGCATCACAACCGTCTCGTGCCGGGCCATCCCCGCGTTGCGGATGCGGGTCAAAAAGTCCGCTATGGGATCGTTAACGCTCATAACCCTACCAACTCGCCTTCATTACACCGGGGATCTTCCCCTCGTGCGCCAG
The DNA here is from genome assembly GCA_036519775.1 of Rubrobacteraceae bacterium. Classification (GTDB taxonomy): domain Bacteria; phylum Actinomycetota; class Rubrobacteria; order Rubrobacterales; family Rubrobacteraceae; genus Rubrobacter_F. The sequence goes on from DATDKT010000032.1 coordinate 20,703, forward strand.
CTCTCTCAGGCAGATCCGGCACAAACCGAACTTCCTGTAGTAACCGTGCGCCCTGCCACAGTGCTGGCACCGGTTGTACTCCCGGACCTTGAACTTCTGCGGCTTCCGCTGCTTCTCCAACAACGCTTTTCTCGTCATAAAAGTATCTCCCTAGCTCGTCCGGAACGGCATGCCCAACATGCGCAAGAGCTCCCGGGCCTCCTCGTCGGTCTCTGCCGTCGTCACCACCGCAACGTCCAAACCCCGCGTGGTGTCTATGGAGTCGTAGGAGATCTCCGGGAAGATGGTCTGCTCCCTCAAGCCCAGTGCGAAGTTGCCGCGCCCGTCGAAGGAGCGGGGGCTGATTCCCCGGAAGTCCCTCACGCGCGGGAGCGCGATGGTTATGAGCCTGTCCAGGAACTCCCACATCCGCTCGCCCCGGAGCGTAACCCTCGCCCCGACTGGCATGCCGTCCCGGATCTTGAACCCGGCGATGCTCTTTCTCGCGCGCCGGAGCTGCGGCTTCTGGCCAGTGATTCGCGCCAGGTCCTCCATCGCGCCGTCGAGCTTCCGGCTGTCCTGCGCGGCCTCCCCGACGCCCATGTTTATCACGATCTTCTCGAGCTTCGGTATGCGCATCGGGTTCCGTATCTCGAATCTATCCTTGAGGGCCGGAGCGATCTCCTCCCGGTACCTGTCCTTCAACCTAGCCATCTATGTCCTTCCCGCTCCTCTTGGCGACGCGAACCTTCTGCCCGGAGTTCGTAAACCTGTACCCTATCTTGCTCGGCTCCCCAGAGTCGGGGTCTACTAGCATCACGTTGGAGACGTGAACCGGGGCATCAAACGTGTACGAGCCCTCCGGATTCTGCTGGCTGGGCCGGGCGTGACGGGTCCTGGTGTTCACGCCCCTGACGACGACCCGCTCTTTCGCCGGGATGACCCGCTCCACCTCGCCGCGCTTGCCTTTCTCCTTGCCGGAGATGACCTGCACCGTGTCCCCGCGCTTTATCTTGAGACCCATCGATTACAGCACCTCCGGGGCGAGCGAGATTATCCTCGTGTAGCCCTTGTCTCTTAGTTCGCGGGCGACGGGCCCGAAGATTCGCGTCCCGCGCGGTGCGCCATCAGGGTTAATGATAACGCCCGCGTTCTCGCCGAACCGGATGTACGATCCATCGTTCCTCCGCGTCTCTTTCTTCGTCCTGACAACCACAGCCCGCACCACGTCGCCCTTGCGCACGCCACCGCCCGGCGTCGCCTCCTTGACGGTGGCTACGATAACGTCGCCCACGCCCGCGTTCCGCCTCTTCGAGCCGCCCAAAACCCGGATAGTCAAGAGGCTCCTGGCGCCTGAGTTGTCGGCCACCCTGAGTCGTGTCTCGTTCTGTATCACTACTCGGCCCTCGACACTACGTTCGCCAGCCGCCACCGCTTGCGCGCCGATAGGGGTCGCGTCTCGATGATCCTGACGGTATCCCCAGTCCGCGCCTCGTTCTGCTCGTCGTGCACCATGAAACGCTTGGACCGCCTGACACGCTTTTTGTACAAGGGGTGCCGCACCAGCGTCTCGACCGAGACGGTGACGGTCTTCTCCGCTTTGTCGGAGACGACCAGCCCGACGCGCTCCTTGCGCCTGTTGCGCTCGGTATTGGTCTGTACCTGACCCTCGCTCTGATCCAGGGCCGGACCCTTGGCCGCGCTGGGCGCAAGCCCGGCGTCCACGGTCTCGCCCTCGATGAGATCCTGCGGAGTCTCGTCGCGCGCGGGCTCCTCGGTCCTCGCCCCTTCGGGCCTATTCCCTTCGGGCGCGCCGTTGTTCTTCTCTTCCTCCGTCACTATCCGTTCTCCCGCTGTTTCTGGTTCAAGACGGTCAGGAGCCGGGCGATGTTCTTCCGGACCTCCTTGAGCTGTCCCGTGTTCTCCAACTGTCCCGTCGCGTGCTGGAAGCGCAAATTGAAGAGCTCCCGCCGCGTCTGGGCTACGCGCTGCTCGAGCTCGTTAACGTCCAGCTCGCGCACCTCGGCTACCTTCACGAGCTCGCACCTCCCCGAACCAGGAAGCGGGTCTTTATGGGGAGCTTCTGCGCGGCTAAAGCCATCGCGTCGCGCGCGAGCTGCTCGTTGACCCCGCTCATCTCGAACATCACGCGGCCCGGCTTGACGACGGCCACGTAGCCCTCGGGGCTACCCTTGCCGCTGCCCATGCGCGTCTCGGCCGGCTTCTTGGTAACCGGCTTGTGGGGGAAAACGTTGATCCAGACCTTACCACCGCGCTTGATCTTCCTGGTCATCGCGATACGCGCCGCCTCTATCTGCCTGTTCGTGATCCAGGACGCCTCCAACGCCTGCAGCCCGTACTCGCCGAACTGCACTTCGGTGCCGCCCTTGGCCAGCCCGCGCATCCTGCCCCGGTGGGGCTTCCTGTACTTCAGCTTCTTCGGTACGAGCATTGCTTAACGTCCCCCGCTCAGCTCATCGTCATGAACCCCGTGATTAACCCAGACCTTTACCCCAATCTGGCCCATCTGGGTCTCGGCCTCCCTGAAGCCGTAATCTATATCCGCATCCAGCGTGTGTAGCGGCACCCGGCCCTCGGAGATAGTCTCCGACCGGCTCATTTCGATACCACCCAGACGCCCGCCACACTGGATCCTGGCGCCCTCGGCGCCGCTGCGCATCGCGCTCGTAAGCGCCCGCTTCATGGTCCGCCGGAAGGCCGCCCGGCCTTCGAGCTGCTCGGCGATAGACTCCGCCACGAGCGCGGCGTTGAGCTCCGGACGCGAGACCTCGCGTACGTTGACCTGCACCCTCTTGCCGGTCAGGCGCTCAAGCTCACCTCTCAAGGCGTCAACCTCGCTACCGCCCTTGCCTATGACGATCCCGGGCCTCGCGGTGTGTATGTCCACCGCGACCTCACCCTGCTCAGCAGCCTTGCGGATGGTGATGTTGGCTATACCCGCCCGCGAGAGCTTCTTCTCGATGTGCTCCCGAACCTTGAGGTCCTCGCCCAGTAGCTCTGCGAAGTCCCTGTCCGAGTACCAACTGCTCTTGAACTCTACCTTCTCGCCCTTACGCTTTACCCCAAGTCTGAAGCCCTCCGGGTGTACTTTCTGGCCCATCTACTCTTCCTCCTCGCCTTCGGGCGTATCCACGGTTACGGGAGCGCCCACCGGCGGCTCCAACTCGACCGTGATGTGGCTGGTCCGTTTGCGAATCATGGTCGCCCGGCCCATCGCTCGTGGCCGGTAGCGTTTTATCGTCGGTCCTTCGTCTACCCTGACGGTCTTGACCCTGAGCTCATCAGTGTCCGCGTCCGAGTTGTGCTCGGCGTTGGCGGCGGCGCTGTTCACGACCTCGCCGACGACCTTGGCAGCCCGTTTGTTGGTGAACCGCAAGAGGGAGATCGCCTCCGGGTAGCTCCTGCCCCGGATCTCGTTCGCTACCAGGCGCGCCTTGCGGGGCGCTATCCGCACGAACTTCGCTACCGCCCTCATCTACGCCTCGCCGTCCTATCGCTCTTGATGTGGGTGCGGAACGTGCGTGTCGGGGCGAACTCGCCGAGCTTGTGACCGACCATGCTCTCCGTGCAGTACACGGGCACATGCTTGCGCCCGTCGTGCACGGCGATAGTGTGGCCGACGAACTCCGGGTAGATCACCGAAGCGCGGCTCCACGTCTTGAGCATCCGACGCTCGTTGTTCTCGTTCATACGCAGGATGCGCTCCATAAGGCGCTCCTCGACGTACGGCGGCTTCTTCGACGACCGCGTCATCTTCTAGCGCCTCCTTCCCTTCCTGCGACGCCGGACGATCATAGCGTCCGACCTCTTGTGTTTTTTCCTCGTAGGCGAGCCCTGCGTGATCTTGCCCCACGGCGTGACCGGCGCGCGGCCCGGGGTACTCTTGCCCTCGCCACCACCGTGTGGGTGGTCCACCGGGTTCATCACCGTCCCGCGCACCGTCGGCCGCACCCCGAGGTGCCGCTTGCGACCCGCCTTACCGAGCCGCACGTTCTGGTGCGACTGGTTGCCTACGACACCCACCGTCGCCCGGCACTCGGCGCGCACGCGCCGGCGCTCCCCGCTGGGTAACCTGAGCGTCACGTAGTTGCCCTCGCGGGCCACGAGCTGGGCACTGGTGCCCGCGGAGCGCGCCATCTGAGCGCCACGACCCGGTTCGAGCTCGACGGCGTGTATGACGGTACCGACCGGGATGCGGCTCAGCGGTAGGGTGTTGCCAACCTCTATCTCGGCGTCGGGACCGCTCATTACGATGGAGCCGACCGTCAGGTTGCGCGGCGCCAGGATGTAACGCTTTTCGCCATCGTGGTAATGGAGGAGCGCAATGTTCGCCGAGCGGTTCGGGTCGTACTCGACCGCTGCGACCGTCGCGGGGACGCCATCCTTGTCGCGCTTGAAGTCTATGAGGCGGTAGCGGCGCTTATGGCCGCCCCCGATGTGGCGGGTGGTAATGCGTCCCTTGTTATTGCGCCCGCCCGTTTTGTGGATCTTGCGGAGAAGCTGCTTCTCCGGCTTCTCTCTCGTGACCGAGTCGCGCGTGAGGACAGAGGAGTTCCGTCGTCCCGCGGTCGTCGGCCTGTAACGTCTCGCTGGCATCCCTTACACCCCCTCGAACAGCTCTATACGCTCGCCTTCGGCGAGCCGAATCACAGCCTTCTTCCAAGTCGCCGTCCGGCCCCTATAGAAGCCCTGGCGCTTCGGCTTGCTCTTCACGTTCACGGTATTCACTTTGTGGACCTTCACGTCGAAGGCCTCTTCGATGGCGCGCTTTATCTGGTTCTTGTTCGCCCGCTTGTCCACCTGGAACGTGTACTGACTCTCAGTCTCGATCAGGTTGTAGCTCTTCTCCGATATGACCGGTTTTATGATTATCTGGTGCGGATCCATCAGCTATCCTCCTGGCGCTCACCGACGAGCTTCTCGTAGGCCGCCCGCGAGAACACTACCTCGCGAGCCCGCAAGAGCTCGTAGACCCCATACTCGTAAGGGCCCACGACCGTCACCTTCGGCAGGTTCCTGAAAGACAACTCCGCGTGCTCGTCGTCCTCCGTCACGACCACCAGGGTGGGCCCTTCGAGCTCCAGCCCGAGGATCAGATCCCTGGCCTGCCGGGTCGAGGGCTTGTCGAAAGAGAGCGAGTCGAGCACGTACAGCTCGCCATCCACGGCCTTTGCGGAGAGCGCCCCATGGAACGCCGCACGCGCCTCCTTGCGGTTTATTCGCTTGTGGGAGCGGTCGCCCTTTGGCTTCGGACCGCCCCAGGTGCCACCACCGACACGGTTGTGGGGCTTTGCGTCGCCCGCTCGCGCCCGGCCGGTGCCCTTCTGGCGGTACAGCTTGCGGCCCGAGCCGGCGATCTCGTTCCGGCCCTTCGTCGACGCCGTGAAGCGCCTCCTCGCGTCGAGCTCGGCGACAACGGCCCGGTGTATTACGTGCTCCTTCGGCTCGGTCTCGAAGAGCGGACCCGAGAGGTCGAGGTCCGAGCTCTCCCCGCTCCTGGCATCGAAGAGGCGTGCCCTAGCCACCCTGCTCACCCGCCTTCCGGATTTTGATCACAGAGCCCTTGCCACCCGGCACCCCGCCGCGCACCCAGAGCTCGTTCTTCTCGGCGTCCACGGCGACGACTTCTAAGTTTTGGACCGTAACGCCCTTATTGCCCATCTGTCCCGGCATCTTCTGCCCCGGGAAGATCCGGGCAGGGTCCGCCGACGCTCCGACTGAGCCCGGCTGCCGGATGTTGTGCGACCCGTGCGTAACCGGACCCCGGTGGAAACCGTGGCGCTTTATGGTCCCTTGAAAGCCCTTGCCCTTGGAGACAGCGGTGACGTGTACCTTGTCCCCCTCGTCAAAGACGTCGACCCCGATGGTGCCGCCGATCTCGCCCGAGATGTTTCTGAGCTCCTTCAGATACCTTCTTGGCGGGGTCTCGTGCTTCTCGAACTGGCCGGCATGCGGCCGGTTCACCTTGCGCGTGGGCACCGTCCCGAAGCCGACCTGTACGGCGTCGTAGCCATCCTCGTCGCTCGTCTTTAGCGCCGTGACGAAGTTGGGCTCTACCTCGATCACGGTCACGCCCACGAGCGTGCCGTCGTCCTGGAAGGCCTGGGTCATGTGCTTTTTGCGCCCGAATATCGCTGTCGGCATGTCAGGTCGCCTTTATCTCGATGTTAACGCCGGCCGGGAGGTCGAGGCGCTGCAAAGAGTCCACCGTGCGAGGCGTGGGCTGCTGGATATCTATAAGGCGCTTGTGCGTGTGCAGCTTGAAATGCTCGCGCGAGTCCTTGTCTTTGAAGGGACCTCGGATCACGGTGTACACACTCCGCTTCGTCGGCAGCGGGACGGGGCCAAACACAAAGGCCCCGGTCCGCTCCGCCGTCTCGACTATTGACTTGGCCGTCTTGTCTATGACCTCGTGGTCATAGGCCTTTAGCTTTATCCGGATCTTGGATACAGCCACCGGCTACTCCACGATCTCAGTAACGACGCCTGCCCCTACAGTCCTGCCTCCCTCACGGATAGCAAAGTTGAGCCCTTCGTCCATCGCTATCGCCGAGATCAACTCCACGTTCATCACCGTGTTGTCCCCCGGCATCACCATCTC
>DATDKT010000033.1:0-3480 GCA_036519775.1 Rubrobacteraceae bacterium
GCATGGGGGGGGTGCATGCGGTCTTCAGGGCGTATCCGGAGGAGGGGTACTTCCCGGCGCTCCACGGAGCCTGGACGAGGAACGGAGTACCGCCGCCTATCTCTCTGAGCCCGATACGGGAAGCATCGGATGGATCTTGGAGACCGGGGGATCTGGCCCGGGACCTCCGGGGTGTCGCGCGTCGCCACCCGGAGGCGGAGGCCCTCCTGTTCGCCCGCTCCGAGGCGGCGCTCCTCTCGGACGAGGTGGCGCCGATCCTCGCCCTCCCCGAAAACCCGAAGACCGGCAGTTCGCCGAAGCTCGTAAGCTGCGATTGGGAGTCCCCAGCCGTGCGGGAGGCCGAGGCGTCAGACCTCGCGCTCCTGGATCTCGTCAAAGCCTATGCCCAACGCCAACCCAGGAGCCCGGCCCCAACGGTCAATATCTTCGGAGCACCCATCTTCGGGCCGAATGCCGCGGCGGAGGTCGCGGAGATCGAGCGTCTCCTGGGCCTTATCGGGATCGGCGTGAACGTCCGGGTTCCGCTAGGGACCTCGCCAGAGGACCTGGGGCGCCTCCCCCGGGCGTGGGCGAACGTCGTCCTCTACCGGGAGGCAGCCGAGTCGGCATCGCTGTACCTACAGGACGAGTTCCGTATGCCACGGGTGACAACCCCCCCTATCGGCTCCGTAGGCACGGGAGCGGTCCTGAGATCCACCGGCGAGCTGTGCTCTCTGGACCCGAAGTGGGTGCAGCGTACGGTGTGGACGGAGCTCGCCCGGACGGCGAAGCTACCGTGGTACGCCCGGCTTGCGGTGCCGGAGAACCTGCGAGGACGCCGCGCAGCCCTGTTCGGGGACTTTACCTACACGACGGGTCTCGGCTACGCTCTGGCCCGCGAGGTCGGCCTGGAGGTGGTGTGGGCGGGCACGTACCTGAGGCACCTGGAGAAAGACTTTCTCTTTCATGCCCACACCTTTACCGATGATGCGTTCGTCGAAGACGACCCCGAGGCCGTCGCCGCTCGCATCGAGGAGACAGACCCCGACCTGCTCGTCGGGACGCATCTAGAAGAGGAGGTCGCCGATGCTCTGGACGTACCCTTTCTCCCCCTCCTTCCCCCGGTCTTCGATTACCCGTTTGTGGAGAGGCCGCTCGTGGGCTACGTTGGGTCGAGCGAGCTAGCCGACGCCATCGACAGCGTTCTGCGGGAACCGCAAAGGCCGCGCCGCGAAGAGCCTACGGTGTGGGGCCCCAAGTGGACCGAGGAGGCGCGCTCGGCGTTGGAGGAGATACCCGCCTTTCTGAGGGGCCGCGCGCGCAGGCTCGCCGAGGAGCACGCCCATGCCCTGGACTCGTCTGAAGTGACGCCGGAGATCCTCGAAGAGTCCCGCTCCTGAGCCAGTATAATCCGCCCGCAAATAAGGTTATAGAGAGAGCATTCTTCTTGGGCATCAGGGACTTTATAGAGTACCTCCGGGAGCACCGGGAGAAGGCGCGGAGGCCGGAATCCCTCTCAGACGCCGAGCGCGAAGAGATCTTGCGCCAGGCCGAGATGATGGTCGGGATGGTGGACGCGGCGGTCAGGGAGCTCGGATCGGTTGTCGACAACCGGCGCGTCAACCTCCCCGAGGAGCACGCCCTCCGCTTCGCCCAAGACGTCTTCCTCTATCTGAGAGACGAGGAAGAGAAGGTAAAAGAGGGGCTCCGCTAACGCTTACCGGCGCCGCCTCCTGCGCCGGCTCCTGTCGTCGTCATCATCGTCGTCGTCCTCCTCTTCGCCGCCGCAGCCGGCTACCAGGAGTAGCGCGGCTCCCACGACGCTCGCCAGTCCGAGCTTGAGGAAGCTGCGGCGACTCATCTTCTCCACGGCTTTTTTGGTCTCTACCAACGCCCATCCTTTCGAGTCTCAATCTTCACGAGTAACGCTCCCGCGACTACGGCATTATCCCAGAGAGCGGCTTCGGGTACGATCACCGGAGGCGTTTTACGAGGACGGATTCGGTCGGAGAGAGCTCATACCCGTCGAGGTACTGCTCCATAATGCCCTCGAGGTCGCTCATGCGACGTCCCCGCAATTTGGGGTGCCGGAGGGTTATCCTCACGGCGTCTCCGGCGGCCTCGGACTCCACCTCCAGCTTGCCACCTTCTCCGACGGAGAGGAAGACGTCGGTGAGGACGGCCTCGGCGGCGACGGCGAGGTCGCTCAGATAGCGTCCGCGTAGCCCGGCGACGGCGCCCGTCCAGGCGACGAAGTGGCGGGCCTCGCCTGCCCGCGCGAGCTCCGCCGGAAACTCCTTTTTGTGCACCGGGGCGGCCACGCCGTAAGGGTACACTGATCGCGGCCTGAAGGTGCGCCCTGGTATAATCGGAGAGCGACGCTCGTCCGGGCTGGGAACTTTCGCGAGGTTCGTCCGTACCTACCCATGGGCAACGACGCTTTTACCAACGGGAGGTAGGAAGATTGGAACGCAAAGCGGCGCTCTTCGTGGCGCTCGTCTCGACGCTGGCAGTGGCGGTGCTCGCATCGGGCTGCTCGTTCGGTGGGAACCAGCCGGGGCCGAGAGCCCAGAACGTGGCGCAAGAGGCGCCCGAAGTGTCGTCGGATGTTCCCGAGGACGAGCCCGTAGCGAGGGTCGCGGCGCAGGTGGGTCCTTCGGTAGTGCAGGTCAACGTGCAGGCGATCCAGCTCACGCCCTTCGGCGCCCAGCAGGGACAGGGGTTGGGGAGCGGTGTGATCTACCGCCGCGACGGCTATATCATCACGAACAACCACGTGGTCGAGAACGCGAGCGAGGTGAACGTAGCCTTCGCCGACGGCTCCACGGAGCGGGGAGACGTGGTGGGAGCCGACCCGTCCACCGAGATCGCGGTGGTCAGGGTGAACCGCGCCGATCTGCCCGCGGCCAGGTTCGCCGAAGGGAGCCCCACGGTGGGACAGCTCGCGGTCGCCATAGGTAGCCCCTCCGGTTTCCAGTCAACCGTCACCGAAGGGGTCGTAAGCGGGTTGAACCGCGAGGTCCCGGGCAGGTTCACCCGCGGCCAACAACAAGCAGCTCTAGTTGACCTGATCCAGACGGATGCCGCGGTCTCGCCGGGCAGCTCGGGCGGCGCCCTCGTGGACCGCTCGGGCGAGGTCGTCGGCATCAACGTCGCCTACCTGCCCCCCGCAGAGACCGGGGCCGAGAGCATAGGGTTCGCCATCCCCTCGGAGACGGCGACCTCCGTGGCAGACCAGCTCATCGATAACGGGAGGGTCTCGAACCCGTTCCTGGGGGTCAGGGGGCTGCGCGACCTCACTCCTGACATCGCCCGGCAATTCGAACTCTCGGTGGAGTCTGGTGCGATCTTCGCCGAGGTCGTCCCCGGCGGCCCCGCCGACGACGCCGGGATGAACTCGGGGGACGTGATCACCGCCCTTGGCTCCGCCGAGATCGCGGATTCCGGCGATTTGCTCGCGGCCCTGCGTGATTACAGGCCCGGCGACGACGTCACCCTCAC
>DATDKT010000034.1:0-4064 GCA_036519775.1 Rubrobacteraceae bacterium
CGGACAAGGCCGCGGTGCGGGCCGTCGCGAGGCTGATGAGAGCGGCTAGCCCAAGCGCCGTTCCCACCTGCGCGGAAGTGTTCATGAAACCCGAGGCCATACCACGCTTTCCTTCCTCCACCGCCGAGGTACCACGAGCGGTGGAAGCAACCGAAGCGCAGCCCAGGCCCAACCCGGAAAGGGCTGCGCCCGCGAGCACGTAACCCACGCCGCTCTCGGCCGTGATGCCAGCCGTGACGAGCGCCGATGCCGCCACTACCGCGAGCCCCAAGGACATCGTTGCTCTGCCGCCCATCCGACCGGCGATTCGACCACCTAGCACGGAACCGGCGATCACGCATAGGCTGAATGGCAAGCCCGTCAGGCCCGCGAAGGACGCGGAGTAACCCAAAGTGTTCTGCAGGTAGAGGGTGACCAGCACGCTAACCGGGGCGGTGGCGGCGGTGAGCGCGAAGGCGACCAGGGCCGCCCCCACCAACCCGCGCAGGCGGAAGAGTCCCAAGGGGACCAGGGGATCGGCGGCGCGTCGCTCCACGAATACGAAGGCCCCGAAGAACGCGGCGGCGAAGCCGAGTGTCGCCAGTGTGGGCGGCGAGCCAAAACCCGCCTCTTCGATTCGCGTAAGCCCCAGGACCAAGAGCACCAGCCCCGCGGTGACCGTTCCGGCCCCGAGGAGGTCTAACCCGCGAGAGGCCGAGAAGTCCCGGCTCTCGGGGAGAAGCACGTAGGAGAGCACGATCCCCGCCGCGCCCACGGGGACGTTGACGAAGAAGATCCACTCCCAGCCTAAGGAATCCGTGATGAGACCGCCCAGGAGCAGGCCCGCCGCTCCCCCTCCAGCGGCCACCGCCGTCCAGGCGGCCACGGCGCGATCCCGCTCTGAGCCCTCCGCAAAGATAGTGGTGATGATGGAGAGCGCCGCTGGTGCGATGATCGCCGCCCCAAGCCCCTGAAAAGCACGCGACGTCACCAGCATCTCCGGGGACACCGAGAGCCCACAACAAAGCGAAGCCGCCGTGAACAAGGCCAGCCCCGCGACGAAGGTCCTCCTTCTGCCCCACAGGTCCGCCAACCTCCCGGACAGGAGCAAGAAGCCCGCAAAGAACAACACATAAGCCGAAACCACCCACTGCAGACCCGCCCGCGAGAATCCAAGGTCCTCTCCGATCGAGTGCAGGGCGACTATTACCGCGTTCACGTCCAACACGTCCACAAACTGCGCCACGCATAGGAGCGCCAGCGCCGCACCCTTGCGCCTGACCCGAGTGTCCCCTCTTACGTCCATGGTGCCCCTCCACTAGCCGTTTTAACTATATTTTTAACGTTAAAGTAATGTAGCATCAACTTCATGGGCCGCAAGAAAAAAGAAGCGGGAGCGTTTTCGGGAAGTTCCGGGGGACAGCGTGTGACCCTAACGAGGATCGCCGAGGAGCTTGATGTCTCCGCGATGACGGTCTCAAACGCCTACAACCACCCGGATCGGCTTTCGGAGGCTCTTAGGGAGCGGATCTTCGAGACGGCCGAGAAGCTCGGCTACCACGGTCCAGATCCGGTCGGGCGCTCCTTGAGGCGGCAGAGGACGGATGTGGTGGGGGTCCTATACTCGAACCCGCTGTCCTACGCCTTCGACGATCCGGCCGCAGTTTCCTTCTTGAGCGGCCTGAGTTCGGTCACCGAGGGAGCCGATCTGGGACTTCTGCTCGTGCCTGCAGCCGGGGGTGTCTCGGGAGAGCGCGACCCCCGTGCGGCGGCACAGGCTGCGGTCGACGGGTTCGTGATCTACTCGATGAGCGACGAAGAACCGCTGTTGGCTGCTGCCTTGGACAGGCAGTTGCCGGCAGTAGTGGTGGACCAACCCTTCAAGGAGGGAGTGCCATTCGTGGGTGTCGACGACGAGGCGGCAGCCCGAACGGCGGCCGAGCACCTTCTTCATCTAGGACACGAGAGGTTCGCCATCGTGTCGTTTGCCCTCTCGCCGGGCGGCCGGGACGGGATAGCGAACCCCGTACGCCAAGAACAAGCTGGATTTCGCGTGAGCCGTCTGAGGCTGCAGGGCTACCGGGCTGCGTTGGAGGACGCCGGTCTGCTCTGGTCGAAGGTGCCCGTGTACGAGTGTCCGGGAAGCTCCAAAGAATTCGGGCAGAGGGCGGCAGAGGCATTGCTCTCCCTGGAGCACAGACCGACAGCCATCCTCGCCTCGAGCGACCAACTCGCGCTAGGCGTCATCGCGTGGGCAACAGAACGAGGGCTTTCCGTACCCGAAGACGTTTCCGTGGTCGGGTTCGACGACATCCCCGCAGCAGCGAGCTCCAATCCTCCCATAACCACCGTCCACCAGGACCACGCTGAGAAGGGGCTACTAGCCGGACGGATGCTGATTTCACAGCTTCGTAAAGAAGATTGCCCAAACGCTGCTGGACCGCTGGCAACCAGCTTGGTAGTTCGAGGTTCGACATCTCCACTCCGTGAGCGCTGATGCTCTCCTTCGACAGCAAACGCGCAACCATCACCGAAAGCGAAACCTATGCCCAGGGATTTCTCACACACCCTCTAAACTTCCAATTTAACTACCGGAGAGCGTGCAGTATCCATCATTGACCTGCACAAGTAGGTAGTTTCCAGTCTGGAAGGGCCTTCAGGCGGCCTTCTTTATGGCCGGGTAGCGCTTCGCGGGGCCAGACCGAAAGATCCACGGCATAAACAGGGGGTGGTTCGCGCGGTTGCGGCCAAGCGGGCAGCAGGCGAGCAGGTTCTGTATGCTTTCCTCGTCCACCCCGCCTTTTCGGAGCGCGGCGTAGAGGCTGCCCCAGCCGCGGCGGTGCACCGACACAAGGCTCAGGTGGGGAGGCGAGGGGACTCTGCCGGCGGTCAAGATCGCGTCGCAAAGCTCGAAGAGCGCGTCGGCCCGTCGGCCGAGACAAGCGTAACACCGGTTGCGGAACACGCGCAGCGGCTCTATGGAGTTCGCACCATCGTTCACCCCGTTGTCTCCCTTAGTTGTAAGCACCGCAACGACGGTTTGCGCCGGTCCTCCTTGCGAGGTCTCGGTTCTTCGGGACCGTTTGCTAGCCGAAGGTTCTGGCTAGCGCGGTGGCGACCACCGCGAGGGCGACCGCGAGCAGCACCGGCGCCCGAAGCGCGAGGGCGACCGCCGCGATGGCCACCCCCATGGCCTTCTCGTCGAGTACTAGCCGCCCGTCCTCGCCGAAGGTTTGGGTGACCACCAGCGCAGCGAGAAGGGCGGGCGCCAGCTGGGCGATGATCGCATTGGCGCTCTGAGGCAGCTCCCGGCCTCCTACCAGGATAGGGCCGAAAGCCCTGATGGCTGCGCTGGCCAAAGCCACGGCTACGATCGCGATCCAGAGCGCCGTCACGACGATCGCCCCCTCAGGCCGAGGAGCGCTGCGGCGCAGGAGGCGATCACCGGTATGCCCGGGGGTGTGAACGGGACCAGGGCGAGCGCCAGCGCCGCCGCGAGCAGCACCACGGCGATCGTCTGCCCACCGCCGCGCAGTTCCTCCACGAGTAGGGTGAGGTAGAAGGCCGGGAAGATCACGTCTAACCCCAGCCGCTCGACGTCCCCCACGACGCCCCCGACTAGCACGCCGACGACCGTACCGCCGATCCACAAGATGACCTGCGGGATGGTGGCGCCGATCATAAATTCTCTGTCGAAGCGACCGCCACCACGGCTGGCCATAGCCCAGGAGGCGTCTACTATCGCCTGGCCCTCCAACGCCCGGCGCAAAGGCCCGCCCTTAAGGAACGGGGCAACGGCGACCCCCATGGGCAAAAAGCGAGCGTTCAGCAGCACAGCGGCGACGATCGCCGGCACCACTCCGCCACCTCCACCCAACACCGACACTACCGCGAACTGGGCGGTCCCGGAGAAGGTGATGACAGAAAAGACGATCGGGGCGACCACGCCCCAACCCAAAGAGTAGGCCAAAACCCCGAAAGAGATCCCCATCAGCCCCGTCGCCAATGCGAGCGGCAGCACCGCCCGCGCTCCGGCGAGGTAGCCTCCGCTGCCGCGCTTTCCTTCGCTCCTCATGCTCCCACCC
>DATDKT010000035.1:0-7214 GCA_036519775.1 Rubrobacteraceae bacterium
GGCGCTTATAGACATGATCTCCAAGATCACCGACGAGGTGACCGTCCTCACCATAGACACCGGCTTTCTCTTCAAGGAGACCCACGAGTTCCGTGAGGAGGTGATGAGGCGTTACCAGCTTCCTCTGGAGGTTTTGAAGCCGAGGCTCTCTGTAGAGGAGCAGGTGGAGCGTTACGGGGAGAGGATGAGGAGTTGCTCGCCGGACTTGTGCTGTCAGGTAAGGAAGATAGAGCCTCTTGAGAGGGCTCTTGAGAGGTACGAAGCGTGGATGACAGGGATAAGGCGGGAACAGACGCTGCAGAGGGCGGGCACGAGGGTGGTTGCCTGGGAGGGACACTACGGTACGGCTAAGATCGCGCCTTTCGCCTTCGTGAAGGAAGAGTGGATCCACCGCTACGTTGCCGAGCACGACGTACCCGTCAACCCGCTCTTGAAGAGGGGCTACAAGAGCATAGGGTGTGAGCCGCAGACTAGGCCCGTAGCGCCGGAGGAGGATGCGCGAGCGGGGCGTTGGTCTGGTCTGGAGAAGAACGAGTGCGGGCTGCACTGGATCTCGGGAGAGGCCGTGCGTGGAAACTCTTAGAAAGAACCAGAAGCTCAACAAGGTCGAGAAGATCAAGCTGGAGCGCCACCCCTTGGAGGTGCGCGAGGCGGTCATAGACACTTACTCGAAAAAAGGTATCGAGTCCATGGACGAGGTGCCGGGCGAGGTCGAGCGCCTCAAGTGGGTCGGCATCTACCCGCAAAATCAGGGCGGGAACGCGTTTATGATCCGCATAAAGGTGCCCGGTGGTGTTCTCAGCGCGGAGCAGGCACAGGTTATCGGCAAGATAGCGGTAGACTTCGCGAATGGCCCGATCCCCAACCCGCACTTCGGGAACAACTTCCTCGACCTCACCACGCGCCAGGACGTTCAGATGCACTGGATCAAGATGGAGGACGTGCCGGAGATCTGGCGCAGGCTCGAAGAAGTAGGCATGACGACCGTGCAGGCCTGCGGCGACTCGGCCCGCAACGTCCTCTGCTGCCCCGTCTCGGGCCTGGGACGCGGCGAGATACTCGACGCCTACCCGGTGGCTCAGGCCATCTCCAACTACTTCACCGGGAACAGGGAGTACGCCAACCTCCCGAGGAAGTTCAAGATGAGCGTGACCGGCTGTGTCGAGGACTGCGCTCAGGCGGAGATCAACGACATCGGCATGCTACCGGCGCGTTTGGAGGATGGGACTCTAGGCTTCAACGTGCGCGTTGGAGGCGGGCTCTCGGACGGACCTCGCATGGCGTCGGATATAGACGTCTTCGTCCGGCCCGAGGAGGCCGTCGAGGTGACGCGTGGCATCGCCCAGGTCTTCGGAGAGTTGGGCGATCGCGAGAACCGCTGGACGGCGAGGATGCGCTATCTCGTGCAGGAGCTCGGTCCCGAGGGCTTCAGGGAGGCGCTGGAGAAGCGCACCAGCTTCGAGCCGACGCCCGCTGGTGAAGACCTGACGAAGCACTACCGGGGCGACCACGTGGGCGTCCACCCGCAGAAAGAGGATGGACTTTACTACGTCGGCCTCAACGTGCCCGTCGGGCGGATGAGCGGCGAGCAGTTTGTCGAGGCGGGACGGCTCGCCGGGGAGTACGGCGGCGAGATCCGCCTCGCCACTGACCAGAACTTCATCATCACCGGGATGCGCGAGGAGCGTCTCGAAGACCTCCTTGGGGAGCCCTTGCTGGAGCAGTATTCGCCGAATCCCGGGGCATTCGAGCGTGGGGTGGTGGCGTGCACGGGGAGCGAGTTTTGTCGGTTCGGGATCGTGGAGACCAAGATCCGTGCCGTCGAGTGGGCGAAGGAGATGGACGAGAGGGTCGGGGATGGCATAGGCCAGGAGGCTATAAGGATGCACTTCTCGGGCTGCTCGGCCTCGTGCGCCCAGCCCCAGATCGGGGACATCGGCTTCCGCGGCGAGACCGCGAAGACGAAGGACGCCATCGTCGAGGGCGTGGACATTGGCCTCGGCGGATCTCTGGGCCGGGATGCCGCTTTCATAGATTGGGTCGAGGGAGCCAAGCCCGCCGACGACGTACCTGACGCCCTGGTCGCCGTCTTCGGGAAGTTCAAGGAGGAGCGCCGCGACGGCGAGCGGTTCCACGAGTGGGCTCGCCGGAGGCCGAATCAGGAGCTTCGAGCTGCCTTGCGGAGCGCCGGTCGGAACAGGGGAAGGGGTTAGTGGCCGGCTTCGACATCCGGGAGCTGATGAACGATATCGACGAGGCTCCCGGGAAGGTCTGGTTTTGGGACCTTGAGAAGGCGGTCATCGATGCGGACCGGTGCGTCCAGTGCGGGGTGTGCGTCGCTGCCTGCCCGTCCGACTCCATCGGCATCGGGGAGGACGACCTGCCCACGCTCATCAAGATGTGCACGGGATGCTCGCTCTGCTGGGATTTCTGCCCGCGGGGAGGGTTGCAGTACGAGAAGACCTGGAAGATTACTGGCAACGGCGAGGCCCGGACCATCGAGGGGATCGGGCACGTCGAAGAGAGCTATACGGCCAGGGTAGAGCCGACGATAGAGGGCGTGCAGGACGGCGGCGTGGTCAGCGCGCTCCTGATCTCGCTGCTCGAAGCTGGTGAGATAGACGGCGCCCTCGTCGCCCGCGAGAGCGAGACCGAGCGGTGGAAGGGCGAAGCATACGTGGCGACCACCCCCGAGGAAGTGGTCGAGTGCGCCGGGAGCTTCTATAACCAGACGCTCGCTTTGGGGCACGCGGACTTCAAGGGCTACGATCTGCCGCCGAACCCCCGGATAGCAGTGGTGGGGACGCCGTGCGAGATCGAGGGGATAAAGGCGATGCAGGCGAGGCCGTGGACGTGGGGGTCTTCGCAGGTCGAGGCTATCACGCTCACCATCGCACTCCTCTGCACGAAGAGCTTCAACTACGAGAAGCTGATGCTCGAAGAGATAAAGGACAAGCGCGACGTGGATCTGGACAACGTCGGGCGCGTGGACATCATCCGCGGGAAGATGATCGTGCAAGACCTCGACGGGGAGACGATTTTCGAGGAGCCGATCCGGGACTTCCACGGGGCTGCACTGAAGGGCTGCGACGAGTGCGCGGACTTCATGGGGCACGCGGCGGACATCTCCGTAGGGAGCGTCGGGAGCGCCGACGGGTATTCAAGCATAGTCATAAGGACCGAGGAAGGCCTCGAAGCGTTCGAGCTCGTTCGAGAGAAGTTAGAGCTGCGGGAGCTTGACAAGCCGCAAGCTTTAGATAAGCTAGACACCTTGAACAAGCGGGTGGCGTTCAACACCCTGAAGAGGGCTTTTGATCCCGAGGCTCCCATGTTCATAGACTTTGAGGAGCACCTGGAGAACTATTCCGGGACGGATCTGGCGCCGGTCGAACACGACGCTGTGAGGTACTAGCTTTGGAAGAACCACGGATAGAACTCAACCTGCCCGAAGAGCCGATAGAGCTACAAACAGACACTCGCTACCTTCTCGAAGACTCACCTGAGGAGGGCATACGCCTCGTAAACACCGGATATCCGCTGGCGGGTTTTCTCTGGGAGGAGTGGGGCGCGGAGCTCGAGGAGGCCGGGGTGGACCGGGAGAGGTTCTCCGAGATAACCTGCGGATATGCCACGGAAATACGACTCTGGGCGATGGGCGAGCGCCCCTGGAACCACTGCGTCGCTGGGCTCGCCGGCCGTGTCCTACGGCGCCTGCCTCGGCAGTGCGAGAGGCAGGCGCTCGCCTCTCTGGAGGTATGCCGATGAGGAGCACCACGGAGTACACGGCGATAGCGCCCCACGGTGGGGAGCTCATAGACTGCCGCCTCCCCGAGGGGGACCCCGAGGGGACGCGGGCGGAGCTACTGCGGAGAGCTGAGGAGCTGCCGAAGGTCGTCCTGGGCCCCAGAGCGCTCTCGGACCTGGAGATGATCTCGACCGGTGTATTCTCGCCCCTTACGGGCTTCATGGGCCGTGAGGACTACGAGAGCGTCGTCGAGACGATGCGCCTCGCGAACGACCTGGTGTGGAGCCTGCCCATCGCCCTCTCCGCGAACGACGAGGAGGCGAACGGGATAGACGAGGGCGACGAGATCGCGCTCACCAACGAAGAGGGCCGCATCGTCGCGACCCTCTTCGTCGCGGACCGCTACGCTTACGACAAGAGCGGCGAGGCGAAGGCGGTCTACCGGACGGACGACGAGAACCACCCCGGCGTGGCCGCTCTGTATCGGCAGGGGAACACCCTTATCGGTGGGGAGGTTACGCTCCTTGATGAGGAGCCGAACCCCCGTCCGTTCCCTGGCTACTACTACGAGCCAAGAGAGCTAAGGGCGATCTTCGCCGAGAGAGGCTGGAGGCGTGTGGTAGGCTTCCAGACAAGAAACCCCGTCCACCGTGCCCACGAGTACATCCAGAAGAGTGCTTTAGAGACGGTGGACGGCCTGCTCCTCAACCCGCTGGTTGGCGAGACCAAGTCAGACGACATCTCAGCAGCGGTCAGGATGCGCTCCTACGAGACGATCCTGGACCGCTACTACCCCAAGCAGCGCACCGTTCTTTCAGTCTTCCCGGCAGCTATGCGCTACGCGGGACCCAGGGAGGCCATCTTCCATGCTATTTGCCGCAAGAACTATGGGTGTACCCACTTCATAGTGGGGCGCGATCACGCGGGGGTAGGCAGCTACTACGGCACCTACGACGCCCAGCACATCTTCGAGGAGTTTGAGCCCGAGGAGCTAGGGATAACTCCCTTGATGTTCGAGCACGCGTTTTTCTGCCTGAACTGCGGTGGGATGGCGACCACCAAGACCTGCCCGCACGACAAGGACGCGCACGTATTCTTCAGCGGCACGCGGGTCAGGGAGATGCTCTCAAGGGGGGAGTACCCGCCACCGGAGTTCAGCCGTGCCGAGGTCGTGGAGGTGCTGATCGAGGGCCTGCGCGAAGAAGAAAAGACCATCAGGCAACCCCGCGTCTACGAAGAGTAGCCCGGAGGAACTAGGGAGGATTAGTATGGAGAATAGGACGAAGCTCGACCGTGGGTTTACGCTTTGGTTCACGGGGCTCTCAGGAGCCGGCAAGACCACGATAGCGGAGATCGTAGAGAGGGAGCTCAGGGATCACCTGGGCACCGTCGAGGTCCTGGATGGGGACATCGTCCGGACGAACCTCTCCAAGGGATTAGGGTTCTCGCGGGAGGACAGGGACACGAACGTACTTAGGATCGGCTTCGTGGCGAACCTGCTCACCCGCAACGGGGTGGCCGTTATCGTCTCGGCCATCTCGCCGTACGAGGAGGTCCGTGACCAGGTCAGGCGCGACATCGGAGACGACTTCGTCGAAATCTTCGTGGATGCACCTCTGCAGGTATGCGCCGAGCGGGACGTGAAGGGCCTCTACAAGAAGGCGTTCAGTGGGGAGATACCAGCGTTCACCGGCGTCTCCGACCCCTACGAGCCGCCCGCAGCCCCGGAGCTCCACATTAAGACCAACGAGGAGGAGCCCCAGGAGAGCGCGAGGAGGGTTATCTCCAAGCTTGAGGAGCTCGGGTACCTCGAGCCCGCCAAGCAGTACGACCGGGCGTAGTCTCCGGGCGTGATCGAACCGCTCCCCGCCCTCTTCGGTCTGCTGGTTGGCTTTCTGGTGGGCCTGACGGGGGTGGGGGGTGGCTCCTTGATGACGCCTTTTCTCGTCGTGACGATGGGGGTCCCGGCCCCGACGGCCGTGGGCACCGACCTCGTGTACGCGACCGCCACAAAGCTGGCTGGCTCGGCCGCCCACTACCGGCAGCGTTCGGTGAACCTTCAGGTGGCGCTTTTCTTAGGGATCGGGAGCATACCGGCCAGTTTGCTCGGGGTGGCGACGCTGGAGCTCATCGAGCGCTCCTTCGACGCGGCGACGGTGCGCTCGATCATGATCACTATCATAGCCGCTACCCTGGTGCTGGTCGGGGTGTCCCTGGTCTTTCGCATCTTCTTGCCGGTGCGCGGCGAGTTACCTGGCAAGGGCGGGGGTTGGGACGGTGTCTCCTCCATGTCGCTCAGACGCAAGATCTACACTATCGTCTTCGGCGCGACCGGGGGCTACCTTGTAGGTCTCACCTCGATAGGCTCGGGGAGCATCATGGCGATCATACTGCTCCTGCTCTACCCCCTGTCTCCGGCGGTCGTGGTCGGCACGGATATCGTCCACGCCACCGTGCTTTCGCTCGTCACCGGCGTTGCCCATGCCACGCAGGGCAACGTGAATCTGGGGCTGGCTGCGACGCTGCTCCTGGGGAGTATCCCTGGCGTCCTGATCGGCAGCCATCTCGCCCCGCGTATACCCGGTAAACCCCTCACTATCATCCTCGCCGCCATGTTGGTCTTCGTCGGCGCCCGGCTGCTTCTTAGCTAGCGATACGTTGGGCTCTCGCGCCGTATAATCGTAGTCGTCCGGCCGCCGGACTTGATTTTGTCGAACCGTAACACGCCGGAAACGGAGGCAGGTAACTTGCGGGACCCGACAGCGTATAGGAGTATGGGTTACTCGAATACGTTCGTGGTGGTCGTCGCCCTGTTCGTAACGGCGCTCATCACGGCGAACATCACGGCGGTCAAGTTGATCGGGGTGTTCGGTCTCGTACTGCCGGCGGCCGTGGTCGTGTTCCCGATCAGCTACATCTGCGGCGACGTTCTGACCGAGGTCTACGGCTACCGGGCGGCGCGGCGTGTAATCTGGCTGGGCTTCCTCTGCAACCTCCTGGCCGTCGCCGCCATCTACCTCGGAGGCATACTCCCTGCCGCCCCGTTCTGGCAGAACCAGGGGGCCTACGAGGTCATCCTCGGCTACACGCCGCGCCTCCTGGCCGCCTCCTTCCTGGCCTACCTCGTTGGCGAATTTGCGAACTCCTACGTACTCGCCAGGATGAAGGTCGCCACGGACGGACGCTGGCTCTGGAGCCGCACCATCGGCTCTACCCTCGTCGGTCAGGGCCTCGATTCGCTCGTTTTCATCTTACTCGCCTTTGCCGGGACCATACCGCTTGGAGCCATGATCACCGCTATCGTCGGCCAGTGGCTCGTCAAGTCCGCCTACGAAGTCCTCGCCACCCCCCTGACCTATGCCGTCGTCAACCGCCTCAAGCGCGCCGAAGGCGTAGACGTCTACGACCACGACACGCGTTTTAACCCGCTCCTTATCGGCAGGTAACATCTAGTAACATCCACTTGGGC
>DATDKT010000036.1:0-18673 GCA_036519775.1 Rubrobacteraceae bacterium
TTTGAGCAGGCCCTGTATGCGCTCTTTGACGGCGTCGGCCTGCTCGCCCTCGGGCTCGAGCTTGAGGTACTCGTTCCAGTACTGGATCGCCTTGCTCTGCTCGCCGGCTTGCTCGTAGGCCTGCCCCGCCGCCAGGTACGCTTGGGCCGTCGGCCGAGGCCTGTCGCCCTGGATCTCGGCGGCGGCGGCGTAGGCGTCCCCGGCCTGACTGTACGCGGCCTGGCGCTCCTCCTCGTCCGTAAGCCCTTGCGCCTCTCTCTCATAGACCTGACCGAGGTTGAGCGGTATCGCGGGGTCGTCCGGGGCGACCTCACGTCCTCTCTCCAAAACCTCCGCTGCCTCATCCGTCCGGCCGTTCTGGATGTAGAGGCCGGCGAGTCGCTTTATGACCCTGGGGTTCTCGGGGTCTTCGTCGAATTCCTGCTGCGCCTGGGCCATCTGCTCCTGAGTGTCGTTCTTCTGTTCTTTCTGTTCTTTCTGTTCTTTCGCCTCAGAGCCATCGTTAAGGAGATCAAAGAGGTTGTAGTTGATGTCCGTGCCGACGCCCATGAAGACAAACGAGCCCACGAAGATCACAGCCAGCGCGATAGCGCCCAGGCGGGTCCAGAAGGTGATCTTGTCGCGATCCAGCATCATGCTCGGCTCTCTCCACAGTTCTCCTGGTCACAAGCGGAGCTGATTGTATACCAGTTTCTCGGCAGCCATGATAACCGCCCCGGAGTCCTACCCGCGGAGAAAATGAGAGGAGGCCGGGGCACAAAGTTCCGGCCTCCTCTCATTCACTTGGCGTTTGAGGGCAGGCCCCGGAGGGGGCCCGCCTGCTGTATTGGGCTAACCGCCGTTGAAGCTGCTTACCTGATGAGCCTGCGAGCCACGATGCCGCCGGTCACGAGCAAGGCACCGACGCCCAAAGCGAAGATCGAGGTGAGGTCGCCACCGGACTGCGGAAGCGTCTTGCTCTCCCCCGCCTTGACAGCGGACGCGGGAGAGCTCTCCCCCGCCTTGACAGCGGACGCGGGAGAGACCTCGGACGCGTAAGCCGGAGCAGGCGCGGCCTTCGGCGCGGGGGCGGGCGTGGGAACAGGCGCGGGCGGCGGAGTCACCTTCTTCTCAGCCCCTCCGGCGGCAGACGCGGCCTGGTTGATCTCCTGTACGCACTCCGTTGCCAGCTCGGGGCTCATGGTGACGGAGGAACCGCCTTCCTCAAACGACACATCTCCACCCTCTTCGCGGGCGGCATCAATGACACCCACCAGGTCTTGCGTGTTGCCGGTCTGGGCGGCCGACTGAATCTCCGCGCACTGGCTGGAATTGCCGCTGCCCGTTACCGAGAACGACTGATCTACCTCGCCACTCTCGACGTCCTGCTCGGAGTCCCGCTCGACCTGTGCCATGGCGATAGGTGCCGCGACCGCCATCGCAATCGCCATCGCCATCGCCACTATCAACATCGTCTTCTTCAATTTACTACCCCCTCCAAGTAGAGCTTGGCTTCTGCGGCTATTCTTTCACCAGTGATTTAACTGGTCAACGCCCAAAGTACGATTCTCTTCTGTTTTATTAAGAAACCTCAATATATAGGGGGTACGGTCGTTCGGGGGAGACCAGATCCCCACGGCTTGTATTCGCTAAAGGGTGACTTTCGCGAGGGAAGGTAGAAACTTTCTCTGGCTCGGCCAGCCCTGCCCTGGTAACCTCTGAACATCTTGAACCGGGCGCGGCGGGGATGCTGGCCTGGGCGCCGCAACTGCACGCTCCAAACCACGATCCGCGAGCCGTGACCGTAGCCCTCGCTGCTTCCGCACGGCCAGGCAAGGGGAGGGGAAGACATGATCACGGTGACAGAGGAAGCGAGAGAGCTCTTCCAGGAGATCGATAACCTCAATGGCACGGTACTGCGTCTGGACCCCGTAACGACCGAAGAGCTGACCGGCGAGACCCAGGTTCGCCTGGGCGTCGGTGAACCCAAAGACGACGACCAGGTGGTACAACACGAAGGAGAAGACCTTCTGTGCATCGCCCGTCCCGTCAGCGAAATCTTCAACGGAAGTACCATAGACCTGGTAGAGACGCTCGAAGGCCGACCCCGGGGATCAAGCCACCCGACGAAGGACTACCGCTAACGGACGGGTCCTGAGAAGCCTCGTCGAGGAACGGTTTAGAGGACGAAAACCCGAATACTCCAGAGCGAGCATCCCACGGGGGACCGGGCTTAACCCGTACCGCTCCCGCTCCGGTCGCATACTGGCTCTCCGCCGACCACGGTCACCGCTACCCTGCCGCCCGCTGCCGCCTCGAGAACCTCCATCTCAGGGCTCTCACCGGGTTCGCCGAGCGCCGCCTCGACCAGCGCGAAGTCCGCCCACTTCCCCGTTTCGAGACTCCCCGTCTCGCCGGAGATCCCTAAAGCCTTTGCCCCGTACAGAGTGGAGAGCTTCAGGCCCACCTCCCCGTCGAGGCCGTGCAACTTGACCGCGAAGAGCGTCTCCTCGAAGAGGTTCATGCTCGGGCTGCTCCAGAGACCGTCCGTACCCATCCCTACGCATATGCCGCGTTCGAGCATCTCCGGTATCGGCGAGACTCCGCAACCGAGGTACTCGTTCGACCGGGGGCAGTGGGCCGCGGCGACGCCGGCGCGGGCCAGTATCTCGATATCCTCCTCCGAGACGCCGGTAGCGAGGTGCGTCGCGATCGTGCCCGGTCCGAGCAGCTCCACGCTCTCGGCGTACCGGACCGGTGAGACGCCTACCCCGCCCCAGCCGGCAAGCTCCCCGAAGACTCGCTCCAGCCCGCCGCCCCCCCTCAAAACGAACTCATACTCCTCCGGGCTCTCCGAGAGGTGTATAGCGAGCCGCTCCCCCCTCTCTCTCGCCCGCCGCGCCGCGAGCCTGCTCGACTCGGGGTCCACCGTGTAGGGTGCGTGCACGCTCGTCTCGACGCTGACCCTCGGGGGGAGGCCTTTGCGCAAAGAGAGCACGGTGCTCTCGATGTTTCTCACCGCCTCCTCGGGCGAGTCGAACATGATCGGGAAGAACTCAGCGAAGGCGATACCGGCCAAGCCCGACTCCGCGAGTTGGGGCAAACACTCCCCGTATGGCGAGGAGTCGCACAGAAAGGTTGTGCCGGACTCCAGGGCCTCCCGGGCGGAGGTACGTGCGGCCTCGGGGGTCCACGACTCCTTCTCAGGGAGCCTGGAGACCAGCTCGTTCACCCAGCGCGAGAACGATCCGCCCTCGGGCGCGTCACCCCTTCGGAAGCCGAGGTGGGCGTGTGTGTTCACCGCGCCGGGGATCATCGCGTGGCGAGGTAAATAGCGGACCTCGACGTCGGGGTTGTCGCGCTCTATCTCCTGTAGCTGACCCACGGCGGCGATGCGGCCGTCGCGCACCAGGAGGGCGCCGTCCCTGATCTGGGGGGCGGAGATAGGCAGGACGAGGTCGGCCGCGAAGATCGCGGCGGGACGGCTCGCCCCGCCCAACTAGATGTCCTCGACGGAGATTCCGGGCTCGAGAACTTGATCGTAGAGCGTGGTGCGCTTAGCGGGTCTGAAGCCGCTACGCTCGATAACGCCCCGAAGCCCCTCCTCGGAGGTGTGGTACGCGGCACCCGCCTCCTTCACGACGTTCTCCTCGATCATTATGGAACCCATGTCGTTGCACCCAGCGTGAAGGGCTATAGAGGCGGTCTTCATCGGCTGTGTCACCCAACTGGCTTGAATGTTGGGCACGTTATCGAGGACGATGCGACTTATGGCCGTCGTCTTCAGGTAGTCCAGAGAAGAAGCCTTCTCGAAATCCGGGTGCTTCTTCAGGTAGGTCGTGTTGTCCGGCTGAAAGGTCCAGTCGATGAACGCCGTGAAGCCGCCGGTTTTAGCCTGGAGCGCGCGGATCTGGAGCAGGTGCTCTATGCGCTCCTCGAAGGACTCGTCGATTCCGAACATCATCGTCGCCGTAGACTTCATGCCCAGAGCGTGCCAGGCCTCCATCACGTCCAGCCACGCGCTCGTCGAGTTCTTCGCCGGGGCGATGCGGCCCCGCGTCTCGTCGGTGAGGATCTCCGCCCCGCCGCCGGGGATGCTCATGAGCCCAGCCTTCTTCAGCTCTCTCAGGGTCTCCTCCAGGGAGAGGCCGCTCTTGTCCACGAGGTGCCAAATCTCCGCCGGCGAGAGCGCGTGGACCTGTACCTCGGGAAACTCTTTGCGGATGGTACGGAACAGGTCCGTCGTGTACTCCATCCCGAGGTCCGGGTGCAAGCCTCCCTGCATCAAGACGCCGGTCCCGCCGAGGTCCACGGTCTCCTGTATCTTCTGCAGGACCTGATCTACGCTCAAGACGTAGCCGTCGCCGTTTTCGGCCTGGCGTTTGGTGCGGTAGAAGGCGCAAAAGGAGCAGGCGACCCAGCAGACGTTCGTGTAGTTGATGTTCCGATCCACGATGTACGTGACTATGTCGTTCGGGTGAAGCCGTTTGCGGATCGCGTCCGCCTCCGAAGCGAGGTCCAGAAAGTCCCTCTCGAAGAGCTCCGCGAGCCGCTTCTTGGCCTCCTTGTCTCTGAGGCCCGCGTCCAGCACACCCTTCTCCAACAACGCGCTCGTCATGCGCTCACCTTCCCGTAGACTCTGGAGGTTAGAAGCTCATCCTCCGACAGATACCTCTCCAAACCCTCCTCCTCGCGCGCTCCGAGGCGGTAGCCGATACAAGAGGAGAAGTACGTCCTCAAATCCTCCTCCGCCGCCGGGGCTTCCAACCGCCGCGCCTCGGCGACGATCTCATCGAGGTGCTCCCCAGCCCACGAGACAGCCCGCGCTACCCGCTCTCTCCAGAAACCGTAAGGGGTAGGGTCCCCGCGCGAGGCCCACACCGCGTAGACCATCGGCAGCCCCGCAAAACGCTCCCACGCCTCCCCCAGGTCATAAACCGCGACGCCACCCATGCGCCGGACCCGGAGCGCCGTATCGCCTATGAAAAGCGCCGCGTCGTGCTCGACCAGAACCTTCGCGGGATGCGTCGAGACCACCTCGTAAAGGGGAGAAGCGCCGTAGACGCGCTCCAGCATGAGCCTCGCGAGAGAGTGACTCGTCGCCGACTCATTCGTAAGCGCCACCCTCCGCGCCTCAGGGAGTGGCCGGTCCTCGCGGGTGGCGAGCAGCACGCTCATCACTAGCCCATCTGAGGCTATGCCATAGCCTTCCAGACGCTTGAGCCGGTCGCGATTGCGCGCCCAGCTCGCCGACGAGACGAGCCCAAGCTCGACCTTGCCCGAGAGGAGTGCCGCGTTTACCTCAGCGGGCGTACCGCCGACGAGCTCTACCCCTTCCAGGCCACCGGACGCTTCGAGGCCCAGCCTCAAGGGGAGACAGTTCAGGTAGTCTATAAAGCCGACGCGAAGCATCCTACAGCGGCATCTCCTGGTATTCGCGGATCATGTTGAACTCGGTGTCGCGCTCCAGCGGCACGCGGCCGGCCTCCCGGATCATCGCCGCGAACCGCTCTTTCGTCATCGCCCCTTCGACGTGCTTGCCGCCGGCAGCGTTGATGATCTCCTCGTCCACCATGATCGTGCCGTCCAGGTCGTCCGCCCCGAAAGAGAGCCCGAGCTGCGCAACCTCTGGCGTCTCTGTGACCCAGTAGGCCATTATGTGCGGGACGTTGTCCAGAAGCAGCCGCCCGATGGCGATGTGCTTGAGATCCTCGGCTCCGGTCGAGCGCGGCAGGTGCTTCAGGCGCGTGTTGTCCGGGTGAAAGGCGAGCGGGATAAAGGTCCGGAAACCACCGGTACGATCCTGGAGCTCCCGCAAGCGCAGCATATGGTCGACCTTGCTCTCCGGCGTCTCTATGTGACCGTAGAGCATCGTGGAGTTGGTCTTCATGCCCAGGTCGTGCGCGGTCTCGTGGACCTCGATCCATCGCTCCCCGGTGCACTTGGTCCGGCAGATGGTACGACGGACCTCCCAGTCGAAGATCTCCGCTCCACCTCCCGGCAGGCTCCCTAACCCCGCCTCGCGCAGCTCCTCCAGGACCTGCCGGACACTCTTCCCGCTCAGGTGGGTAAAAGCGTCGATCTCAACGGCGGTCCATGCCTTTATATGGATGTCGGGGTATCCCCGGTGCAGCTCCCGGATGATGTCCAGGTACACCTCGAAACCCCAGTCGGGGTGTACGCCGCCGACGATGTGGAACTCCGTAACGCCCGTGAGGTCCACCCTCGACAGCTCGTGCAACGTCTTCTCCGCGGGCCACTCGTAGCCCCGCTCGTCGCCCTTGGAGACCCTGAAGGCGCAGAAGCGGCAGCGGTACATGCAGATGTTCGTCGGGTAGAGCCGGTACTTGTGAGAGAAGTATGCCTTATCGCCGTGGAGACGCTCCCGCATGTGATTGGCGAGACGGCCCATCTCGGTTACGTTGTTCGATTCGAAGAGCGTGAGTCCGTCCTCTAAGGAGAGCCTCTCGCCCGCATAGACTTTCTCCCGGATCTCCGCCAGATCTCCCGGCGCACCTACCTTAAGCATCTCTTCCCACCACCTCGCTCGCTATCGCCTCCAGGATGGCCCGCTCCGCCCCGTTGGGCAAGAGCTCGAGCCCCTCTATCGCCGCCTCGACCTCTCCCAAGGCCCAGCTCTCCGTCTTCCTGATCGCATCCGTCGCCAAGACCGCCTCTATGCCGGCCTCCAAAATTTCCGGCGATGGGCTCGGCGTTTGAAGCACCCGCCGGATAACCGCCGCGTCCCCCTCTTTGAGCGCGAAGATGACGGGTAGCGTAACGGTCCCCTCGGCCAAGTCCGCGCCCACCCCCTTGCCCATGAGCCCCGGCTTGCCGACCAGATCCATCACGTCGTCGGACATCTGGAAGGCGAGCCCCAGGGCCTGCCCGTAGGTCGCCAGGGCATCTACCTGCTTGATGGAGAGCCCGCCCAATGTGCCACCCGCCACGCACGCCGCCTTGAAGAGGCCGGCGGTCTTCATGCGGATGTGCTCCAGGTACGCCTCGACCTCGACCGGGCCGCGCGCCGAGCGAAACTGCTCCAACTCGCCCGCCGCAAGACCCATCGCCGCCTCTGAGAAGGCGCGCACCAATCTCGGGTCCCCGATCTCCGCCAGCCCGTAGAACGCTTCGGCGAAGAGGTAATCGCCGGTCGCCACAGCGACCTCACGCCCGTACGCGGCGGCGGTCGTCGGCCTCCCCCGCCTCGAGCCAGCCTTGTCCACCACATCGTCGTGGATGAGCGTAGCCGTGTGCAATACCTCGATGGCCGTGGACGCCGTGAGTAGCGCACCATCCTCCGGCTCGCCCATCCGGGCGCTCAAGACCAGCAGGATCGGGCGGAGCCTCTTGCCCCCCGCCGTGAGCGCCTCCAGCACCGGCGCGACAAGCTCGCCCAGGGCATCGTACGCTACCTCAATGAGCCGCTCTTCCACGCCCGCTACGGTCTCCGAAACCTCGTCGGGGAGCGCGGCGCGTAAGTTGCGGGCGCTCTCAGCCAGGTTTCGTCCCGACGTGGAGCGTGATGATGCCGCCAGAGACGGGCTGCCATGCAACGTCTTGTAATCCATTATGCCTCATTATGTCACTTAACTCACCGGGCGCTACGAACTCTTTCACGGATTCCGGAAGATACGAGTACGCCCAGGCATCACCCGAAACCGCAGCGCCGAGTCGCGGCACGATTTTGTCGAACCACAGCCGGTAAAAGGTAGCAGAAAATCGTCCTCTGGGCCGCGCTATCTCCAGGCATACCACCCTCCCGCCGGGCTTGATCGCCCGTGCCATCTCCGTGAAGAGCGCGTCGAGGTCCGGTATGTTCCTCGCCCCGTACGCTATCGTCGCCGCGTCGAAGGAGTCGTCCTCTATCCCGGTCAGGTCCGTCGCGTCCCCAAGCCAGTACTCGACGTTCGGCGATGGTCGCCGCTCCGCGACCCTTAACATCTCCTTCGAGAAGTCCACCCCGAGCACGTATCCCTCGGGTCCGACCCTCTTTGCCAGAGCCCGCGTCAGACTACCGGTTCCGCAGGCGAGGTCCAGCGACCGTCCTCCGGTACGAAGCCCGGTTGCTTCTATCACCTTTTTGTTCCAGACACGGTGCAGGCCTACGGTCATGAGCGTATTCAAGAGCTCGTAGCGCCCCGCGATGCGGTCGAACATCTCGCGCACGAGCCGCGCCCGCTCCTCGCCCCCGGGGAGCCGCCTCCCGGTGGTCTCTCTACCCGCGCCGCTTATGGCCCCACCTCTCGACTAGCTCGTGTCCCTCGAGGCCCACCGCATCCAAGACCTTCCCGACCACGAAGTCAATAAGGTCCTCCATCGTCTCCGGGTGATTGTAGAATCCCGGAGCGGCGGAGGTTATTATGCCGCCGGCCTCGGTAACTGCTGCCATGTTCTTTATATGCACGAGGCTGTAAGGCATCTCGCGCTCCAGAATCACGAGCCGCCTTCGCTCCTTCAAAGCCACGTCCGCCACCCGATGAACGAGGTTGGTCCCGGTACCGTTGGCGATATTGCCCAAAGTCGAGACGCTCGCGGGAGCTATGACCGTCGCATCCGGTACACTCGTCCCGCTCGCTGGAGGCGCGAAGAGGTCGTCCGAGGCATAGCGCTTCACGCCGTAGGTCTCGACGAGCTTTTTAGTGTTAAGGCCGCCCATCTCGTAGGCGAGGACCTTCTCGCCCATCTCGGAGGCGCAGATCTCGACGAACATGTCGTTCTCTACGAGGGCTTCTATAAGGCGTACCGCATAGGGGGCGCCGCTTGCCCCGGTAATGCCGACGAAAGCACTCTCCATGGCCACTAGCCGATTAACCGATCGAGGAGGACGAAGACGAAGAAGATGAGGCTGATGACCCCGTTCATCGTGAAGAACGCCATGTTGAGCTTCGAGAGGTCGCCCTTCTTGACCAGCGACTGCTCGTAGAAGAGAAGCCATGCCACCACCACGACTCCGAGGTAATAGATCACTCCCAAACCCGCGGCTATCCCGAAGGCTACCAGAGAAGCGACGCTCAGAGCGTGCCAGACGCGCGAGACGACGAGCGCGGGCCCGACCCCAAACCGGGCCGGCAGGGAGTTGACCTGGTTCTCTAGGTCGAAGTCGCGGTCCAGAAGGGCGTAGATGATGTCGAAGCCCCCGACCCAGAGCGCTGCTCCCGCCCAGATCAAGGCAGGTGTCCACCCCACCTCACCCGTGACCGCCACCCACGCCGCCCCCGGCGCCAAGCCGTTCGCCACGCCCAACGCTAAGTGACAGAGCCAAGTAAAGCGTTTGGTATAGGGGTAGAGTACGAACCCCAGGACCACAAGCGGCCACAAGTACCGCGTGATCGGTGCGAGAAAGAACGTCGCGAGCACCAATAGCCCTATCGAGACGAGGGTAAAGATCCACGCCTCGCGCAGGCCTACGAGGCCCTTCGGTATAGCGCGGTCAGCGGTGCGGGGATTTTTCGCGTCCATCCCCGCGTCGATGATCCGGTTCAGGGTCATGGCGGCGGTGCGGGCACCGACCATGGCGACCGTGACCCAGAACAGGTTCGAGAAGCTGAACGGCACGGGGGCAGCGAGCATCCCGGCGTAGGCGAAAGGCAGGGCGAAGACAGTATGCTCCCACTTGACCATCTCCAGGAGCACGCGCACCCTGCCGGCCGTCGTACCGGAGGCGGGGCTAGTCGAGGGGGATGCCATACCGCTCCCACTTCTCGTCTACGAGCTTCTTGATGTCCTCGCTCATGACTATCTTCTCCGGCCACTCACGGGTGAAGCCCTCCTCGGGCCACTTCTTCGTCGCATCGACGATCATCTTCGTTCCGTAGGAGAACGCCCGGCTGGAGTGATCCAGCACGTCTATCGGGCCGGGGAGCATGCGGATGTCCCGCTCCGGGTCTATGTTGTTCAACGTCACCCACCACGCCTCGCTCGTGTCCTCCACGTTTACGTCCGAGTCGAGGATCACGATCATCTTCGCCAACGACATTAGTCCCAGGCCGAGCATCCCGGCTCCAACCTTGAAAGCGTGTCCCGGATACTGCTTGTCTATCGAAACGAAGACGAGGTTGTGGAAGATCCCCTCTGGGGGCATATGGTAGTTAAGGACCTCCGGCAACGTCAGCCGTGTGAGCGGCAGGAAGATGCGCTCAGTGGCGTACCCCAGCCACGCGTCCTCCATCGGCGGTCGGCCCACGATGGTCGATGGGTAGATGGCGTTCTTTCGCATGGTCACCGCCGTGACGTGCATCGCCGGGTAGTAGTCGGCAAGTGAGTAGAAGCCAGTATGGTCCCCGAACGGACCTTCGAGCGAGAGCGGCTCCTCGGGGTCAGTATAGCCCTCGATGACTATCTCCGCCTCTGCGGGAACTTCGAGGTCGTTGGTGAGACACTTGATGAGCTTCACAGGCTCCTTGCGCAAGAACCCCGCGAAGACGAACTCGCTGATACCGGGCGGGAGAGGCGCAGAGGCCGAGTAGATCGTCGCCGGATCTCCACCCAAGGTTATCGCCACGGGGAGCTTCTGGCCGAGCTTCTTTGCCGTCTCGAAGTGGGCCGCGCCGGTCTTGTGGCGCTGCCAGTGTAGGCCGACCGTTCTCTTGTCGAAGCGCTGTACCCGGTACATGCCGGCGTTCCTCTCGCCGGTCTGAGGATCCTGAGTGTGCACCATCGTGAGCGTTACAAAGGGCCCTCCATCCTCCGGCCAGCAGGTCTGTACCGGGAGGCGTTCGAGGTCTATATCGTCGTCACGGTAGACGATCTCCTGGCAGGGTGCCCCCTTCGTGGTGCGCGGAGGGAACCTCGAGATCTCGCGCAGGCGCGGCAGGAGTTGAAGCTTCGCCATGAGGCCCTTACCGGGTCCCTTGGTCAGCTCCAGGAGCTCCTCTATGCGACCCCCGATGTCGTTCAAATCGGAGACCCCCAAGGCATTCGCCATCCGCTTCTTCGAGCCGAAGGCGTTGATGAGAAGTGGGTAGTCGCTGCCCTGGACATCGTGGAAGAGGAGGGCGGGGCCGGTCCGTTTCATGACGCGGTCGGAGATCTCGGTGATCTCGAACTTCGCGCTCACCGGCTCGCGCACGTCCACGAGCTCGCCCCCGCGCCGCAGCTCCTTCACGAACTCCTGCAGGTTGTTAGCCGGCACGCGCCACCTCCTCTATCGCGGCCCTAATGCGCTTCTGCGAACGCTCTTCGCTCTCACCGGAGATTATGCCCAGGAGTTGGGCCAGGTGCGGTGTCCAGAACCCTGCGGAGACCGCACCTCCGCGTGAGATCTCGCCGGCGCCGTCCCGAATCATGCGGCTAGCCACGCCGACGAAGCGCGGTTCGTTCAGTCTCGCTATCGTCTCGACCGCCCGGGCGTAAGCGTGATCCCCAACGAGGATTGCGTCGTCGGTCGCCACTCCGGTAGCGTAGTGCGCCCCGAACCCCTCCTGCAAATATCCCAGAGCCTCGGCGACGACCCCGCCTCGACGATCTCCCGCACCTGGCAAACCCCTAGCGGCGTGCAAAAACACCTCCCTGAGCGAGACCTCCGGCGTACGGCGTACGGCCTCCACTAGCTCCGCCCTTCCCCCACCGACGTTCGCTCGAACCACTCCCGGGCCACATCGAAGGTCCTCTCCAAGTCCTCCTCGGAGTGAACCGAAGAGATGAATCCGGCCTCGTACTGGCTCGGGGCGAGGTAGATACCACACCGGAGCATGTGCCAGAAGAAGTCCTTGAACGCCTCCGTGTCCGAGCGGGCCGCCGAAGAGAAGTCCGTTACCGCTCCCTCCGTAAAGAAGATGCTAACCATCGAACCGACCTGGTTTATCGTGAAGGGAACATCGCCCGCGCTCGCGACCTCGCTTATCCCCCGTTGCCAGCGTTCTCCTGACTCTTCTAGCCTCTCGTAGAAGCCCGGTTCGCCCGTGGCGCCTAAAGTTGCGAGGCCGGCGATCATGGCGAGCGGGTTGCCAGAGAGGGTGCCGGCCTGGTAGATCGGTCCCGCGGGGGCAACCTGTTCCATGATCTCGCGCCTCCCCCCGAACGCGCCGACGGGTAGCCCGCCGCCAATGATCTTGCCGAGACACGTCATGTCCGGTACGACCCCGTAACGCTCCTGCGCCCCGCCGCGAGAAAGTCTGAAGCCGGTCATGACCTCGTCGAAGATGAGTACCGTCTCGTACCTTTGCGTGACCTCTCTCAAACCCTCCAGATACCCCTCCACAGGCGGCACGCACCCCATGTTCCCCGCGACGGGTTCGAGGATGACGGCGGCGATCTCCTCACCTCGCTCCTCGAAAAGCACCCGTACCGCCTCCAAGTCGTTGTACGGTAGCACGGCGGTGTCCTTCGCGGCTCCCTTAGTAACGCCGGGACTGTCGGGGAGGCCCAGGGTAGCAACGCCCGAACCCGCCGCGACGAGTAGGGCGTCGCCGTGGCCGTGGTAGTTGCCATCGAACTTGAGGATGCCCTCGCGCCCGGTGTACCCGCGGGCGACCCGGATGGCGCTCATCGTGGCCTCGGTGCCAGAGTTAGTCATCCGGACCATCTCCATCGAGGGGACGACCTCACAGACCAGCTCCGCCAGCTCGACCTCCAGCTCCGTCGGAGCCCCAAAGGTTGTCCCGTCCCGTACCGCCCTTTCCAAGGCTTTCACTACCTCCGGGTGGGTGTGGCCGAGGATCAGAGGACCGTAACTCATGACGTAGTCCACGTAGGAGTTGCCGTCCACGTCGAAGATGCGCGAGCCCTCCCCGCGTCGCATGAACAAGGGATCTCCACCGACCGAGCGGAAAGCCCGGACCGGACTGTTGACGCCTCCGGGGAGACGATGCATCGCCCGCTCCATCAAGCGCGCGGAGCGGTCCATCGCCAGCGTTGCCCTAGCGTCTACGCTATCGCCGCTGCCGCGCAACCGAGTTAGTCCCCTTTCGAGAGTTTCGTTACCGTTTTATACCTTGTTCATCGTATAAAATTGGTGAGGCCGGTTACGTCAGGCGACCGGCTCTCTCGACCCGAAGTATTAAACGCCGTTCAGAGGGACCTTACATAAAAAGTGGGCGCCCTGCACAAACGCGTGTCGCGCGCTCAGTACGGTAAAGAGAAGGAGCCGGCCAACCCCCCCACCCTAAGGAGGATCACATAGCCTAAACGGGCGGTCTTCGATCTACCGTACGGGGAGTGTCAGTCCGGCCTTATGAGCTTACTCCACCTTTTCTTTAAAGCCGCTTCGTACTCCTCGAGCATCTCGAGGTTCAACTCTGTTGAGCCTGAGAGGCCCTGTAGGATCTCTATCGCCGGCAGCATCGGCTCGAACCACACCTTCACAAGCTTCTCCGGCTCCATGCCGCACTCCTCGCTGCAAAAATGGGCAAAGGCGGTCCACATTGTTAGGGCTTCCTCTACGAGCTCCCGCTCCAGTTCTTCGAGGGGGCCGACAATTGCTGCGCTCGCCTTCTGCAATCGCTTGGTTATTCTTCGCAGGTTTTGCGTTTCCCGCTCCTTCTCAGGGTCTTTGTTCTCCTCGTCTCCTCCTTTTAGCTCTTTCCACCCCGGCGGGTCTCCTGTCATGCCGGCTGCCTCCCAAGCGCCTCTAGCACCTGCCTCGTGGCCGTCGCGGTAAGCGAATACCACGTCGTTGATGTAGATCTTCAATACGTGGGGAAGATCTTCCCGGAAGCTCTCTATCATTGCGAGCTTGGCCAGAGGCGGGG
This sequence comes from Rubrobacteraceae bacterium, assembly GCA_036519775.1. GTDB lineage: Bacteria > Actinomycetota > Rubrobacteria > Rubrobacterales > Rubrobacteraceae > Rubrobacter_F. Next base: position 13,671 of record DATDKT010000036.1, read on the forward strand.
CGAGCAACCCGTAAATTGTGTGAACGATCTCCTTGCTGGCCTTGCAGCGGTCAGTATAGTCCGCTTCGTTCATCGAATAGGTCTCGCGGGGGCAGCTCTCGAGCAAGCGCTTCACTTCGGCCTCGTCGCCCCTATAACGCGCCTCGAGGTGCAGCCGGAAACGTTCCTCCCCCGTAAAGTCCGAGTAGAACTTCCCTAACCCGTCTTTCTTCATCCCGCTCGCCTCCTCTTGCGATCCTTCAGAACTCCCTCAACGGCCTTTAGGCGGCCTTCCAAATCTAGAACCTCCTTCCACTTGCGCTCGAGTTCGAGGGCTCGAAGAGAGGTGTTTAGTAGTTGGTTCGCGGCAATGGCCACTTCCCGCGTCACCTCCCCCGAGAGCACCCCGACGGTGAGATCGGCAAGGAGGTCCTTGATGTCTTGTAAACCTTCGGCCCCCGGCCTCGCGGGCCGCCCTCGTCCCCCCTGCTTGCCTCCCTTGCTCGCATGGAGACGTCGCTCATCGGCGAACTCTGGACGATGGTTAAAGCAGTAGGCATAGCCCTTCATAGCCCTTGCACGGCACCTAACGCCATCTGGCTTTATCGCGGCACAAACGCCCATTAGCCCTTACCCTCCCCCCGGTCTCTAAAATGCTTGCAGGCTAGTTTGAAGATCCGTCGTTCAGAGTGGATGATACCGGTTTCCTTCAGTACCCGGTCCTCTCGCCTTCGTTGGTCCTCTCGCATTATCTCGATGATTTCTTGTGCGGAACTCGTAGCCAAGGTTCCTCCTGCTTCATGTTCATGCCTCAGGTTGTGTGCTCCTTAGTTCTCACACGGTATAATAGCCTTATATACGTTGGTGCACAACGCTGAAACTCAAATTTCAGCGTTTGCAAGCGTTGGTTTCGGGGAGGCATCGCACTGTGAGTCAGGAGCAGGGTGGCATCGTAGCTTGGGTTGGTTTCCCAGAGTGGGTCCGGGGACCAGCTCGTATTATTGACGATGAAATAGTTTTAGATGAGAGTCGGGCAGAGCGTTACATGCCCGATAATTTAGATCGAGCGATTTTCCAGCTGGCGGCCGCCAGTGATTATCAGGACTTCAGGGCCTTTGTCCGAAGGTACGGACTGTTGTGGCATGGACCGAATTATTTGGGCACTGGTAAGTGTAGAGAGTCTGTATTGAACTGGCAAAAAGCAGGGTACGAGGCCAATGCAATAGTTCTACTCTATATGGGGCTTAGGGAGGCTGAGAGAACCGGCTCTGCCGATCCGGTGCGATCTATACACATGACTTGGCCAGGCCTCCCAGAGACCTCGAACGACGAAGACTTTTTAAAACACGTCAGTATGGGCGTGGCCGGATTGATAAACAACCATGTGGCTCAGTATCCGACAGTACTGATCCCCGCCTTCAGTTTTGAGGAGAAAGCACCCCCGGGGGAGTTCGTCTTTGGACACCAGCCACCAAATCTACACGAAGCCCTTTATACTAACTTCGCGACGATGATCGCTCAGCAAGCCGACCTCAAAGAGTGCCCAGGTTGTGGGCGCGTATTTCACCCAGAGTCCGGTAAGCAAAAGTACTGCACCAAGAGCTGTGCTAGCACCAGCCGCTGGCGCAGGTGGAAAGAGCAGCAGAGCAGCTAGATTTAAGCGGCTCGGCGAACACAGGCGACACCGTGTAAGACACTAGGTGGTGGTAGTAACTTTGCCCGGCGTCTAATTCGCGGGTGCGAGTTGCCTCAATTAGCGGTGCTGCCGAGAGGGCAAGTCTTCTGGAAATACATACCTATGACTCTGCATCTACAACTCTGCATAAACCGGAGTTGAAATCTCCAGATCCCGGTGTCTCTCGACTACCGACGTAAGAGATCTAGTTCCAAGATGGTGGGGTGCTGGATACTTATCCTTAGTAGTGCACGACAAAAGGTCCGGAAAGGTAATGCTACCCTGAGTCCTCAGACGACTGCCCGCCGCGCTAAGAATAACGCCCCGCTACCCGTAGACGCCCCCGGGGCTTCAAAGGAAGAGCCCTAAGAGACATGGCTTTGTTTCGTAAAATGTAATAGAGACCTAGAATCCCTGAAGCGCTTCCCTCTTCACGCACTACCTTCACGAGGAGACGCACCTGTTGCCGTTTTAGGTGAGCAGTCTCCTTCTGTGAGCCTAGACAACCTCGTGACGGGCTGTCAGAAGAACCTTCGCCTTAGGAGCTGCCCGAGCGTCACGCGAGCCGTAGAACACAAAGCGAGCACGGTCGGGTTAGCTCTACCTGCTTCTAGCGTCGTCGGGCTCTCCGGCGAGGGCCACCACCGATACTACTGCGCAGATCCAACAAGCTCCACTTCATAGAGGGACAAACTACTTCTCGTCTACCAGCTCGGAAGGATCGACACCTAGCGCCTCAGCAAGTCGAATGATTGTGGAGAAGCGTGGCTCTACTTCGTCATTCTCTATTTTAGATAGCGCCTTTTGAGAGATACCAGCTTCCCTGGCGAGCTGTTCCTGCGTCCAAAATCGGGCAACTCTCTTGGCTCTGACGCTTTGTCCGATGTTCACGCCCGCCATTGTAGACACCCTGTTCCTTGTGGATGAACTCTACCTAACTCTAAGGTGTTAATAGGTAATGAGAAAGTAAAGCTAAGGTATTGAGAAGGTAAATGAAAGGTAGTAAACTACGGATACATAAGCAGAAAAGGCTCCGCGGGACCGCCATCCCAACGGAGCCATGACCAAGGAAAGGAGTCTTCCTTGATCTCCATGGCAAGTGTACACGAGGAACGGAACGTTCCTACCTATTCTATTCCCGAGCCGGAGTTGGTGAGATGCTTCCGGCACGAGGGCGAGGGGTGCCCGCGCTGCGACGGTAGCGGGTACCGGCCTCGGAATCGCTGCGCAGGGTGCGACGAGCCCGCCGGTCGGCCCAGTCGAGGGGGCAGAGCCCTTATGGGGCTTCGCAACCGTCGGGGGCGAGACCAGCCCTTCTACTGCTTGGGCTGCCACCCTGAACTGAGCCGCGGACCCGTGATGCTCGAAGGGGTGGGCGGCTGATGTCTGCCCCTTCCTGCGTGGAGTGCGGCGGCACGCGCTGGGTCCGCTACTTCTCGGAGACAACACATGGTGACCTCGAGGAAGCCTTCAGGCTGTGCCCCTGTAACCACGAACCCGAAACGCGAGGTGAACGTGCTCATGAAGAACCGGAGCGGGCACGGATCAAAGCCCAAGAGTTGTCTAGGCCTTCAGATCGGGACGCTTAACACTAGTCCACTGTGAAGGCTCCGTCGATGAATAGAGCTTGCGCAACTTTATCCCATTTTCTGGAGTTCTTGCTAGCCTGTAAGCTGAGGGCACCAACGTCCAGGGGTGATAAGTGAATGACCTCGAGGAGGCCGCACGTCTCATCCGAGGCGCCCGTACTCGGCTGCGGCCGACGCGCGAACGAGCATCCTAGCTACCGGGACCTCACCGCGTCCGCATAAACCGAACTCGAAAACCCCCAGATCCCGTCAATGCCTCTACTCTATTCACCGAGATGCCGAGAAGGGGTGTTCCCGGAAATTAGGCTTCCGGTTTATGATGTTCTCGGAAACTCGCAAGCATGCCGAAATGTACCTACGTATTGACTGCTAGCAACGCAGGGGTCAAACTTTAGGGAGGGAACTTGCAACTAGCTACGGGGCTGCCGTGGAGGGAGGGCCTACGATGAAGCGTATAGCGTACCTGTCGATACTGCTCTTAGGTGCGGTTGTGGTGCTGTTTGTGCCCGCCGTTGGGGCGCAGGAGGAACAAGGGGTCGTACCGGTGGCCGCTTACGACGGCTACTTCGATCCGGCTGATATTACGGTGCCCTCGGGAACGACAGTCGTGTGGACCAATGTGGGTGAGAAGCCTCATACCGTAACGGCCCACGACGGCTCGTTTGCTTCGCCCGTGTTGTATCCGGGGGAATCCTATCAGGTCACCTTCTATGAGCCGGGGACGTACACTTACCAGTGCTCTGACTCGATGCAAGGCAGCGTCACAGTCATCTAGGAGGAACTAGCCGACGGGTCCTAAAGCCCCGCAACGGGGCACAGAACAATGTCCTAGAGTTGGCATTCTCGGAAAGCAGCTTTGTCCTGTGTAGCACTACACGTACTACCCAGTCGACTGGCTACACAGGACTTTCTCACAGGGGGGCGTATGGTAGCGGGACGTTTGTTCACCGGACTTCCTAGAAGGGGTGTTCTCGGAGTTTCCGAGAGTGTGCGGGCATAGAAGAGAGTGTTAAAGAAACCCTATGTTAAATCCCGCGTAAACCTCTGTTAAATCTAGGTATCAAACCCCCGCACCTGCCCAGCCCAATGTTACCTTGCGTCTCATGCTTGGTAGGAGACCCGCCCCTGGGAACTCGCCCGAAATCTTGATCGTCGAGGACGACGCGGTGATCCTAGATACCCTGGCCTACAACCTCACCAGACAGGGCTTCGTAGCGCACAAAGCGCCGGACGGAGCCGAGGCCCTGAAGCTAACCCGCAAGCACCGCCCGGACCTCATCCTGCTCGACCTGATGCTTCCCGGACAGTACGACGGGATTCAGGTTTGCCAGAAGATACGCCGAGATGACCCCAACATCGTAATTATCATGATTACCGTAAAAGACGCCGAGGAAGACAAGGTCAAAGGCTTTGAGGCTGGCGCTGATGACTACGTGACGAAGCCCTTCGGCATCAAGGAGCTTGCAGCACGCATCAACGCCAACCTCAAGCGGAGCACTCTTTCCAGAGGTGCACGCGGCAGGATCATCGAGGCCGGTGAGCTGTCACTGGATACGAAGAACTTCACCGCGCGAGTGAGGGGAGAGCCACTTTCTTTGAGGCTCAAGGAGTTTGAACTCCTGGCAGCGTTAGCCTCTGAGCCTGGCGAGCTGAAGAGCCGGGAGGAACTGGCCAAAGAGGTGTGGGGCCACGCGGGGGTAGGCGTTTCGTCGCGCACCATAGACGTGCATATCCAGCGGCTGCGAGCAACCCTGAAGGGG
>DATDKT010000037.1:0-59627 GCA_036519775.1 Rubrobacteraceae bacterium
ATCCTCGACCATCAGCTCGCGGGCCCGCTCTAGGAGCTCCACGGCCTCCCAAGCTTGTGTCTGCGCTTTCACGGCTTGCTCCCGCCCACAAGTTTGACTATTGTCGCTCATTTCATTCATTGTTGGTGTTGTCCGACGTGATGTCGTTGTAGCGCCAGGGCGAGTCCTTAGGATAAGCAGCCTCGTCTCGTAGGTGCTGTTCTGCGCGGTCTTGGGTGTTGTGGAGCCAGGGGTGGGTGACCTCGTCCCGCAGTCGACCTTCTCGCTCTCGGATGTCGCGGATGAATGCGCTGTGGTCGGCGCCACACCCACAGGTGGTTATGGTGCTCATACCGGTCAAGACTAACCCCTCGCCGCAGTCGCACTCAAGGGCGGTGTACGCCGGATGCCACTCGTAGGTGCAGCCAAATGGGACTTCGTGAGCCTCGTAGTGCGCTTCAAAGCACTTGATAATCCGCGTCATTTACTTACTCCTTCCGACCGCCCAACACACCCGCTGAAAGATTCTGACAGACAGCGTAGCGTCGCTAATGTTACTGTTATTACTAAACCTAGCACACAAACGTCGAGAGGAGTGAGTACGCCGGGTTCCTACACTGAGCCAGATGCCATTCGCAACCGTCGGCCTTTAGTATGGTCGTCCTCTTGGATGCTAGCATAACGGTACCGGCAGTTTTGAGACGAGTTGTAGTCAAGAAACGACACCTTGATGACACAAGGATCACGCCAATGGGGACTCGAGTTCGAGCCGCTCAAAGGTCCGTGTACAGCGGCGATCACCTTGGAAGCAAAACAAACCGCAGCAGTTCGCGACGAGAAAGTGGTCTCTGAGAGTACCCTTCCTGTTCGGGAGGCTGCTCACAGCGCTTTGCGATGGTATTGCCCCACTCCCATCCTCGGCGCATGGCCTCTACTAAACAATCCTGCGCGAGCACTAATGCGCCCATGGTGCGTATGGGTCAACATCACTGCTAACTGCTATCAGAGGGTGAAGGTGTAGCGCTCCCCGTCCTTAATCTCCCGAACCTCATCGCCGACGCCAACCTTGATGGACCGATTAAAGCCATCGGTCTGTGTGGCGACCGCCAGCCTACTCTCCTTGAGCGTGACCTCGACTGGCGTCTGGCAGAATCGCACGGGAAACGAGAGGCCGTCCAGCCTGTCGTTCGGCTTCGGGCTGAAGTAGAGGGTGCTATTCTGAATCTCGGCCCCCACGTAGCCACGCTGGATCAGGTCCAGCGTCCCGGCCATCACCCCCATGTGGATGCCCTCCTGGGTAGTACCGCCCTGAATGTCACCGACATCACTCTTCAGCGCGGTCATAAACATCTCCCACGAGCTTTCGGGGTCCAAATCGGCCAGGATGGCAGCGTGCACGACGAAACTCAAAGTCGAGCCATGGGTGGTTCGGGGCTCGTAGTAGGAGATATTCTTTTGAGCTATGTCGGGCGCGTACTCGTAGCCGAGCCGCTCGAAGATTCGCCGGAGCTCCTCCTCGGGGAACAGGAAGAACAGCATCAGGGTATCGGCTTGCTTGGAGAGCTTGTAGCGGTCGGGCGTGTCCCCCTCGGCTCTAAGGATGCGGTCGAGTCGCTGGATGTTACCGTACTTTGTGCGGTAGGCCTCCCAGTCCAGCTCCTCGAGCTCCTCATAGCCCTCGAACTGGCTGATGATGCTATCGCCGTGGAACGGCACGAACATCTTGTGGCTCATGTCGTTCCACGTCTGAACCTCGTCTTCAGAGAGCCCGATCTTGGCGCACAGTGACCGTCGTCGCCGCTCGGGGAGCAGGTCGAGAACCTGTTGGGCTGTCTCGCAGATCCACGCGACCATCACGTTGGTGTAGGCATTGTTGCGCAGCCCCTCCTCGTCTGAGCCGGGGTACTTCTCGTGGAACTCGTCCGGCCCCATCACGCCGTGGATCTCGTATCGCCCGCGGTCCGGGTTGAAGCTGGCGATGCTAGACCAGAAACGGGCGATCTCCAGGATCATCTCGGCGCCATAGCCGAGGAGGAACTCGAAGTCGTCGGTTGCCTGATAGTACCGCCAGATGTTGTAAAAGATGGCGGTGTTGACATGCCTTTGGTTGTGGCTGAGGTCCCGATCCCACCGCCCCGATCTGGGGTTGAGGTGCACGACCTGGGTCTCCTCCTTTCCGTCGCTGCCGCTCTGCCAGGGATACATGGCTCCCCGGTAGCCGGCTTCTTTAGCCGCTGCGCGGGCCTCATCCAGCCGTCGGTAGCGATACATGAGCAGCTCGCGCGTGATCTCGGGCAGCCGGAAGTTGAGGAACGGGTAGATGTAGAGCTCGTCCCAGAAGACGTGCCCACGGTAGGCCTCACCGTTGAGGCCGCGGGCCGGGACCCCTGCGTCAAGGTCGGCCGTGTGCGGCGAGCAGACCTGCAGGACGTGGGAAATATGCAGGCGGATCAGAAGCTGAACCCCCTCGTCCCTGGGGATGCGCATGTCGCACGCGGACCACAGCTCGTCCCACGCCCGTGCGTGATGGTCGAAGGCCTCGGCGAACGGCTCGCAGCGGTCGACGGCCTTTATGGCATCGGCCAGCGGCTCGTTTATGGCGTGGTCACGCGAGGTGTAGAGGGCGACCATCTTCTCGACGCGCACCGGAACCCTCTCTTCGACCTCGAAGCTCAACACCTGGTGGATGTAGTCTTCCATCTGGTAGAGGCCACGGTGCACACCTACCACCTGGTGCTCCCCGTAGATCCGGGTGCGCGCCGCCTCGGCAATATATACGTGCGACTGGCGGGTCTGCACCCGGAGCGCGATGATGTCGGGACCTACGGTGCGGGTCAGGTCCGGATCCAGGTGGCGGCCTTCAAGCTGCCGGTAGCGGGTGACGCCCCTATTAGTAACCCGGCCGTCTAGCGCAGAGAGCACCGACATCCGCCCTGACCAATTCTCCGGCGTGATGGTCCACTCGATCGCCCCCTGGTGCATGTTGGCCATGCTGACGAAGCGGCGGCTGCAGAGAGTGGTCTCGCGGCCCGCCCGGTCGCGGAACCGCAGGGTGCGCATGACCCTCGCGTTGCGGAAGTCCAGCTCGTGCCGGTAGGAGAGTAGCTCGACGTTGTCGAGGCTCACCAGCTCGTCTCCAATCTGGAGCTTGAGCACAAGCCAGTTGGGCAGGTTTACCAGGTCCTCATTCAAGACCGGCCTGCCGGCCATGATCGTGGTCTCCCGGTTGTAGCCACCGTGCACGTAGGTGCCCGGGTAGTGCACATCGTCGGCGTCGGCCCACTCGGCGACGCCCCGTGTGCAGAAGTAGCCGTTGCCGGTGGAGGTCAGCGCCTCGCGCAGACCCTCCTTGCCGGGATCGAAAAAATCGTAGGCGAGCGTCCAGTTCGACTCGGCGGACCTGCTTGTCCCCTCTACCATCTCCCCCTCCATAGCCTTAGCGCGCCAGCGTTTCCAAGAACTGTCTCACTTCCTCCGTCGTGTGGAGTATGTAGTCGGCGGCGGTAGACTGTCCAAACGCCTCCTGGGCGTCAGCATAGCCGACGAAGACACCGACGCCCCGGTTCGCGAGGGCTTCGAATGCGTACTCGTCAGTTGTGTCGTCGCCCAAGTAGAGAGGCACCACGTCGTCGCGGTCGAGACCCAGGGCCTCAAGTAGGTAGAGTACAGCCTTGCCCTTGTCCCAGTCGAGCTTGGGCTGTATCTCGTAGACCATCTTGCCGGGTATAACCCTCAGCTCGTCGGGGTACTCGGTGAGTATCATATCCACAACCTCTTTGACTTTAGGCCGCTCTTCTTCAGGGACGAGCCGGTAGTGGGCTGCGACTGAGGCTTTCTTCGGCTCGACCAGGGCGCCCATAATGGGATCGATCTCCTCGTGGAGTCGCGCTTTCACCTCGTCGAGCAACGCCTCAAACTCGGCGCCTTCCTCGCGCTTAATGGTGCCCTCCTCCGGGCTCCAGATGTCGAAGCCGTGGCTGCCGGCGACGATCAGGTCGTCGAGGCCCATGAGCTCCTGCACCACCCGGCGGTCGCGTCCGCTAACCACACATACCGGGCACCGCTCGGCTAGCCGTCGGATGGCGTTCCGCATCTCTTGGGAGATGACAGCGTCCTCGGGCCGGTCCACTATGGGTGTCAGCGTGCCGTCGTAGTCGAGGAAGACGGCAGGCGCTTTCCCGGTCAGCCGTCTGACCAGCTCGTCGCCGTGGGTCAGCGCGTGCGGCAGGTTGCCGATGGGCTTAGCCATTATCTACTCCTCACCCTAGGCTGAGCTCTACAAGGTCGCGAACGACGATGTCGGCACCACTTTCGCGGAGGACCTCCGGGTCGTCGCCCCGGGCTACGCCGATGACGAGGCCGAAGCCACCTGCCCGCCCTGCCTGGACCCCGGAGATGGCATCCTCTATCACGACGGCCCGCTCCGGGGACACCCCGAGCATCCTCGCGGCCTCTTCGTAGGTCTCGGGGGCGGGCTTGCCGGCGAGCTTCTTCTCCGTGGAGACATTGCCGTCTACTCTAGCATCGAAGAGGTTCTGGATGCCAGCCGCCTCCAGCACCGCGTCGCAGTTTTTGCTGGACGTGACTACAGCGACGCGTCTACCCATGGACCTCAGCCTCCGGATCAGGGCCACCGAAGAGCCGAACACCTGCACGCCCCGGAATCTCAGAACCTCATTGAACATCGCGTTCTTACTGTTCCCGAGACCGCAGACGGTCTCCCTGCCCGGGGGATCGTTGGGGTTTCCCCACTCAAGGGCGATGCCGCGCGAACGCAGGAAGCTATCCACGCCCTCGTAGCGCGGCTTGCCGTCCACGTAGCGGAAGTAGTCCGGGTTTATCTCGAATGGCTCAAAGGGTCTACCCTCACGCTCCGACACCTCTCTCAGGTATCTGTCGAACGTTCTCTTCCACGCGGCAGCGTGCACGCTGGCTGTGTCGGTGATGACCCCGTCGAGGTCGAACAGCCAGGCGCTGTACTCGCCGGAGTAGACCAACTGCTTGTCTCGGGATGCGCTTACTGAAACCTACTTCCTGGTGTCTGTGGGCAAGGAGTCTAGCTGCAGCCGATCACACGCGGCGTCCCGCGCGCAGCATGACTTCATGACTTCAAACAATCCCGGTTCGAACCGTGTTGGGAAGCTCCGTCAGAAGACCACCGCCAGCTAATACTACTCTACCATTCTACGACTGCTCTGCGGGGTTGGCTACCGGAGCCAGACTCTCTTTCTGGAGGGGGTGGGGCCGGGCTTCATGACCAAGTAGTGCTGCGAATAGAAGCAACCCGCCCCTAGCTCTAGGCGTAAACCCTCCTCAGCCCCATAGGGGTGCGAGTGTAGGCAGCGGCGGTTGCCACTGGGGAACCGTAGCATAATAACATGAGGATATGGCCGATCTGATATAGAGGAGCAGGTTTACGTTGCCATTGCCCTTGTACACAACCTTGTTTGGAGTAGCGATCCTTTCGCTGGCTGTGCTCGCTGCAATCGCAGGGCTCATGTTGGCCCAGCGCTGGGTTTCGTTAGAGCTTCGTCAATCGCACAATCTCACCATCGGCATAGTTTATGGTGCGCTTCACGTCAGCTTCGGCGTGATAATTGGCTTTTCAGCTTATCTCGCATTAAACAAGTACACCCTAGCGCAGGAAGCTGTGGTAAACGAGGCCGGTGACGTACGAGCGATTCATCACCTTGCCGGACAGTTTCCTGAACCACAGCGAGATCGGATTCAGCAACTTGCCACCTCTTACGCCAGAGCCGTCGTGGATGAGGAATGGGCTTTGATGCGGAAAGGACAAACAAGCCCCAACGCGGCGGCACTAACCAAGCAGCTGACGGAGAGCGTCGATAGTTTCGAGCCCAGCACGAGTGCCGAGCAGGCCCTTTACACACAGGTGTTGGAGCGGACCCACAGCCTCAACCAGAATAGGGATGATCGCCTGCTCGATGTCCGTGAGGGCCTGCCTCCGATCCTATGGGCCGTACTGGTAGCCTTAGCGGTTATCATCGTACTTTTCACCTACTTCTTGGGGATGGACAGTACCCGGCTGCACGTGTTAGCGGTAGCGGCACTAACGGCGGGGATTACCTTCACCATATTTGCGATTCTCACGCTCGACAGGCCTTTCGCGGGAGAGCTACGTGTGAATCCTGCGGCGTTTGAGCTGGTACTGAACGATATAGAAGGAGACAGCTAAGAAGGGCAAGGCAAGGCGCTAGTCCCTTTTAGAGAGCGGGGTGCCTGCTCTTATAAAAGCTATTTATTGTGCGTTCGTATGTTGAGTATCCGAGAGGCAACCCGCCCCCTAGCTCTAGGCGCAGATTCTGCATAACGGTAGGCACTTGTCCCACGAAGAACCGGTCCTTCGGCCAATGCGTCGCTCTCTCGGGCGGCCGCTTTGCCATTCTACCTAAGTTACTCCCATATCCGTCTGCGCTGCGGGTGCTTCGCGGCGGTTCGCTCGTCTTGCCGCTTTTTGCGTCCTCGGTAACCTTCTCCGGCAAAGGACCCGACGAGCCCTGGGAAGCCCTACTAGCATCGTGGCGCAGCCCTTCGTAGAGCAGGGGGTTGATCCTCCACTCGGTTTCGTAGATTTCTCCTGCGAGGTCTTTGTAGGCCACCTTCGCTGCTATGCCGTCGCGGAGCCCCTTCTCGATGAGATAGGGCTCGAGACGATCGATATGATCCCACAAGCAGCGGATCTTCTCGCCCGCGCCGAGGAAGGGAATCCCCTCCTTGAGGTAGCGCAGGTCGGAGAGGATAAAGCCGGAGGAGTCCTCTATGGGCGCTGTGAAGTCGAACGTTATGTCCTTCGCGGCCCCCCCGCTTTCGTTGCGCACAACCAGCTCCACCGTCGGCAGGTTGAGCAAGCTGGCCTCGATGACGACCTGCGGCCGCCCTCCGGAGAGCCGTTCCTTGCGCATCTCCCGCAACGTCTTGCGGTTCCCCTTTATCATCAGGTAGTAGCCGCTCGCGAAGACCGCCGCGTAGAAGACGGTGGTTATGGCGGTGACTATCTGGGCTATGGCCACGTCTTCTGACACGTTGCTTCTCCCTCCCGCGCCGCCAAAGATATGGCCCGTTCGCCGCGGCGTACCGTCTAAATATACGCCTTGGATGCCGCCCTAGCTACTATTCAGATAGTCTCGGGCAGTTCGGTGAATAGAGGCAACGAGGCAGCCTCCTACTGCACTGTAGGCGCAATATCCTCTAATGCACCTTGCGCAAGCAGGCCTAGCCGCAAGCTGTCAGAATACGTAGCAAGGTGAACGATGAGCGCCACCCAAGCGCTGCAAGCGCCGCAGGCGAGGTTCAGACACGCGTTAACAATCGGATCATCGGCTTCTCCGACGGCGTCTTCGCCATCACCATAACGCTGCTTGTTTTGACCATCGATGTGCCCTCCAACCTAGCTTCGGATGAGGTGAACGGCTTCCTGTGGGAAGCGTTGCCTCAGGTTGTGATCTACGCGGCATCGTTTGTGGTCATCGGCACCTTCTGGGTGCGCCACCATCGTATGTTCGACATGTGCCGCGCCGTTGACGGACGGATCCTTGTCCTGAACCTGGTGTTTCTAGGCTTCGTAAGCCTGCTACCGTTCCCTAGCGATCTACTCATATTCGATGACCAATCGACTAGCGCTGTTATTGCTTTCTCCGCGGTCGCCGGTGCCGTCACGCTGTGCGAGGTCGGCCTGTGGAGACACCTGCGCAGGCATCGAGAGCTACTGTTGCCCGACATACCAGAAGAACGCATCGCGTCGCTAACGACCTGGAGATTCTGGTCGCTAGGCGTCTTCATCATATCCATCCTAGTATCTTTGTTCTTTCCCAGGATCGCGGTACTGATGTTGCTAGCGCTTCTTCCGCTTTACGAGTTGGTTCACCACCGTCACTACCACCGGCATGACCGCACTCTTTATCTACTTCGCGACGACCAATAGCGGAGCCCTCGGAGGTTTAGCTCCTCTCCTCGTAAACAAGCTCTCCGAGGAGAGGCAGGTCCTGGCCCGGCGGTTGGGGCTCGGGATGGCGCTGGTCATGCGCGTGCTGTTGCTCCTCTCCCTCGGGTGGGGCATCGGGCTCACCGCACCGCTCTTTGCTGTTTAGGCCAGGAGATTCCAGCGAACGTCAAGATACCAAGCCCGGAAGCCCACAGGTCGAGCGATGATCCGGCCGCTCGGAGGGAACCCCCGGTTCGTGAACGGAGAAGAACCGCTCGATATGACGAGGTTAGCTAAAGGCTTCGGTGCCCATTAAGATGGTGAAACAATTGGCCGTCCAGAGACGTATAGAGAGATCGTGGGAGCAGAGAACGAAGCCCGAGGACAGGCCGAAGACGGTAGTCGGGAGCAATATGTGGAACGTCCAGGAGTTGCCTCAGACGACCCGTGGCCCGGCGAAGAGGAGCGGCTTGCGAGGGCAGCGACGAGCCCAAGCACAGGAGCGCATGGCTCGACAGTAAAAAGGGATGTTACATCGTGGATCAACTGGCAATCTGCGTTGTACCTATTCGTCCTGGGATGGTTATGCCTCGTCCTGGTTCCCCTTACGAGCTTCTGGTGGCTCGCCCTGGCCTGCGGCACGGCGGTGCCGATCGCGCTGGCCACGCTCGACAGAGCCAGCCTTACATCAAAGAGATCGGAGGACAGGAAGGTCAAGGAACAAGAGCTTCTGCACATCCTCGCCGAAAGGGACGAACTCACACCCGCTACGGCCGCCATGTGGACCTCGCTCATCGTGGATGAGGCATCGAAGATGCTCGAGGAGCTCGCCCGCAAAGGTCATCTAAAAGTGCGGGTAGAGGACGGCGTAATGGCCTACGCCCTGCCCGAGCGGGACCGGCACGAGAAGCCGGGCGAGATTTGCGCGCCTTTTTCAGAGGCGGAGGGTGACGGAGCGCCACGCCGGCTCGAATCGTCTAAACGTCTCGAAGATCCTTTGAGCGAGCGTGAGCTTGAGGTGCTGAGCCTCCTCGCCTCGGGCAGAACCAACTCGGAGGTTGCCAGGGATCTCTTCGTCTCCGTGGGCACGGTCAAGTCTCACACGGGCAACATCTACCGAAAGCTCGACGCCAGAAACCGCGCCGAAGCCCTCGCCCGGGCTCGCGAGTTCAAAGTGCTTCAGTAGGACGCTTTCTCTCCCTCCTTACTCAGGAACCGAAAAAATTCCCGGCGACCGCACATACCTTACCTACCATAAACCAGGAATGAACCCCGATGAACCACCCAGATCGGTCTTTCGGCCGATGTCTCTGCGGCCGGTTCAGCCGTACTCTGGTTGGTGTGCGGCGCAAACGGCCAGAGGAGACGCTGAGAGATGATCCACAGCAAAGGTACGGTAGTGGGAATGGCTCGTGCCTGTCGGAGAAGCGATGCCGGAGGGAAGAGATCGGAATGAAGACATTCGTCGCGACCTTGCTTACCGTGCTCGTGGGACTATTCGTTGGCTTCGTGCTGTTCGAGCTCGCCGCCATCCTGCTATCCGGACATTCCGCCGAGGCAGGTGTCGGACGGATACTCATTCGCCTCGCGTTAGCGTGCGGCGGCATCGCACTTATCGTAGCCATATTGCGACGCGGATCAAGATAGCCATCACCCCGTCGAAACTAGAGGAACAAACCATGAAGAAACAACAAATCGCGTTCGCGTTTACCCTGACGTACCTGTGGGTGATGATGATCCTATTAGGCAGCATCGTGCTCGAGACGTTCATGGTGTACCCCAACATTTTCCACGACGCCCCACGCTCGCTCGAGACCACAAAGGAGTTTATGGCCGTCAGCAGCCCAGGCGACTTCTTCCCGACCCTCGGCTTTCTCTCTTGGCTTGCCGGCATCGGGTCTCTGATCTTCGGCTGGCGCGTGAAGTCGGCTCGTTACTGGATCCTGGGCAGCTTGATTATGATCGTGTGCGAAGGATTGTTCTCGATGGCTTTCTTCTGGCCCCGAAACACGATCATGTTCACAGAAGGGACAGAGGTACATTCGGCTGCTTATCTAAAGCAGATTGCTCAAGAGTTTCAGACACTACATTGGTCGAGACTTGCGTTCAACGCAGCAGGTTCGGCATCGGTATTCATAGGGTTCTTGAAGTTCTACCGCCACCGGATCACGTCCCAGGGGGCGCCTCCTGGGAGGTAGGTGGCCCCTGGTGTTCGATCGCATGCCCCGATGGATAAGCCGCTATCGGTAGATGTCGCTCTGCTGGTCTTTTGATCGTACGAAAAGTGTAAACAAACCCCTTTCACTCGTTGCGCTAGAGGGCTGTGCCGGAGAGGCTGAAGAGCTGCTTCGTGCAGCCGGAGGATCTGTTAGAGTGGCCGCGGTGATGGGGAAAGCGAAGGTTTTTTGCGGATGACACCCTACGCTCTCGTCGGTGAGGTCCTCGCCCCCGAGCCGTTGGGCCGGGCGACGATGGTGGTCGAGGGCGGTAAGATCCTCGAAATCGTGCGCTCGCCGCGCTCCGCGGATCTCCCGCGCGAGCTTCGCGAGGTCCCCGGCCTGATCTGCCCGGGCTTCATCGACCTCCAGATAAACGGCGCTTTCGGCGTTGACGTAGGACCGGATGCGGAGGCTCTGGCAGAGCTGGCCCGCGAGCTGCCGAAGACCGGTACGACCTCCTTTCTGCCCACGGCCATCTCCTGGTCTACCGAACGCTACTACCGCTTTCTCGAGGCCCTGAAGGACGCCTCAGGGTCGCCAGGTGCTAACATCCTCGGTGCTCACATGGAGGGACCCTTCCTTGCGCCAGCCCGGAGAGGAGCTCACGATCCGGCTAACCTCTGTCCGGTGGACCTGGGTTTCGTGAGGAGGCTGCTAGATTCCGACATGGTACGCATGATGACTTTGGCGCCCGAACTTCCGGGGACGAAGGAGGCGATCCGGCTCCTCACGGACGGCGGCTCTGTCGCGAGTGCCGGACACACGAACGCTTCCTACGAGGAGACGCTGCAGGCGATAGACGCCGGGCTCTCCATGGGCACTCACCTCTACAATGCTATGAGCCACTTCGAGCACCGGGCCCCGAACGCCGTGGGTGCGCTGCTCGTCGACGACCAGGTCCGGGCCGGTATCATCGCCGACGGGGTGCACGTGCACGAGGGCGCGCTCCGGTTGGCCTACCGCCAGAAAGGGCCCGAAGGTCTCGCCCTCGTCACCGACGCCATGGAGGCCGCCGGGATGCCGCCCGGGGAGTACGAGCTGAGCGGCAGGAAGGTCCGGTTGGAGGACGGAGAGGTTCGCCTGCCCGACGGTACCCTCGCCGGTAGCGCCCTTACCATGGACCGGGCAGTGAGCAACGCGGTCGAGCTGTTGCGCGTCCCCATACGAGACGCCGTCCGCATGGCTACGCAGACCCCCGCTGAAATACTCGGGATCCGCGACAAGGGCAGGATAGTTCCCGGCGCGGACGCCGACCTCGTTTTGCTGGCGCCGTCCGGCGCCGTGTACGAGACTATCGTGGGTGGGGAGACGGTCTACATGGGAAGCAGAGAGGACGAAGGGCTCCCCGACTCCTCGAGGAGCTAGAACCGAGAGTAGCGAGCGGTGTACCCAGCCCGCTACTACTGACTTGTGGAGTTCCCTGTGGCAGATAATTTTTTGGTGTTTGCTAGGATCGGGTAGCAGAAACGAAGCAACGTGATCGTTTCTCAAAGAAGACAAGGTCCGTGAACGTAGGAGCCCCGGCACGGGCTCCGGCGAGCGTAATGATCGAAGGAGGTACGAAATGTCCGATCCCGAAGAGCGGCGGGACGAACCCGAGGCCGAGCCTATAGACAAGGAGGCCGAGCAGCACGAGCTGGAGTCCGCGGGGTGGGAACAGGTGGAACGACAGGGCAAGATCGTCTGGCGTAACCCGGAGAGCGGACATCTGTACCCGCAGGGCGTGGCGGTGGCCCTGGTCAGGGAGGGCGGGAACGCCGAAGAGGTGCCCAAGAATCCGGAGGGCGAGGCGTGAGGTGAGGTAAGCCGCAACGCTTCTGGTTTGCGGCTCCTCCGTAGGGTGCGGAACGATATTTCGCGGTGTGCCCGCGCCTGAAGTACCAGATGTTGTAGGTTAGTGAGATAGGGGGACGGGCGAGAGACATCTTTGGTCCTTTGCAGGCATAATAAGCACGAGTTCGGTTAGACGAGCCTGGGGTTCTCCGGTTTGCGCCGGTATCGTGGCTCGTACGGAGGGGGAACCGGCGTGAAGATCAAGTACGCATCGGTAGTGTTTTTGGCGACGGCGTTCGTGCTCGTCCTCGCCGTTGGGGGGCTGGCCCTGGCACAGGAGGCGGCGGACGCTCTCGTCCCCGTAGAGACCTGCACCGGCGAAACCGTCGAGCTCACCGGCGACGAGAAGCGCACCCTCGACCTTCACAACCAGACCCGCGCCGACAACGGGCTCTCCGCGCTCTGCGTGCATCCCGCCCTCACGGAGGCCGCCCGTGCCCACTCGCAGGAGATGGTCGGCGAGGGCTACTTTGGGCACGAGTCACGCGACAGCGAGGCCGTGGAGGATCGGATAGAGCGCTTCGGCTATTTCTCCGCCAGTTACTCCTACTGGGCAATCGGCGAGAACATCGGCTGGGGTACGGGACCCCTGAGCGCGCCGGAGAGCCGCTTCGAAGAATGGATGGACAGCCCGGATCACTGGCCGAACATCCTCAGCGAGGACTTTACCGAGGTCGGGATCGGCGTGCGCGGCGCGGGTACTCGCGATGGGGGCAAGATGTACACCGTGGATTTCGGAACTCGGTACTAACCCCGAGACGAACAACTACGTTCCAGGGGCTGTGTTAGGATGCCCCGAAGGTCAGGGAGAGGGAAGACGGTCGGGGAGACGGCGCGTTGTCGGAGCGGGATCCAAGGCCGCCAGAGGGCGGTTCCTCGATGAGTCGTGTGGGCTCCAGAGGTATCGTGGGACGGGACGTGGGACGGGAAGATTCCAGGTCTCGTGAACGGCTGGAGGCTGTGTGGCGGCGGGTAGACCGGGGCGAGCTGGTTCGCTTCACCCGGGACCTGGTCCGTACTCCCAGCGTCTTCCATCCGGAAGACCCCGAAGGCAACGAGGCTCGGGTGGCACGATACGTCGCCGATTACCTCGGCGGAGACGGTTTCGAGGTTCGTACGGAGGAGGTCTCCCCGGGCCGGCCGAACGTGTGGGCGATCTGGAGCGGAGACCGACCGGGCAAGACGTTGCTCTTCGAGGGGCACACGGACGTGGTGACCGAGGGACGGGCGGAGGAGTGGCAGTACCCTCCCTTCGGCGCCGAGTTGGTGGGGGCCCGGATCTACGGCCGGGGCTCTTGCGATACCAAGGGGAACTTGGCCGCCGCCGTCATGGCCGTAAAGGCGATCAAGGACTCCGGCGTTCCTTTCGCAGGCCGGCTCCTTCTGTGCCACCCCGTGGACGAAGAGGGGATGATGTCGGGCATCAAGCACTTCATCCGAGGGGGTCACGCGGAAGGGGTGGACGGCGCCGTGATCTGCGAGCCGGAGGAGAATCAGCTGTGCGTCGCCCAGAAGGGGGCCATGCGGGTGGAGGTGACGGTGCGGGGCAAGATGGCGCACGGAGCCATGCCTTCTAGCGGCGTAAACCCTGTGACCCGGGCAGCACGGTTCGTCGTTGCCGTCGAGGCGTTAGAGAAAGAGGAGATCTCACGCCACGGCGAAGACCCTCTCCTCGGCTACCCGAGCATCACCCCCACCGTCCTGCTCGGCCCCGAGAGTGGTGAGCCGCAGATAAACGTGATCCCGTCTAGCGTCTACGTGGCCCTCGACATACGCACCGTTCCCAGCCAATCCCACGATGAGATCGTCGCCCGCCTCGAAAGCTGCCTCGCCGACCTCGAGGCGAAAGACCCGGACTTCGAGGCCGACCTAAAGGTCATCGAGGAGCGTCCTCCGACCGAGACGGATGTGGATGATCCCCTGGTCCGCGCAGTGGCGGCGGCATACACGCAACTCACCGGCGAACAGCCACGCTACAACGGGGTGCCCGGGGCGACCGACGGCACGTTCCTGCACGCCTGGTCCGGCGTGCCAATAGTCATCACGGGCGCCGGAGACCGCACGATCCCCCACCACAAGGACGAATGGGTGGACATGGACGAGCTCCTTACGACCTGCCGGCTCTACGCCGCGACCGCCCTGTACTTCTGCAACGGAGAGAATGAGCGTGTTTGACTACCGATCGATGTTTGACCTCTCTGGCAAGACCGCTCTCGTCGTCGGGGCGGGCAGCGGCATCGGGGCGGCCAGCGCCGAGGGGCTGGCCGCCTTCGGGGCGAGGGTCTTCTGCGCCGACCTCGATGCGGAGTCCGCCGAAAGCACCGTTCGGGAGGTCCGTGACGGCGGAGGCGAAGGAGAGGCGTTGGTGCTGGATATGCGCGACACGGAGGGCGTCAGGGAGGTAGCCGGGCGAGTCGGGGCGCCCGATGTGCTGGTCAGCACGCCGAGCATAAACGTGCGCAAGCCGCTGCTGGAGATCACCGACGAAGAGTTCGACCGGGTGGTCGAGCTGAACCTCAAGGGTACGTTCCGGCTGGTCCGCGAGTTCGGCCGGGGCATGGCCGAGAGGGGCTCGGGGAGCATCATCGCGTTCTCCAGCATCCGGGCCCAGGTCGTCGAGCCCGGGCAAGGTGTGTATGCGGCGACCAAGGCGGGAACGTTGCAGATGTTCCGGGCTCTAGCCGCCGAGCTCGGGACCCGCGACGTGCGGGTGAACGTCGTGGCCCCCGGGGTGGTAGAGACGCCTTTAACGGCGCAGATCAAGCAGAGCCCTGAGTGGTACGATTCCTACGCCGCGAAGAGCCTCCTCGGGCGCTGGGCGCAACCCCACGAGATGGTCGGGGCGGTGGTGTACCTGGCCTCGGAGGCTAGCTCCTACGTCACGGGGTCCTTCATGCTGGTGGACGGCGGTTGGACGGCGGCCGACGGACGCTTCACCCCGCCGCTGTAAAACGTTGACAGGACCGGTATCAGGGCCAATACTTCGAGAGCTTCGCCAGGATGGCCTAGAAAAAGGAGAAACGGCATGGCGACAAGCTCGGAGGGTGGCCGGCGCGGCACGGCGTTGAGCCTCGGTACCCGGCAGATAGTGGTTGCCGGCATCCTCGGCGGCATCGCGGTGTTCCTCGGGGCTACGCGCCTCGGTTTGATCCCGGTGCCGATTCCCCTGGTGGGTAACGCCACGATAATGCACATACCGGCCATTCTCGGAGGCGCTCTGGAGGGGCCGCTCGTGGGCATGTTTGCCGGCGGGATCTTCGGCATCTACTCGTTCTTGTACGCGGAGGTGCCGCTCTTTACAAACCCGATCATAGCCATCGCGCCGCGTTTGCTGATCGGCGTCGTGGCTTGGGCCGTGTTCGTGGCGTTGCAAAGGGTGAATGTAGACCTCGCCTCCGCCGCTTCGGGTCTCCTCGGCTCGATGACCAACACGGTGGGTGTGCTGGGCCTCGGCGTGCTCCTGGGCTACCTGCCGCTAGCAGCGGTCGTGCCCATCATCCCGCAGGCGATGGCGGAGGCGCTCCTGGCCGCCGTCGTGACGGTGGTGGTTGTCAGGGGTGTCCTGCTGTATCGCAGTGGGCGTACTACCGCGCCGGAGCCCGGACCCGAAGAGGAGAGGCGCTACTGAGCCGGGACGGGCGCTTAAACGGGTCGTGATCGAGCTAGACCGCGTCTCCTTTACCTACCGCGAGGGTGAGCCCGACGCGGTACCGGCCCTGCGCGACCTCGACCTGGCACTAGAGCCCGGCCAGTTCGTCGCCATCATCGGGCACAATGGCTCGGGCAAGAGCACGCTGGTCAAGCTGCTCACCGCTGTCCTTTACCCTACCCGCGGCGAGGTTCGCGTAGACGGCATCCCGGTCCGGCACGAGACGCGTTGGGAGATAAGGCGCCGCGTCTCGGTCGTCTTTCAGGACCCGGACGACCAGCTGGTGATGAACCGGATCGCCGACGACGTGGCGTTCGGCCCCGAGAACCTCGGGCTGCCGCGCGAAGAGATAGCCTCCAGGGTCGACTTCGCCCTCGACGCCATGGGGCTCGTCGGGCTCACCGACAGGATAGTCGACGACCTCTCTCTGGGTCAGAAGCAGCGCGTCGCCATCGCGGGCGCCCTGGCCATGCAGCCGCGGTTTCTGATCCTGGACGAGCCCACCTCCCTCCTGCCCGCGGGGGCCGGCACGGACTTGATCGAGACGGCAAGAGAGCTGAACCGGCGCGAGGGGATGGGCGTGATCCACGTGACCCACTCCATGACCGAGGCCGTACTCTTCGACCGCGTGATAGTTCTGGACGAGGGTCGCCTGTTCCTCGATGGGACCCCGGCGGAGGTTTTCCGGCACGTGGATGAGCTGCGCAGTATCGGACTGGACATCCCCCTCGCCGCCGACCTCGCCCACCGGCTACGGGCGCGCGGGGTACCTTTGGAGGGCGACGTCCTGACCGAGGCCGATCTGCGGGATGCGATAGCGGCCCTGCCGCGATTCGCGGCGGCGAGGAGGGAGAGCTCCGGATGACGGACAGGCCAGGCGGAGCGCCGCTCGTCGAGCTCAAGAATTTCCGGTACACCTATCTGGAGGGTACCCCGCGCGCCAGCGAGGCCGTCCGCGGCGTGTCGTTCGAGATCCGGCGCGGAGAGCGCGTGGGAATCGTGGGACCCACCCAGTCCGGTAAATCGACTATCGTGGACGCCTTCGCGCACCTGTTGCGCCTGAAGATGGGGCAGGTGTTCTACGAGGGGGAGGACGTAACGGCGCCGGACTATGACAGAGCGGCGCTCAGGCGGTCGGTTGGGATCGTCTTTCAGCGGCCGGATTTCCAGCTCTTGGAAGACGTGGTCGGCAAGGACGTGGCCTTCGGGCCGACGATGGACGGGCTTCCGGCCGAAGAGACCCGCCAGAGGGTCGAGGAGAGTCTTGAGGCGGTGGGGCTCTCCTACCCGGAGTTCAGGCTACGGTACGTGCATGCTCTCTCCGGGGGCCAGAAACGCCGGGCGGCCATAGCTGGTGTGCTCGCGATGCACACGCCCCTGCTGGTGCTGGACGAGCCGATGGCGGGGCTCGACCCTCGGGGCCGGCGCGAGCTGTTCGAGCTCCTGATGCGGCTGCGCGAGCAACACGACCTGACGCTGGTGATCTGCTCCTCCAGCCTCGCGGACACGAGCCTCCTCTGCGACCGGCTGGTGGTCCTCGACGAGGGACGGGTGGTGATGGACGGCCCTGTCCGCGAGGTCTTAGAGGAGCCCGAGCGCCTCTCCGGATTCGGCATCGCCCTGCCCGAACCGGTCAGTTGTGCCCGGGAGCTAAAAAGGATACTGCCAGACCTGCCGGTCGATCTGCTGACCGAGGACGAGCTCGAAAGAGAGCTGCTAACCCGCTTGGGGAGCGCGTAAGATGCTCGAGCTGCAGCGGAACGTCATCTTCGGCCAGTTCGTCGAGACCGGCTCGCCGATACACCGGCTGGATGCTCGCATCAAGTTCGTAGCGGCGGCGCTGCTGGTCGCGGCCTCGTTCCTCGTGGATAGCTTCCTGGGCTTCGCGCTGCTGTTGCCGTTGGTAGTGCTCGTGCAGGTAGTCTCCCGCGTGCCCTTCTCGTACGTGGCGCGCGGATCGAGCTTTTTCCTGGGTTTCCTGGCCTTTATCCTCGTCTTCCAGGTCTTTTTCTACCCGGGGGAGGTCCAGGAATCGAACGTGCTGTGGCACTGGGGGTTCCTCTCGGTCTCGACGGAAGGATTGCGCTTCGCCGCGATACTCGGTTTGCGCGTGCTGCTCATCTACTACGTGACCACGATGGTCATGCTGACCACCCCGCTGGTTGATCTGACGAACGGACTCGAGCTCCTCTTTCGACCCTTGCAGAGGCTGCGGGTGCCGGTCAACGAGCTCGTGCTGGTGTGCGTGATCTCCATAAAGTTCGTCCCCATCTTTATCGCCGAGATGGAGCGCCTGAGCCGGGCGTACACCGCTCGCGGGGTGCCGTTCGACGAGGGCGGCGCCCTTACCCGGGCACGCCGAATCGGGCGGCTCCTGATCCCCATCGTCATAGGCGGCTTCAGGCGAGCCGACTTGCTCACGACGGCCATGGATACCCGCTGCTACCAGGGCGGCCGAGGCCGCACCAAGCTACGCCAGCTGCGCGCCACTCCCGCCGACTGGCTGATACTACTGCTAATAGTGGTCTGGGTGCTGGCGGCCTGGCAGCTCCCGGATAGACTCATCTAGCGCAATCCGCGTCAGGAGGAGCATCATGCACAGTGGATCCATCATAAGAGACCCGGCTCTCGCATCGGAAGGGCACAAGAAGATAGACTGGGCCGCCCGCCACTCGCCTGTTCTCAATGCCGTCCGGGACAAATACCTGAAGGACGGCAGCTTCGAGGGCCTCGGCGTCGGCGTGGCCCTCCCAATAGAGGCCAAGACCGCCTATCTAACGGTGGTGCTGGCCGAGGTCGGGGCCGACGTGGCCGTGGCCAGCCCCGGCCCCTTCTTCGTGCAGGACGATGTCGCCGCAGCCCTGGCCGAACGGGGCGTGACCGTTTACGCCTCCTCCGATAGCCCCCCGGAGGAGGCCGACAAGGAGATGGAGCGGGTTCTGGATAAGGCGCTGGACGGCAAAGAGGCAGTCCTTATAGACGACCGGGCGGGGCTCGTG
This sequence comes from Rubrobacteraceae bacterium, assembly GCA_036519775.1. Taxonomy (GTDB): domain Bacteria; phylum Actinomycetota; class Rubrobacteria; order Rubrobacterales; family Rubrobacteraceae; genus Rubrobacter_F. The sequence goes on from DATDKT010000037.1 coordinate 18,622, forward strand.
CGGCTGGCGCACACCACCCGCCGCAACCTGCTCGAAGGGGTGCGCGGCGCCTCGGAGGAGACGACGAGCGGGGTGGCGAAGCTCCGGGCTATGGAAGGGGAGGGTGTTCTGGGATTCTCGGTTATCGCCGCCAACGACGCCCGGTGCAAGTACCTCTTCGACAACCGATACGGGACCGGACAGTCCACTCTGACGGCCATCATGCAGAATACGAACCTGATGGTCGGCGGGAAACGGATCATAATCCTCGGTTATGGGTGGTGCGGCAAGGGCATCGCCCGCTACGCTGCGGGCCTCGGGGCGAGGGTTACGGTCTGCGAGGTAGACCCGGTACGAGGACTCGAAGCGTACGCCGACGGGTTCGACGTCCTGCCGGCTCTGGAGGCGGCGGAGATAGGAGAGGTCTTTATAACGGCCACCGGTAGCCGGGGCGTGCTCGGTGGCGCGCACTTCGAGCGGATGCGGGACGGTGCTATCTTAGCCAACGCCGGCGGGGTGGATGTGGAGATAGATACAGCGGGTCTGAGGGCGGTAGCTTCGAATGTTCGCGAGGTGCGCCGCAACGTCGAGGAGTTCGCCCTGGACGACGGTCGGAGACTATACCTCCTCGGGCGCGGTATGGTTGTGAACCTCACCGCCGGCGACGGGCACCCCGTGGAGATCATGGACCTCACCTTCGCCATCCAGGCCCTCTGCGCTCACCACCTGGCGAACAACCACGAGGGAATGAGCCCCGCGGTGCACCTGCTCCCCGAAGAGATAGACGACGAGGTCGCCCGCATAAAGCTCGGTACCGTGAGCATGAGGGTGGACGCCATGACGCCGGATCAGGAGGAGTTCTTGCTGAACTGGCGGGACTGAAGCGGCTCGAAAGCCTTGCCGCTACAGCGGGCGTGTCGTAACGCCTTCGATGCTCGCCGCGAGCAGGTGCCGATCCGGCACCTGTCGCCACCCGTCGTCTCTGTCGAGGCGCTCGGAGGCGATCACGACCGCGTCCGGGAAGGCTTCTCCGCTCTCGACGAAGTACAGGGAGTTGCCTGGCCCCTCCGTGGAGTAGCGAGTAAAAACGAAAGCCTCGCCGTCCGTCGCCCCGACGTTTAGGGCTGCGTAGACCCCGAGCTTCGAGCAGACTTCCGACACCTGGTGGACGGTCTCGTTGATCGCCTCCGCCAGAGCGCCGGCGTCGCCGGGACGGGCCCTCGCCTCGCGCAGCCGGTCGAGGAGGAGGGCGAAGATCGTCTCTGAGTCGGTCACGCCCAACACATCCGAGTACGAGGCATCGCTCAAGGAGTTGCGCAGGGGGCGCATGGCGGTCGTGCGGAAGCTCTTTATGGCGCCGTTGTGAGCGAAGAGGTAGGGGCCGGAGGCGAACGGTGGGACGCCGGTCTCCTCGGCGGGGAGGCCGGGTGTCGCGCTCCGGACGGCGGCGAAGATGGTAGCGGAGCGCACTTTGGGCGCTATGCTGGCGAAGCTTCTGTCGGCCCAGATCGGGGCGTTCGAGCGGTAGACGGCGGGCTCGTCGTCTACCTCCGGGGCGTACCAGCCGGCCCCGAAACCGTCAGCGTTCACCACCCCGCTCATCATCTCCTTCGGCGCGTAAGATTGGACGAGCAGGGAGTGCTCGGGACCTAGCACGAGCGACGAGAGTGGTATCTCCGTCTCAGAGAGGTAGGCAATCATACGGCACATTTTTAGCTCTCAGCCATCAGCTTTTTGCAGATTGGCAACTAGCCCTCCTTCGCGCAGCGGAAGCCGACAAAGAGCTGGCGACGTATCGGAAAGTCCCAGTTGCGGAAGGTGTTGCGGATCGCGGGCGGGCGGGTGGCCCAGGATCCGCCGCGCAGGACTCTGTAGCCGGGGCCGAAGAAGATCTCAGAGTACTCCCGATAGGGAAAGGCCTCGAAGCCCGGGTAGGGGTAGAGGTCACTCATGGTCCACTCCCAGATATCTCCGACCATGCCCAAAACACCGTATGCGCTCGCCCCTTCAGGATAAGCTCCGACCTCCGCCGCCCGGAACGCCAGTTGGTCTAGGTTGGCGTGTACGAGCGTGGGTGGCTCGTCGCCCCACGGATAAAGCCTCTTAGTCCCCGTCTCTGGGTCCCAAGAGGCCGCCTTCTCCCACTCCTCTTCCGTCGGGAGGCGCTTGCCGGCCCACCGGGCGTAAGCATCGGCCTCGTACCACGAGACGTGCACGACCGGCGCCGCTAGGTTCAAGGGCTCGTCGAAGCCGAACCTCTGTGTCCACCAGCTGTGCGGCTCGGGCTGGTACCAGTGCTTCGGCTCGGTTACGCCCTCCTCTTTGATGTACTCCCAGCCCTTTTCGTCCCAGAGCTCCCGCCTCTCGTAGCCCCCGTCCTCGATGAACTCGACGAAGGCCCCGTTGGTAACGGGCGTTGTGTCGATGAGAAAGTCGGGGAGGTCTACGATGTGTGCGTTTCGCTCGTTGTCCAGGGCGCAGGCGCGGTCGTCGGTGCCCATGACGAACTCGCCGCCCGGGACGGGGACCATCTCTTTCTCGGGCGCTTTGCCCGTCGGAAGCTCGACGCGCGGCTGTGGCTTGTAGCCCTCGCCCTTTTTGAGCTGGAGGGTCTGGAGCATGGTCTCGTTGTGCTGCGCTTCGTGCTGGATGATCATGTTGTAGACGAAGCCGTCTCTGAGAAGGGGGTCGTCCCCGTCGAAGTCGGCCTCTTCGAGGGTCTCGAGAACCGCTCTGCGCACGGCGTCGAGGTACATATCTGCGTCGTTACGGTCTAGCAGGTGCAGCGACGTTCGCTCCTCGCGGGGGTGCAGCGAGGCGTCGTACATATCATAGAGCTCGCGCTTTGAGAGCATCTTGCCGTGGGCTTTTTGCAGGAGCCACAGCTCCTCGTAGTTGCCGATGTGCCCGTAGTCCCATATAAGCGGGCTCATTATGGGATCTTGTTGCACTGTCAGGTCCTCGTCGGAGATACCTCTCAGCAAGAACCGCGTCCTCTCCCTCGCTTCCGTGAGCCCTTCGACGATTACGCCCTTGTTCGTCCTACCTTTGGCATCCATAACGACAGATGTTATTCGACGCCTTCTCCACGTCAAGGTTGCCGGGAGGAAGGTAACTGTAGTTCTCGGCGGTCGGCGTTAGGTAATCGAAGAGAAACCGAATGCCGATTGGATCGCTGGCTCCTCTGGTTGACCCGCATCTGGGCATCCTCTAAGCTTCTAGTAGGGAAGAGAGCTAGAGGGAAAGGGAGGTGCGGATTTATGCAACGCGCGTTCGAGTCCTCAGTAGGTGATAGGCGTGGATAGCGTCGGCGGGCAGCAAGAGGGGGAGACACAGTCGATCCGGCAGGTGGTCGCGGCGAGCTTTATCGGCACCGCCATCGAGTGGTACGACTTCTTCCTCTACGGGACGGCGGCCGCCCTGGTCTTCGGACAGTTGTTCTTCCCGGTATCCACCCCGCTCATCAATACCCTCTCTGCCATGGGCACCTTCGCGGTCGGCTTCTTCGCTCGCCCCGTGGGGGGTTTGATCTTTGGCCACTACGGTGACAGGATCGGCCGCAAGACGATGCTGGTGATCTCGCTGCTGATAATGGGGATCGCGACGTTCCTGATAGGCTTGTTGCCCTCGTACGAGTCGATCGGGATCTGGGCCCCGATACTGCTCGTGGTGTTTCGCATATGCCAGGGCCTTGGCGTCGGCGGAGAATGGGGCGGGGCGGTACTTTTGGCGGTGGAACACGCCCCCGAAGGCCGGCGAGGCTTCTACGGGAGTTGGCCCCAGATGGGGGTCCCCGCGGGGCTATTGCTCGGGAACCTGGCGCTCTTGCCGCTCTCCCTGACTCTCTCCCAGGAAGCGTTCCTGTCCTGGGGCTGGCGGATACCATTCCTGCTGAGCATCATTCTGGTAGGGGTGGGCCTCTTTATCCGGCTGAGGATAATGGAGTCGCCGGCGTTCAGGCAGGTGCAAGAGTCTGAGACTGCGGTCGACATGCCGATAATGGAGGTGATACGCCTATACCCCAAGAACGTCCTCCTGGCCATGGGCATGCGCATCGCCGAGAACGGGATCTTCTACATCCTCACCGTCTTCGTGCTCAGCTACATTACCGAGGTCCTGGGACTCTCGCGAAACGTGGGTCTGATCGGGGTGATAATCGGCGCCGTAATAGGGCTCTTCACCATCCCGCTCTTCGGGGCCCTCTCCGATCGCTGGGGCCGACGACCACTGTACATGTTCGGCGCGGTGTTCTCGCTGGTGTTCTCCTTCCCCTTTTTCTGGCTCCTGGATACCGGTTCGACGGTCGTGATCTGGCTAGCCATCGTGCTGGGCCTCATACTCGGCCACGATCCGATGTACGGTCCTCAGGCAGCCTACTTCTCCGAGCTTTTCGGCACACGGGTGCGCTATTCCGGGGCCTCGATCGGCTACCAGCTGGCGTCGGTGGTGGGGGGCGGTCTCTCGCCGCTCATCGCCACCTCGCTGCTCGCGCTGGCGAGTGGACATTGGTGGCTGATCGCTCTGTACACGTCCGCGATGGCCCTTATAACCATCGTGTCGACCTACCTGGCCTCGGAGACGTTCCAAGAGGACATTACAACGGAGCGGCCCGAAGAGCGACGGGCCGTCGCAGGGGGCACATAGTGTAGGGCGGCGCAGGAGCTCGCCGCGGCGTTTGCGCCTGAGATAACGGCTGCTACAATCGCCCTCGTAGCTGGGGAAAAGGGTTAGGAGGATTCTATGCGGCCAGAGGAGATCGAGGGCCTGACCGTCGGAGGGCTCCTAGACTTGGTAATGGAGCGTCGTCCCGAAGACGACGCTCTAGTCTACGTGGACCGGGGCCTACGTTACTCCTACGCGGAGTTCAACGAGGTCGTCGAGCGGTGCGCCCGGGGGCTGATGGCCCTGGGCCTCAAAAAGGGTGATCACGTCGCGGTGTGGGGACAGAACGTGCCGGAGTGGGTGACGCTCCAGTTCGCCACCGGAAAGACCGGGACCGTTCTGGTCACGATCAACCCGGCGTACAAGTCCGAGGAGTTGCGCTACGTTCTGGAACAATCGGACGCGGCGGCGCTCTTTCTCACCGAGGGCGTCAAGGGCGCGGACTTCGTGGAGATCCTCCAGGACGCCATCCCCGACCTTGCCGATGCGGGAGACAGCGATCTCTCGGTCGAGGGGCTACCTTACCTCAAGCGCGTCGTCCTGATCGGTGAAGAGGCTCCAGAGGCGCCCGGCTTGATCGGCTACAAGGAGTTCATCGAGGGAGCCGACGAGGTGTCCGAGGATGAGTTGCGCGAGCGGCAGGATTCGCTAGGCGCGGACGAGGTCATAAACATGCAGTACACCTCGGGGACGACAGGCTTCCCCAAAGGGGTACAGCTCACCCACGCGAACATCGTCAAGAACGCTTTCTACATCGGCGAGTGCATGGAGTTGGGGCCGGAGGATAGGGTCTGTATCCCCGTGCCGTTCTTCCATTGCTTCGGGTGCGTCTTGGGGACGCTGAACACCGTCACCCACGAGGGGACGATGGTGCCCGTCGAGCAGTTCGACGCTGAGGAGGTGCTCAAGGCCGTCCACGAGGAGCGGTGCACGGCGCTCCTGGGCGTGCCGACCATGTTCATCTCGGAGCTCGAGCACGAGAACTACGAGGAGTACGACACCTCCAGCTTGCGCACCGGGATCATGGCGGGGAGCCCCTGCCCCGAAGAGGTGATGAAGCAGGTCGTCAACGACATGGGGGCGGGCGAGATCACCATCGCCTACGGCCAGACCGAGTCCAGCCCCGTCATAACCCAGACCCGCACGAACGATCCCATAGAGCGCAGGGTCTCGACCGTGGGGCGCAAGCTCCCGGACGTCGAGGTCAAGCTCGTGGACGTGGATACCGGCGAAGAGGTCGGGCCAAACGAGCAGGGCGACCTCTGCACCCGCGGCTACCACGTCATGAAGGGCTACTACAAGATGCCCGACGAGACCGAAGAGGTTATAGACGAGGAGGGCTGGCTGCACACCGGGGACCTGGCGACTATGGACGAGGACGGCTACGTTAAGATAACCGGGCGGGCGGACGACATGATCATCCGCGGTGGCGAGAACATCTACCCGCGCGAGATCGAGGAGTTTCTCTACACTCACCCCGAGATCTCCGACGTCCAGGTCTACGGCGTTCCAGACGAGAAGTACGGCGAGAGGGTAGCCGTCGCCATAATAAAGAAAAAGGACGCCTCCCTGACCGAAGAGGACACCAAGGAGTACTGTCGCGAGAACATCGCCCACTACAAGGTCCCCGAGTACGTGGACTTCGTCGAGGAGTACCCGATGACGGCGAGCGGCAAGATCCAGAAATACAAGCTGCGCGAGGCCGCCGTCGAGCGCTACAACCTGGCGACCGCCGATACCGCGTAGGACAGAGCGCTCGCGAAAGGGTGCGGTTACTAAGGGTTGGGGTTCGATGTGGTTGTCCCGAGCCGGTTCCGTCGGTGAAGGGCGCCGCGCTTCGGGCGGAGTTGCCCGAGTAGCTAAAGAACAACCCCGATCTGCCGCTAAAGGAGCACTGCGAGCTGTTCGAGGAGACCCACAGCGTCTCGGTCTCGACAGCGACCGCGAGCCGCGATATTCGCCGTGAAAAGCGACAGTTGTTGCCAGAGGTTGACAGTTGCTGGGGTGAATATCGGCGTACAGAGCAGAAAATGAAAGCTACGACTTTTAGCGTCTGTTTAGCTCAAGTTCGCCTCAGGCGATTCGCCGATAGCGGGCCATTGCGAGCATGAATAGCCCGTAGGCGATGAGCCCGAATGCCACCAAGCCAAGGAGCCAAGGCCCAAAAGGTTGTCGAAGAAGCTCCTTGAGTGCGCCTCCCAGGCCCGTAGCCTCACTTGGGTCGAACCGCAGCCCTGCCTGAATCAAAAAGATGCCAACGATTGCAAACACCACTCCTCGGGCCGCAAAACCGAAGCGGCCTATTCGAGTGATCCAGGTGTCTTCCCTTACGCTCATCTCGCCCAGCTTAAGGTACTCTCGGAATTGGGCCTCGTAGGCCTGGTACAGCTGAGAGAGGCTATAGCCGACCACGGCTACTCCGACTCCTATTACTAGCATCTGGCCGAAGGGCTGGGAAAGCAGGTGGGCTGTCCAATCCTGAGGAGAACCTCCTCCACCGCCGGATGCGACTGTCAGTTGCCCGGCGCCGAAGGCGAGCCCGAAGTAGGCCAGAGCGGCTACGGCGTGACCGATGCGCTTGGCGATACCCCTCGCGTCGCTACCTTCCCGGTCGGGGTCTTTAACCGCTTGGAAGAGGCGCCAGAATGCGTACGCGGCGAGCCCTACTGTAATTAAGACGAGCAAGATCAGTCCAAAGGGCTGCTCGCCTATCGTTTCAAGGGCACCGCTGGGGTCCGTGGTTTGCCCTCCAGCCCCAATTGCTACAGCGAGCGCCAACGCCCCCACAAAGGCGTATACTGCACCTTTGGTTGCATACCCCAGCCGCCCTAGTCGCTCGACCCATGAGGAACCCAAACTATCAGTTGGCTCTCCCGTGCGACGCTCGGCTGACCATTTAGCTTCCTTTGCATCTCGCTTGGCTTCTTGTGTGAGGCGCTTTGCCACCTGCTTAACTTCCCTCGCACGACGCTTGGCTTGCCGCTTAACTTCCTCTTCAGGGGCATCTGACACGCCTAGAAACCCTCCTTCCTCTCATCGCGATTCCTTCGAGAAGGCTACTTCATGTGTGCCTCACAGTACACTGTGCGTGCGACCCGTGCCAGAACTAGCGTGCCAACATGACGGAGGTAGGATGTGTTTAGAGAACGTTAACATCAAAAGAATTGTAGTTGCGCTACGCGTCTTCGCAAGAACGGTGTTGCCTCGCTGAGCAGGGATCTGACGCGTGGGCGCTTGCCGAGTCGGACAAAATTACGAAACAAAGCCATTTAGGCTCCTGTCGTTAGCAAGCTCTCGTCCCTGAACCCACGCTGCCACCGTTGCTGGTCTCCCCGGCTTCGGGGCCGTACTCGTCGTCCGGCTCGACCAAGATTGTTCTGCGTGCACCTCTCCTCCTACTCCTGATCGTCGAGCTGCTATTATTCGCGTTGCCTGAGGGAAAAGGAGTACCGAGACCGTGATCGACGCGCGCCCCTTGCGCAACTCGGGAGTCTTCCGGAAAACGGTGTGGTGGTTCGCCGAAGAAGCGCTAGAGCGGCCGCTGACAGGATCAACGGGAGGCTCACTTTCATGCGGAGGTTTTGAGTGGGGAACGATGACCGACATACGCCTGTCGCGCTGATCCGGCGTCTTCCGCTATCGGGCGCCGCGCTAGGTCGGAGAGGATCGGGGCGATGAACTTCGAGCCAACCGAGGAGCAGCAGCGGTGGCGCGACCTGGCCCACGAGTACGCGCAGGGCGAGATCCAGCCTCGCGCCGCCCAGCTCGACCGCGAGCAGAAGTTCCCCTACGACATCGTCGCCGAGATGGCCCGCCTCGGCTTCATGGGTCTGACGCTACCGGCGGAGTACGGCGGATCGGGGGGCGACTTCGTCGCCTACAACCTAGCCCTGGAGGAGATCAGCCGCGCCGACACCTCGGTCGGCATCACGATGGAGGCTCACATCTCTTTGGGCTGCTCACCCCTGGCTACCTACGGCACACGGGAGCAGAAAGAGAAATCCCTCTCCCAATGCGCCACCGGCGAGCGTCTCTGGGCCTTCGGGCTAACCGAGGAGGAGGCCGGCACCGACGCCGGCGGCACCCGGACGACGGCCGAGCTCGTGAGCGGCGAGTGGGTCATAAACGGCTCCAAAAAATGGATCACCAACTCCGGCACGGACATCACCGCCGGTGTGACGGCTATCGCCAGGACCGGCACGCGCGAGAACGGCCGGCCGGAGCTTAGCGCGCTTATCCTCCCGCAAGAGACGCCTGGCTACACCCGAGGACCCGGCTACGAGAAGACCGGCTGGCGCGCCTCCGATCAGCGCCCCTTGTACTTCGAGGACTGCCGGGTACCGGAGGAGAACCTGCTCGGCGAGCGCGGACGCGGCTTTGTGCAGTTCCTCGAGACCCTCGATGCGGGAAGGGTCGCGGTCGCCTCGCTCTCGGTCGGGCTGGCGCAAGCGTGCCTCGACGAGGCGCTTCAGCGGGCCAAGGAGCGGCGACAGTTCGGGAAGGCCATAGCCGAGTTTCAGGCGATACAGTTCAAGCTCGCGGACATGGCGATGGAGATAGAGCTCGCCCGCAACACAGTCCTGAAGGCAGCGTGGCTGAAGGACCGGGGGCGTCCTTTTGGGCGCGAGGCTAGCATGGCGAAGGTCTTTGCCTCGGAGACGGCAAAGAGGGCGGCGGATCAGGCGGTCCAGATCCATGGTGGCGAGGGGTTCATGGAGACGAGCGCCGTAGCGCGCTACTGGCGGCAGGTGAAGATAAACGAGATCGGCGAGGGGACCAGCGAGATTAACCGCCAGATCATCGCCCGCAGCCTCGTTCAGGAGAGCCCCGAGACGGCGAAGACGAATATGGCGGCACAATAAGGGTGGCGCTGTACGCCCTCAACCTGTTTGACCTGGCCGGCAACGATTCCTACCGGCAGTACTCGCGCAGATCGGCCGAGGCCGTGGGCAAGCATGGCGGGCGGGTCGTGGCTTTGGGCCGGCTGAACGGGATCCAGGAGGGAGCGTCAGATATCGAGCCGCGCACGGCAATGGTCCTCGTCGAGTGGCCCTCCGAGGAGTCGTTTCAGGCCTTTCTCGACGACCCCAAGCACGCGGATCTGCACCCCTTGCGTGAGGAAGGCACGCGCAACTACCTGTGGTGGATCTACGAGCGGCTGGAGGACCTGCGCCCACTCTTTAGAGATGCCTATGGAGGAGCCGGGGGAGTACCTTAGCCCGAAGAGGGTCGTCGACCGTTCGAGTACCGGAGGGTGTGAGGTCCGTGCGGGTAGCGCGTGCGGGGGACGGTAGATACCATGCCCTTCGAAGGCCGTAGGCGCGCAGAAGGACGTAGCTCAAGGCGCGCCACGGAAACAGGGGAAAGGATTTATCCGGGTGGACTTTTGGCAGTCACTGGTGACCCGAATGCCCAGGAACCTCGACTACGAAGCGCTCTACGAGCGGTTCTCCTGGGACTTGCCCGCGAGCTACAACATCGGGGTGGACGTCTGTGATCGCCACGCCAAGGATAAGGGCAAGCTGGCTATCATCCACGACCACGGGAGCGGCACGGCGGAGAAGTGGACCTTTTTCGAGCTCAAGCGCGCCTCGGACCGCCTCGCTAACGCCCTGAGAGGCCTGGGGATCGAGCGCGGTGATCGGGTCGCCATACTGCTCACGCAGTCGCCCGAGCTCCCTATAGTCCACGCCGCCACCTACAAGCTCGGCGCCGTCGCCGTCCCGCTCTTCGCGCTCTTCGGGGAGGAGGCGTTGCGCTTCAGGCTGGAGGACAGCGGGGCGAAGGTGATCGTGACCGGCGCCGGGCACCACGAGGTCGCAGCGACCTTGCGCGACGAACTCCCCGATCTTGAGCACGTCGTCCTGGCCGACGGCGAGGGGGCCGAGGCGGAGAGCTTGGAAGGCTTGATCAAGGGGGCTTCGTCCTCCTTCGAGCCGGAGAGGACGGCTCCCGACGACCCAGCGATCATAATCTATACTTCGGGAACGACCGGCTCGCCGAAGGGCGCCCTGCACGGCCACGGGATACTGCTCGGGCACCTGCCGGGCGTCGCCCTGCCGCACGACCTGGCGCCCCGGATCGGCGACCTCTTCTGGACGCCGGCGGACTGGGCCTGGATCGGGGGCCTCTTCGACGTCCTGATGCCGGCGCTCCATTGGGGGCTCCCCGTCGTCTCCTCCGCTATGGCCGGCTTCGACCCCGAAGAGGCCTTCGACCTGATGGAGCGGTGGGGTGTCCGCAACGTTTTCTTCCCGCCCACGGTGCTCAGGATGATGCGCGGCATCGAGAACCCCCAGGAGCGGTGGGAGCTTGACCTTGCGACGGTCGCGTGCGGCGGCGAGCCCCTGGAGGAAGCGACGTTCGAATGGGCCAGGGAGGAGCTAGGTATCACCATCAACGAGTTCTACGGCCAGACAGAGTGCAACCTAATCCTCTCCAACTGCAACGCCATCATGCCCGCGAGGCCGGGCTCGATGGGTCGCCCGGTCCCCGGCCACCGCGTCGCCGTCATCGACGAGGAGGGGAACGAGCTTCCCCCGAGCGAGAGGGGCGAGATCGCTGTCAAGAGGCCCGACCCAGTGATGATGCTCGGGTATTGGAACAACGAAGAGGCGACGGAGGAGACGTTCGTTGGGGACTGGCTGAAGACCGGGGACCTTGCGTCCGTGGACGAGGAAGGGTATTTTCGCTTTACCGGCAGGGACGACGACCTCATAATCTCCGCCGGCTACCGGATAGGCCCCGCGGAGATCGAGGACACTCTGACGAGGCACGATGACGTCCTCATGGTGGCGGCTGTCGGGAAGCCGGACGAGGAGCGGGGCCAGGTGGTCAAGGCCTTCGTCGTCCTGCAGGAGGGACAGAAAGAGAGCGAGGACCTTGTTGGGGAGCTTCAGGACCTCGTCAAGGACCGATTGGGCAAGCACGAGTACCCGCGCGAGGTCGAGTTCGTCGAAGAGCTGCCGACGACCGCGACCGGCAAGATCAAGCGCAACGTCCTCCGCGAGCAAGAAGAAGGAGCAAAAAGTTGAGCAAGCTCCGCACCCTCGTCGACCCGGAGAGCGAAGATTTCAAAGAGAACGCTGAGGCCTACAAGGGGCTCCTGGAGGAGCTGCGCGAGAGGACGCAAGAAGCCCGGCGCGGCGGCGGCGAGAAGGCTAAAGCGAGGCACGAGGAGCGCGGCAAGCTGCCGGTCCGGGACCGCATAGATCGCCTCCTAGACACGAACACGGCGTTTTTGGAGCTCTCGCCTCTGGCGGCCTTCGGGATGTACGACGGGGAGGTGCCGGCGGCGGGCATAATCACCGGCATCGGGCGCGTCTCGGGCCGGGAGGTCGTGATCGTAGCGAACGACGCGACGGTCAAGGGCGGAACCTACTACCCGATGACGGTCAAAAAGCACCTGCGCGCCCAGGAGATCGCCGAGCAGAACCACCTGCCGTGCGTGTATCTGGTCGACTCCGGCGGGGCTTACCTGCCCCTGCAGGACGATGTTTTCCCGGACAAGGGGCACTTCGGGCGCATCTTCTACAATCAGGCACAGATGTCAGCCAAGAGCATTCCGCAGGTGGCCGCCGTGATGGGCTCCTGCACGGCGGGTGGGGCGTACGTGCCGGCGATGAGCGACGAGGTGGTTATCGTCAAGGAGGAGGGCACGATCTTTCTAGGTGGTCCTCCCCTCGTAAAGGCCGCGACCGGCGAGGAGGTGAGCGCGGAGGAGTTGGGTGGAGCCGACGTGCACGCCCGCACCTCGGGTGTGGCCGATCACCTCGCCGAGAACGACGAGCACGCCGCTGCCATAGTACGGCAGATAATAGCGAACCTGAACGGGGAGAAGAGGACGCCCTGGACGCTCGAAGAGCCCGAGGAGCCCCTCTACGACCCGGAGGAGATCTACGGCATCGTGCCGCAGGACCCCCGCCAGACCTACGACGTGCGCGAGATCATAGCCCGAATCGTTGACGGGAGCCGGATGCACGAGTTCAAGCCGCTCTACGGCGAGACACTGGTCTGCGGCTTTGCCCGCATCATGGGCAACCCGGTGGGCATCCTTGCCAACAACGGTATCCTCTTCTCCGAGAGCGCCTTAAAGGGAACGCACTTTATCGAGCTCTGCTCCTCGCGCGGTGTGCCGCTCGTCTTTTTGCAGAACATTACCGGCTTTATGGTCGGCAGGGAGTACGAGAACGAGGGCATAGCCAAAAACGGGGCCAAGATGGTCATGGCCGTCGCCAACGCGAACGTCCCGAAGTTCACCGTGATCATCGGCGGCTCCTTCGGGGCCGGCAACTACGCGATGTGCGGCCGGGCCTACTCGCCCAGGCTCCTTTTTGTGTGGCCGAACGCGAGGATAAGCGTGATGGGCGGGCCGCAGGCGGCGAACGTCCTGCTCACCGTGCAGGAGGAGAGCCGGCAGCGCGAGGGTGAGGAGATGACCGACGAGGAGCGCGAGGAGTTCAAGGAACCCATCCTCGAGAAGTACGAGGAGGAGGGCAACCCCTACCACTCGACCGCCAGGCTCTGGGACGACGGCGTCATAGACCCGGTCGACACGAGGATGGTCTTGGGTCTTGGCCTCTCGGCGGTGGCCAACACACCGGCCGAGGAGACGCACTTTGGCGTCTTCAGGATGTGAGGATGAGCAACTACGAACACCTGAGCGTGGGGCGCGGGAACGAGGTCGTTACGGTCTCGCTCGCCCGCCCCGACGCCCGCAACGCTCTGAACGCCGGGCTCACCGGCGAGCTTACGCGCTGCATGGAGGAGCTGGCAGGAGACGATGGCGTGCGGGTGGTCGTGCTCACGGGCGAGGGAGATTTCTTCTGCGCGGGGGCGGATGTCGGGTACATGCGGGACACGGCCTACTTCTCCTACGAGGAGAACATGGAAGATGCGCGGGAGCTGGCGGCGATGTTCCGGGCGGTGGAGGAGTGCCCGAAGCCGGTCGTGGCGCGGGTCAGGGGGGCGGCCATCGGCGGGGGGGTAGGGCTCGTGGCGGCGTCCGACGTGGCGGTGGCCGAGGATGGGACCATCTTCGCTTTCTCGGAGGTCAGGCTCGGTATCTCGCCGGCGACGATTGCCCCGTTCGTGCTTCGCAAGATCGGCCCTTCCCACACACGGGCGCTGTTTCTGACCGGCGAGCGCTTCGACGTGCAGAGGGCGCAGGCGGTAGGGCTCGTTCACGAGGTGGTCTCCGAAGGGGATCTCGACGCGGCGGTTCGGGAGAAGGTCGAGGGGCTACTCGCGGGTGGGCCCGGCGCATTAGCCGCGACGAAGGCCCTTCTACGCGCGCTTAGGGACGCGGCGCCCGGCGAGGCTACGGAGATCATGGCTCGGCGCATCGCGGAACTCCGCACGGGGGAGGAGGGTCAGGAGGGCTTGGGGGCTTTCCTGGAGAAACGCGAGCCCACGTGGAGAGAGTCGTGAGCCTGCGCGGAGCGTCCTTCGGCGCCCCCCCGTTTGGGAAGCTGCTCGTCGCCAACCGTGGGGAGGTGGCGGTGCGTGTGATCCGGGCTTGTCGCGAGCTCGGCATAACCTCCGTGGCCGTCTACTCGGAGGCGGACGAGAACGCGATGCACGTTCGTCTGTCCGACGAGGCGTGGCCGCTAGGACCTGCCTCCGCGGCGGAGAGCTACTTGAACATCGAGAAGATCGTCGCCGTGGCGAAGGAGAGCGGTGCCGAGGCGGTCCACCCAGGGTACGGCTTTCTCTCGGAGAACGCGAACTTCGCGCGGGCGGTCGAGGAGGCAGGGCTCGTCTGGGTCGGACCGCCGGCGCAGGTGATGGAGCGGGTGGGAGACAAGGTGTGGGCGAAGGAGCTCGCGCGCGAGGCCGAGGTGCCGACCGTTCCCGGCTACGCGAGCGAGGAGGACGAGAGCGAGGAGCGCCTCCGGGAGGAGGCCGAGAGCATCGGTTTCCCGGTTCTGGTCAAGGCGAGCGCCGGGGGTGGCGGGCGGGGGATGCGCCCGGTATGGCAGCCGGAGGATTTCGGCGAGGCCGTGCGGGGCGCGAAGCGGGAGGCGGAGGCTTCGTTCGGGGAGGGGTCGGTGTTCCTGGAGAAGCTCGTCGAGAACCCCAGGCACGTCGAGGTTCAGATCGTCGCCGATAGGCAAGGGAACGTCGTGCATCTATACGAGCGGGAGTGCTCGATCCAGCGCCGCCACCAGAAGATAGTCGAGGAGGCCCCCTCGCCTGCCCTCTCTGAAGACTTGCGGGAGAAGATGGGCAACGCCGCGGTACGCCTGGCACACGAAGCCGGCTACGTCAACGCCGGCACGGTCGAGTTCCTCATTGAAGGCGAGGAGTTTTACTTCCTGGAGATGAACGCCCGCCTGCAGGTCGAGCACCCAGTTACGGAGCTCACGATGGGGCTGGACCTCGTGCACCTCCAGCTCGCGATAGCCGCCGGCGAGCGCCTGCCGTTCGCGCAGGAGGACGTCGCGGCGCCGCGCGGCGCCGCCATAGAGGTGCGCATCTACGCCGAAGATCCGTACACGGGCCTGCCCTCGGGTGGCAGGCTCCACGCCTTCAAGCCTTCCGTCGGCCCCGGCATCCGCAACGACGCGGGTGTGGAGGCCGGCGACAAGGTCTCTCTGGACTACGACCCAATGCTCGCGAAGCTCATCGTCTTCGGCCCGGACCGGGCGGCGGCCGTACTGAGGCTTCGCCGGGCGCTCGGGGACTATGCGGTACTCGGCGTTATGACGAACCTGCCCCTGTTAGAGCGCATCGTCGAGGAACCGGCCTTCGCCGCGGGCGAGACGACGACCGGGTTCCTCGAAGAGCACGGTCTCCTGGAGGAGTCCGCCCCGGAGCCTACCCCGCGCGAGGCGCTGCTGCTCGCGGCGGCGGGTGAGTTGGCGAGCGCCGGAGAGAGCGGGGCGAGTAGGAACGGCGACCCCTTCAGGGCGGGTCCATGGCGACTCCTGGGCGCGACGCGCCTTCGCTACCGGGGAGCGGACGGTGAGGAGCACGAGATCGAGGTCAGCCGTGTGCCCGGACACGGCGGGCGCGCCTTCGGACTCCTCCTCGACGGTGAGGAGTCGGTGGTGAAGGTGCTCTCCGTGGGGGACGGGGAGATCCGGGCTACGATAGACGGGCACGTCCTGGAGGGTGGCTTCGCGACGGACGGGTGGAGCGTGGAGGTCTTTGTCGAGGGGGCGGCGCACGCGCTGAATAGGCCGGCGCCGCCGGACGTGGAAGGGGCGGCGGAGGCGGGGGACCGGGCCAGCCTGACGGCGCCGATGCCGGGTACGGTGGTGAAGGTGCTGGTGGGGGAGGGGGACGAGGTCGAGGAGGGCCAGACGCTCCTGGTCCTGGAGGCGATGAAGATGGAGCAGTCGGTGGCGGCTCCCTACGCCGGCACAGTTCGCGCGCTCCCCTTCGACGAGGGCGCCCGCGTCCCCGGTGGTGCGGTGCTGGCCGAGCTGGAGGAGAGGGAAGAGGAGGAGTGAATTCCTCTCGAGGCGGCCGCGTTACGCGCCGCCCGCGCCCGGCTGCCCGAAGAGTTCGGTGTACTCTGGGTTGAGCTGGTCTCGAACGTGGCCCATCTCGCCTGTGGTTACGGCCTCCTCCGTGACCGTCGCGACTGCCCGGGCGTGTCGGATGGCCTCGGGTTCCTCGACACCTTCCTTATCGGCGACGCGCCGGTAGAACTCCGCGAGCGAGAAGCTGTCCCTGCCGCCCTCGCCTCTTAGAGGGTCCGCGATCTCCGATGGAAGCTGGTCGGCGAGGTTGTTCGGCTCGTTGCCCGCGAGACGTTCTCTCAGAGTTTCGAGGGTCGCCCGGATAGCGCGCTCGGCCTCTTCGTTCGTCTGGACCTCCGCAAGGTCCCTTACCCGAGCGATGAACTCGTCGTGTTTCAAGGAGGTCCTTTCTCTCGCTGTCCGAAATCGGATACCCGCCACCAACGCCGAATAAACGTGGGCGGAGCTATCCGAGAACCCTCGTTTTTAGCACTTGATCTGGTTTAATCACGCGCATGGAGGTGCTCCTACTCGCGGCTGGCGTCTCGTTGATACTCACCGGCATCGTGGACGTCTTCTTTACGGTGCTCCACCCGGATGGCTTCGGTTTCCTGAGCAGCCCTCTCTACAAGGGTCTGTTCGCCTCGATGCGCCTTCTCACGCGCCCCTTGCCGCCCAAATTCCGGGCTCTGGGTCTCTCGATGGCGGCGCCTCTCATGATTCCGGTGAGCATAACCGTCTGGATAGCCCTCGTGCTTACGGGCTACGCCTTCGTCTACTACGTGGGGATGAGCTCGGCGAGCTTCAACTTTTCGAGCCCGGGCCTCGAGCCCTCCCTCGGCGAGGCCTTGTACGTTAGCGGGACCGCGATCTCCACCTTAGGCTTCGGCGACGTTACCCCAGCGGACGGTCTCTACCAGACCCTTACTGTCTCGGAGGCGCTCATAGGCTTCGGCATCTTGACGCTCGCCGTCTCCTACATCGTGGGCATCTACGGGGTCGTGCAGCGGCTGGGCGTTTTGGGCGCGGGCCTACTCCACCAGGCTTCAGACACAGCCGAGCCTTTGAGCATCTTGGCGCCGCACTTCCCGGACGGCGAGCCCCGAGATATAGATCCCCACATCATGGGGCTTCACCGCTCCCTTGTGGAGCTCTACGAGGGGCTCAAGCGCTACCCCATCCTCTACTATTACCACAGCCGGCGACCCTACCGCTCGCTGCCCTACACCTTTCGCATGATCGGGGGCGTGGCCGGTGCCTTGCGCTGGGGGCTCTCTAAAGACCACCCGGCGGGCCAGTCCCCCTGGCTGCCGACCCTCGTCACGGGGGTCGATATGATGACCTCCTACATCGACGAACGTTTTCTCTCCAAGTGCCTGGAGGAGGCCCCGGAACCCGTCCCCTTCGAGACCTTCGAGGCCGCCTTCGAGCGCGGCAAGGAACCTTCGGACCCCTGGTTGGAGCGCTTCTTGGAGATACAGCTCTACATGCAGGATCTCGCCCGGGAAGATTCAACGGATTCCGAGGAGTGCTACGAGCGCTACAAAGAATGGCTGCCTTTCGCCCACCGCAACTGGACCTTTTTCGAGGCCACGGCCAAGGAACTCGGCTACGGGCTGCACGAGTTGGACCGCAACCCCGGCGACAGGTTGTTTTGAGGTGGCTGGTCGGCAAGAAACCGAGTGCTGGTGGTTGACTAACTCGAAAGCTCCGCGGCTATAAGCGTGAGCCCGCCGTCCACGACGAACGAGGCGCCTGTAGCGTAGGAGGACCTTTCCGAGACCAAGAAGGCGACCCCGTTGGTCGGCAGGGCGCGGAACAATATTTCGTTAAGTTTGGTATTTTGTGACTGGTACTTTAGGTAAAAGCCGTTTCGCATCAAGAGCATAAATCAACCTGAGGAGGGCTTCATGAGGCGCCTTATTATAGAAACTGCTTGGGAGTTGGTACCGTGAGCCCCATCGCGATCGTTACGGCCTCAGACTCAGGGATCGGCCAAGAGGCCGCTAAGGAGCTTGCAGAGAATGGCTACGACGTGGGAATAACCTACCATGAGGACGAGGCCGGAGCGAAGGAGACGCACGCGGCGGTCGAGGAGGCGAGCCGTCGGGGCGAGATACGCCGGCTGGACCTGACCAATCCTGACCTGCCAGAGGCCGCGGACGTTATAGACGAGCTGGCTGACGCTCTGGGCGGCTTGGATGTTCTAGTAAACAACGCCGGTACCGGTGACCCTACGGGCGATTTTCTGGAGCTATCCTACGAGGAGTGGCGCAGGGTCTTGGATACGAATCTCGACGGGGCTTTTCTGTGCGCCCAAAAGGCGGCGAAGAGGATGGCAAACGCTGGGAACGGCGGCAGAATCATCAACATTACCTCCGTCCACGAACACATCCCTCGCATAGGCGCCTCGGCCTATTGCGCCTCGAAGGGCGGCCTGGGCCTGCTCACAAAGGTCATGGCCATGGAGCTCGCCCCCTACGGCATCAGGGTAAACGCCATCGCTCCCGGCGAGATCTCTACCCCCATGACCGGTGCCGAGGACACCGACCCTCACACCATCGAGAGACCAAACCTGCCCCTTGGACGTCCCGGCCACGCCCGCGAGGTCGCCGCGTGGGTCGTCTTCCTCGCCTCGGAGAAGGCCTCCTACGCGACCGGCACCTCGTTCGTTGTGGATGGCGGTCTCATGCTCATGGCCGCAGAACTGTCCAGCTAGGTCTTAAGCCGCACGACGGCCCAATGTTAGAACCCAGTCACCCTGCTCCGGCTCCTTCAACTCCTTCAAAACCTAGCGCTTTGGAGCACTAAGAGCTAGAGCTATCGGTGTCAGATCCCGCTGCTCCATCTTGACCCCTGTATTTCACCCACGACCTGTCCCGCTCGTAACCCAGAAGTATCAGCTCACTTCCGGCGTACCGGTCGAAGGTTTCCCGAGCCTCTTGGCTGAAGTGGTTGCGCCAATCCCCGACCACGCCCTTGCGAAGGAAGCTTCTCTTGTCCTCCTCGCCGGGTCGCCGACCGGCTTGGCGCTCAAAGGAGAACTCTTCCGCTATCGCGGCTGCCTCCTCCGAACCTAATCGCCTGCCGGTCAATTCCAGAACGATCCTCTGCAGCTCGCCGGCAGTGTTCCGGCGCAGGTCTTCGTAGCGAACGTGGGTCACGTCCTCGTGGGGGTACCAGCGACGCGGCGCCTCCGAAGTCTAGCGAGTCGACGACGAGCAACAGCCGAACGGGCTCTTCCGTCACCTCTGCGTCTGTCGTTGGTGAGGCAGACCTCACCGGAGACCCCCACTTGCTCTGGACGGTTGGTGAGTCAGCGGCTTCACGAGCCGGTGCGTACTCCTCAGAGCGGAACCCCGAGCGAGGGCTGCGGCCCCGATCACACCAGACTCAGGACCCAGGGTTGCTTCCTTCACCTCGATAAGTTCTCGCGACGGGGAGCGGGAGCGCAGGTGCACCTCCCTGCGGGCAGCTTTTAAGATGAGCTCACCCGCCTCCATGACTCCGCCACCGACGACCACGACCTCAGGGTTGAAGGTGTTGACGAACCCGACGAGCCCGATCCCCAACCACCGCCCGGCCTCTTCCAGCACGGAGAGAGCGGCCTCGTCGCCCTCTCGGGCGAGATTCGTGACGTCCTCGCCATACACCTCGCGCTCCGCGGCTAGCTGCCCGAGCCCCGAGTCGGGCTGCTCAGCGGCGATCTCGCGGGCGCGGCGCCCTATAGCGGTACCGGAGGCGAAGGCCTCGAGGCAACCGCGGTTGCCGCAGGCGCAGCGGGGCCCGGTGGCCTGGACCGTCACGTGCCCCAGCTCCCCTGCCGCTCCCAGCGCGCCACGCAGAAGTTGTCCGTGCATGACGATGCCTCCACCGATACCGGTGCCAAGACCCACGAACAGCAGGTTCTCTGCTTCGCTACCCGCCCCGAACCGGAACTCGCCCCACGCAGCGGCGTTGTTGTCGTTCTCGACGGTTACCGGCAACCCTATCCTGGGTTCGAGTTCGCCCTTGAGCGGGATGCCCTCGATCGCGGGCAGGTTAGGAGAGAAGACCACCTTGTTCTCCTGCGCTAGGACCAGGCCCGGCACCCCTAGACACACCCCGTCTACCCCGAAACCATGACTTACCTCCGAGATAGCCTGGGTGAGGGCGTCGAGTAGGCCCCCGTGAGAGTTCGCCGTAGGGTAGCGGGCTCGCCTCAAGACCTCGCCCTCCGACGAAACGACCCCGGCCGCGATTTTCGTGGCCCCGACATCCACCCCTACGATGTTCATAGCCCTTTTCCCGGCCATTCTTGTCCGGCCGCTTCCGACAGGTACGATAGGCGCAACCCTCTGCCTTTGTTAAGCTCGCTGGAGCCTCCTAAGCGTGGCGTCCCTACCAGCCGCTACGAGCCTCCCTTTTTGAGTACCCTGCAATCTGCCCCGACCAGAAGCACGTGCAGTCTAGGGTGGCGCGAATCCTCGCACAACGTACTTGGCAAGGAAGCAAATGAGAAGAATACGCTCCATTGACGCGGTAGGATGACGGTAGTAACTGCTGTGAACGGTTGTTGCATAGGAAGGGTTGATGATGGCGTATCCAAGGGGCGATGCTGGGTTCGAACCAGCGACCTCTGCCATGTGCAGGTAGAGCTCACCCGAGAGCGACTCCTATCCAAATCAACCTGCACCGGAGTCTAGCATTTCGCAGAAGAGAAGTTGATCTTGTGCTGAAAGCCACTCAGCAGGAATCCCTACTCCTCTCACCCTCTCTCCCAGCGAATAATCAAGATGCCGAACCAGCCGCTCCAAGCACGTGCTAACTCAGCTTCGCCTCCAGCTTGTCTAGCTATTCTCTCATGCCGATAATCCGCTACCGCTACTGTCGGGACTCTAGCCCGCCCGCTCGAAGTGCACCTCTCGCGCGCCGTCGGTCAGCAGAACGTGCCACCTTAGCTTGGGTTGGTGTCTAGTTTGGAAACGCGATATGGGTGAAGCCGGTTGCTCGCATGTTCTCCTCCCTCTCGGAGTCAGGCCGGTACTCTGCCAGAGACGAACCTCTTCGTCATCCTCTCAAGATAGGGGCTACCCGAAAGGGGTCTGAGGAGACCACGGGGGCGGCGTAGAGCTCCATCGCCCCTATATCCGAGGTTCGGTTCGCGGGGTCGCCGCGGTCTACCACCCGGATCACGACCGGGAACCGGGACCAGTCCTCCTCGGTGGGAGATGTCGGCGGCATGTAGAAGGCGACGTTGAAGGAAGAGACGCCCAGGTCCCGCGTGTAGCGCGAGAGGACATCGGTGAGAAGGCGGCGCAGAGGCTCCCCGAGGTCCAGGCCGACAAGCACGACCTCTTTTTCCTTGATCGGCGTGAGGCTGACGAAGCCGTGAGCCTCCGAGGAACCGGGGATCTCGAGCCCCAAAGATTTGTGCATCCGGTAAAGATCGTAAAAGTAGTCCGAGCCGTAGGCATTCCTGTACTCCAGGGATGCCCGGCGGAGGTGCTCGACCTTGGGGTAATGAGCGCCACGAGCGGCGGTGACCTGGGTGTGGCCGTGGACCACGGAGCTACCGGCCCGCCAGAGGCAGTTCCACATCAGGAACGGGTACTTTGCTTCAGGGTCAACTTTCCTGGCCTTCTCCAGCCACTCAAGGGCAACGGAGACGTAGTCGTCGACCTTCTCTGGGGTAAAAGCGAGGGGATCGTGGTCGTCAAAGACGACGAGGCCATGGAAGCCATCGTACTTGGCGACGTTCGAGGCCGTAGTCGAATAGGAACCCCGGACACGGCCGAAGACGTCGGCAGGGGTCCCCTCCTCGGGCGAGCAGAAAGGGTCTCCTATAGTGCTCTCGATTTCACGCTGCAGGTCCGGCGCGGCCCCGTGGGCGTCGATGGGACGCGCGGCGCGCAGCTCGTTGAAGAGAGCGCCTTCGAGGGTCACGCGGTTGGTGACCCGCACTATCCTCTGCTCCTGTACGGCACGAACGGAGCCCAAAGTCTTCTCCACCCAGCCGCGCATCTTCTCCGGCACCACCAGGCGTCCGGTGGTGGGGATAACGTCGAAGAGGCGCCCGGCGAGCTCCCGCTCCTCCGGGGACAGGCCCTTAATTAGTGCGTCGAGGTCCGTTATCCTCCGTTCGGAGAAAAGCTCGCCGGCGCTCAAGCCGCTCCTTCAGCGTCTTGCAGGCCCCATAGATCCCGATAGAGGTCCAGAACCAATCGCCGGCAGTCCTTCGGGAGGTCATCGAAGGAGATCTCATACCCCATCCGCTCGTAGGGCGGCCGGCCGTGGCACAGGGCGTAGCTGTTGTAGGGAGCGAGCGGTTCTTCACCCATGCAGAGGTAGGGGTACTCCCTGGGCCTCTTCAAGTCAAAGAGCCCCGTGAACACCGCGGTGTAGCGTTCGGCGGACACGCCGCCGTCGTCGTAGAGTCAAACATAGCGGGGGACGCCGTCCGGTAGCAGACGTTTTTGTCTCCCTGGCAAGCTCATGCTCGCATTGTACGACCGAATTCGGATCGCAGACGAGAAAACTTGGCCAGGAGGGTCTTCGTCAGGTCTGACCCTCTTCGCCGTCTCTTCGTGAGGGGGCCGCCCGCGGCAGGATACCCATTAGCAGGAGCGAGGCCAGCAGCAATACCGCCACCATGGAGATCACCCCTTGCCACCCGTAAGGGGTCCAGAACAGTCCCCCGACGGACCCCACGATGCTGGAGCCCGCGTAGTAGAAGAGCAGGTACAAGGTGGAGGCTTGGGCCTTGTCCTCGACGGCCCGCTGCCCGACCCACGCGCTGGCGACGGAGTGGGCCCCGAAGAAGCCGAAGGTGTAAAAGGCGACCCCGACAATGACAGCGTACAGGTTCCCGCTCAAGGTGAGGAGGGCGCTGAGTAGCATGATCGCGACGCCCAAAGAGATCACCCCCCGCCGACCGTAGCGGTCCGACAGCCTCCCCATCCACGCGGAGCTCACCGTGCCCGCGAGGTAGACCACGAAGATCGAACCCACGGCCGCCTGGCTCAGGTCGTACGGCGGGGCGACGAGAAGGTAGCCGACGTAATTGTACAGAGCCACGAAGCTCCCCATGAGCAAAAACCCCACGCCGAAGATGCACAGTAACCCCGGGTCTCTGGCGTACCGCAAAAACGAGCGTGGCAGCTTGCCGGCGGCGAAGGGCCGGGGACGAAACTCCTTCGATGCCGGAAGACCGAAGGAGAACCACGCAGCGCCGAGTAGGCCCATGGCCCCGATCGCGGCCAGCGCCACCTGGGGGGAGTACGTGTCGGCGAGTACGCCCGTCGAGATCCTCCCGGACATCCCGCCGATGGCGGTACCGCCGACGTACAGCCCCATCGCCGACCCCAGGCCGTCCGGGTGAAACTCCTCCCCGACGTACGCCATGGCGATCGAGGGCAGCCCCGCGAGAACCACCCCTTGCAGCGCGCGGAGCCCCAGCAACGTAGGAAAGCTCGGGCTCGCCGCGACCAGCAGGGCCAAAAAGGCGGAGCAAAAGAGCGACGCGGACATGATCGCCTTGCGCCCCCGCAAATCGGAGAGCGCCGCCGCTACCAGCATAGAGACGGCGAGCGTCGCCGTCGTAACCGACAAAGACAGGCTGGCCACCGCCGGCGAGACACCGAACTCCTCCGAAAAGACAGGCATCAAGGGCTGGGTGCAGTAGAGCGTGGCAAAGGTCACGAACCCACCTACGAAAAGGGCGGACGAGGCCTGCCAGAAAGCTCCCGTGCCCCACTCTATGCGCATGAGGATAGCCTCCTTCCAGCTCCCCGGTCCGCCGCCCTCCGGTACAAAGAAGGGGCCGGAAAACCGGCCCCTTGCTGACTGCTGACTGTTGAGGACTGATGGCTACTTCAGCAGCTGGCCCTTCTCGTCAGCGATCTCGGTGCGCGGGTCGTCGTCCGCGTCGTTGAACTGCATCTCCTCGGTCGAGCCGGTGAGCGCCGTGGTCGAGGCCATGCCGCCGGCGACCACCTGTGCGACGTCGTCGAAGTAGCCCGCGCCGACCTCGCGCTGGTGCTTGGTAGCCGTGTAGCCACGCTCCTCGGCGTCGAACTCGCGCTGCTGAAGCTCGGAGTAGGCGGCCATGCCGCGCTCCTTGTAGTCGTAGGCGAGCTCGAACATAGCGTAGTTGAGCGCGTGGAAGCCCGCAAGCGTAATGAACTGGAACTTGTAGCCCATCTCCCCGATCTGCTCCTGGAAGGTAGCAATGTCCTCATCCGAGAGGTTGCGCTTCCAGTTGAAGGAGGGTGAGCAGTTGTACGCAAGGAGCTTGCCCGGGAACTTCTCGTGGATCGCCTCGGCGAACCGCCGCGCCTGCTCGAGGTCCGGCTTGGAGGTCTCGCACCAGACAACGTCGGCGTAGGGCGCGTAGGAGAGCCCGCGGGCTATCGCCTGATCTAGGCCAGCCCTGGTCCTGTAGAAGCCCTCCATCGTCCGCTCGCCGGTGAGGAACTCCGCATCGGTCGGGTCCACGTCGCTCGTTATGAGGTCCGCACCATCAGCGTCGGTCCTCGCGACGATGAGCGTCGGCACGCCCAACACGTCCGCCGCAAGCCGCGCGGAGATGAGGTTCCTGACCGCCTGCGCGGTCGGCAGGAGCACCTTGCCGCCCATGTGACCGCACTTCTTCTCGCTCGCGAGCTGGTCTTCAAAGTGGACGCCCGCGGCGCCCGCCTCGATCATGCCCTTCATAAGCTCGAAGACGTTCAGGGCCCCACCGAAGCCCGCCTCTGCGTCGGCGACTATCGGGGCGAACCAGTGCGTGCCGTTCCTGTTCTCGGAGTGGTCGATCTGGTCGGCGCGCTGCAGGGCCTGGTTGATCCTCTTGACCACATGCGGAACGCTGTTCGCCGGGTAGAGGCTCTGGTCTGGGTACATTTGGCCGGCGAGGTTCGCATCCGCCGCGACCTGCCACCCGCTGATGTAGATGGCTTCGAGCCCCGCCTTGACCTGCTGCACCGCCTGGTTGCCCGTGAGAGCGCCCAAAGCACTGACGAAGGGCCTCTCATGCATCAACTCCCAGAGCCGCTCGGCGCTCAACCGGGCCAGGGTGTGCTCGATCTTGACCGTGCCCCTGAGCCTGGCCACGTCCTCGGCTGAGTACGGGCGCGTGATCTCCTGCCACCGTGGGGAATCCCACTCCCGCTCTATCTCAGCAACCTGGTTGCCGTTCAACATTTCGTCTCTCCTTCTCTAAAATTCGCATGTCTAAGCTGTGTTCGAGCTAAACATACGTGCAGTTTGCACCTAACCATTGTGTAGATTCTCTCGGGACGTGTCAAATGGTGTCGCCACGCGCCGACGGGCACAGGGCCGCTGACCGGCGGTGGGCGGACCGTGCCGCCGGTCGAGGTGTAGGGGAGGATCGGGATGCGTGCCTCTCTAGTCCAGGTACTCGTAGCCGGGGTAGGTCAGGAACTCGACGAAGTCGTCGTCGGTGGAGATGCGAGCGAAGAGTTCGGCGGCTTTCTCGAACTCGTCCTGCTCCCAGCGTTCGGGGCCGACGAGCTCCTTTATCTTATCGAGCTCCTCGTCGAGGATCTTGTTGAACAGCTCCTCGGTGACCTCGGTGCCGTCGTCGAACTTGCCGTTCGGGTGGTGGATCAACTGCCACACCTGGGCGCGGGAGATCTCGGCGGTGGCCGTATCCTCCATGAGGCCGAAGATTGGGACGGCCCCGCGGCCCGCGAGCCACGCCGCCAGGTACTGGACGCCGACGCTGACGTTGTTGCGGAAGCCCTCCTCGTTGATGTTGCCTTCCGGCTTCTCCAGGAGCTGCTCGGAGGTGGGGTCCACGTCATCGCGCTGCTTGTCGATCTGGTTCGATTGCGGCATGATCTCGTCGAAGACCTCTTTGGCGGTCTGCACCATGCCTGGGTGGGCCACCCAGGTGCCGTCGTGCCCGTCCTTCGCCTCGCGCTCCTTGTCCTCATGCACTTTGTTGTAGGCGAACTCGGTCCACTCCGGGTCGTCACGGGACGGGATCTGGGCCGCCATCCCCCCTATCGCGTGCGCGCCACGTCGGTGGCAGGTCTTGATCGTGTACAGCGTGTACGCCCGCATGAACGGGACCGTCATCGTCACTTCGGCCCGATTGGGCAAGAGCATATCCTTGTTGCGGAGCTTCTTTATGTAGCTGAAGATGTAGTCCCACCGGCCGCAGTTAAGGCCCGAGGAGTGATCCCGCAGCTCGTAGAGGATCTCGTTCTCCTCGAACGTAGCCGTGATGGTCTCGATGAGCACCGTCGCTTTTATGGTCCCTTGCGGTATACCGAGCTCGTCCTGCGCCATCACGAAGACGTCGTTCCACAGCCGCGCCTCGAGGTGGCTCTCCATCTTGGGCAGGTAGAAGTACGGACCGGAACCCGCCTCGAGTAGCGGCCTCACGTTGTGGAAGAAGTAGAGACCGAAGTCGAAGATGCCGGCGGGCACCTGCTTGCCGTCCACGAGCATGTGCTTCTCGAAGAGGTGCCAGCCGCGCGGGCGGGCGATGATCGTAGCCAGGCTGGTGAGGTCCTCGTTGAGCTCGTAGCGCTTGCCGCTCTCCGGGTCCTCATAGGTGATGGTCCGGTTTATGGCGTCGCGCAGGTTTTGCTGGCTTTCGAGCATGTTGTGCCACGTCGGGCAGTTGGCGTCCTCGAAGTCAGCCATCCACGTGGCGGAGCCGGAGTTGAGCGCGTTTATCGTCATCTTGCGGTCCGGAGGACCCGTAAGCTCGACGCGCCTGTCCTGCAGGTCGTCGGGGATGGACGCTATCTTCCAGTCTCCCTCGCGGACGTCCCTTGTTTCGGGCAGAAAGTCTGGCATCTCGCCGGCATCTATGCGCTCCTGACGCTCGGCCCTTCTTTGCAGGATCTCCTCGACCCGCCCGTGGAACTCCCTGGAGAGCTTCGCTACGAACTCGACGGCCTCGGCCGTCAGGATGTCTTCGAACTCGTCCGGGATCGGGGCCGTGAACTCGATCCCCTCTGCGTATTGCCTCGTCTGAGCCATACCTGTGAGGCTCCTTCCCTCTCGCTCTTAGGCTGCTTAACGCGCAGCTCTACTCAAAACGAGAGCTACTTTAGCAAGCCCCGGGCTTCGACGCTTGAGGCTCAGGCCGCGGCGAGAACCCGCCTCCGAACCGGCCGCACGTAGGCTATGCAACAGGTCGGCACGCACCGCCACCGGTAAAGCACCTCGCACTCCCACACACCGTCGAGCATAACCCTCTGACCGATAGCAGGAGCCTCAGCCTCGTACTTGCGGTCCAGAATCTCCTCAGTCTCCGGGTCTCTGTACTGTACCGGTATCATAAGTTCTCCTTCCGCTAGTTAACAACCGTGCAAAGAAGGGTAGCAATGCCCTTGCTATTAGTCCAATTGTTTGCTTGAATTACTGTAATAGAGAATTTTTATATCGGAGGGTGAGGATGCTATTCCGACAGATGGAGTGTTTCCTGGCGGTGGCGCGTTTGGGGAATGTGAGCCGGGCAGCCGAGGAGATGTATCTGACACAGCCGACCTTAACGGCCCGGATCAAGGGTTTGGAGGATGATCTCGGGGATCAGCTCTTCATTCGGACGAGCCGAGGGATGCGGCTTACGGAGGCGGGTAAGGAGTTCGTGCCGTACGCGGAGCGGTGTCTGGCGAGCCTGGAGGAAGGTAGGCAGCGTTTGAGGGAGCTCAGGGGTGCTTCGGGAGGACGGTTAGCTCTCGGGACGTCGCCGGGGGTGAGCACTTACGCGCTGCCGGCCATTCTGGAGCGGTTCACGGCGGCGCACCCGCGCGTGGCGGTCTCGGTGAGGACCGGGCACTCCGAGGATATCTTGGAGATGGTCTTAAAGGAGGAGGTGCATCTCGGGCTGGCGCGGGAGATCGACCACCCGGAGGTAGAGAGCATGGCGCTCTACGAGGACGAGCTCGTATTGGTTGTAGATCCTCAGCACCGCTTCACGGAGAAGGGCGCGGCGGAGATCTCTGAGGTCGGCAGGGAGCAGTTGATCATGTTCGACAGCTCGTCGAGCTACTACGAGCTCACCCAATCCCTCTTCAGGAACGCCGGCATCCGGGAGTTTAGCGCCATAGAGCTAGACAACATCGAGGCGGCCAAGAGGATGGTCGAGCACCGCCTCGGGGTAGCGTTCCTGCCCAGGACGGCGGTAGTGCGGTCGGTGGCAGCGGGGCACCTCGCCCTAATAGAGGTAGAGGACAGCCCGGAGATACAACGCCCGATAGTAGCCATCCGGCGGCGCGACGTTCCCCTCACCGGTACCGTGCAGGCATTCCTGGAGGTCGCCGGCAGCATGGGCGAGACCAGAAACAGGGCCCAGCTCTCCCCCACTCTCGCCGCCGAGTTCGAGAACCTACAGCTCATAGACCTCTTTACGTAAGCACTCGTTCAGGCGGGGTTCCGCGCGGGAGTCCGTCGTATACTAGTCTCAGTACGTGCGTCAACGAGCGTTTCTGAGGAGAGAGAGTGGAGCGCAAAACCATAATAGTCATGGAGGGCGACCAGACCGGGCAGGAGCTCTTGGAGGAGTCCTTGCGGGTGCTGGACCCTTCTGTGACCGGGTTGAACCTTGAGTTCAAGAGGTACGACCTCTCGCTGGAGAACCGCAGGGCCACCGAGAACAACGTGGTGCACGAGGCGGCTGCGGCGACGAAGGAGACCGGGTTCGGGCTCAAGGCGGCCACCGTTACCCCCGAGGCCCCCGACGACGTAGGTTCCCCAAACGCTATCTTGCGCAGGGGGATAGATGGGACGGTGATCCTCAGAACGGGGCGGCGCATACCGGGGGTCAACCCGCTACCGGGCATCCACGCCCCCATCTCCGTCGTCCGCATGGCGGTCGACGACGCCTACGGGGCAAAGGAGTGGCGCGAGGGCGAAGGCATGGAAGAGGTCGCCTACCGGACCGAGAAGATCTCGCGCAAAGTGTGCCGGGGCGTCGCCGAGTTCGCCTTTATCCAGGCTCGTAGGACGCGGGCGGAGGTCTTCGGCGGGCCGAAGTGGACGGTCTCCCCCGTCTACGAGGGCATGCTCAAAGAAGAGATGGACCGGGCGGCCGAGAAGAACAGGGACGTCCGCTACAACCCCCAGCTCATAGACGCGACCTACGCCCTGCTCCTGACCGTACATGGAGAGGCGATGGTCATCCCCACACTCAACCGCGACGGCGACCTCATGTCCGACATGGTCTTGCAGATGTTCGGCTCCATCGCCGGTTCGGAGTCGCTCCTGATCCAGCTAGACGAGGAGCACAACCCGTGCACGGTCATGGCCGAGGCTCCGCACGGCACGGCGCCAAGCCTCTACGGGAAGGACGTCGCAAACCCGATGGCGATGATCCTCGCGGGCGCGGCACTCCTCACCTTCTTCCGCGAAGAAGAGGCTGACCAGGTCTCACGTGCGATCTACGAGGCGACCTTCGAGTCGGTACTGGAGGGGAACCGGACGCTGGACCTCGGGGGACACATCCACACCCACGAGTTCACCGACGAGGTGATCCGCCACGTCAAGACCAAGCTCGAGGTCTGGAGCGCCCTTGCTTAGGCGTCAGACGAGGGTCGAATTCGAAGTCTCCCCGGCGACCTTCGAGACCCTGGCCCTGGGGGCCATCGCCGGCCTCCGCTCGATGACGGCCCCAGCTCTCCTGAGTCGAGCCGTCCGGCGCGGCAACCTGAAGGCGCCTAACCTCCCGGCTCTGGGCTCCCCGAAAGTCTCTACCACGTTAACGATGCTCATGATCGGGGAGATGATCGGGGACAAGACACCGTTCGTCCCGAGCCGCACCTCGGCCCCCGCACTCCTCGGACGCCTCCTCTCCGGCGCCCTCGTCGGCGCGACCCTGTTCGCCTCGGAGGGGCGCAACAGAAACTCGGGCGCCATCCTCGGCGCGCTATGCGCCGCCGCCGCGGCGTACGGCGGCGAACGCCTCAGAGCAGCGGCCGCCCAGGACCTGCAGCTCCCGGACCTCATCCTTGCGGGCCTGGAAGACAGGGTCGTTCTCTCTCTGGGAAAGAGAGTATTGCAGAGAGGGAGCTAGAACCCGAGCCGGCCGAGCGTCGCCTCCATCGAGCCGACGTAGTGCCCGCCGAAGAAGTAGACGTGCACGAGCAGCGGATAGAGGTTGTACAGGTGGCGCCGCTCCTCGAAGAAGCCGGGTCGTATCTCCCTCAGCTCCCCGTAGCGGCCAAAGAAGCGTTCGCCGAAGGTGTTGAACAAAGCGATGAAAGCCAGCTCGATCTCGGGATCGGCGTGGTAGATCGCCGGGTCGAGAAAGGCGACGATCCTGTCTCTTCTAGCCAGCACGTTCCCGCCCCAGACGTCGCCGTGGATCAATGAAGGATGCTCCGGCTCTTCTAGCAAATCGTCGAGCTTACCGGCGAGCTCCTCGACGCGGTCGCGCAGGGCCGCCGGCAACCTGCCCGCCTCGTAAGCTATCCCAGCGAGGTAGAGAAGTCTCTGATCCCGGAAGAACTTAATCCAGGACCCCGTCCACGAGTTTGGCTGGGAGAGGCTCCCGACGAGGGTGTCACGCTCGTGACCGTACGCTTCGGCGGTTATGTTGTGCAGGACGGCCAGCAGCTCCGCCGCGTGCTCTTGCGCCCCGGAGAGGTCTCCGCTGCCCTCCACGAACTCCATGAGCAAGAGCGTCTCGGAGAAGTGGTAGACCTCTGGGACCGGGAGATCGCTCTTCTCGCCGAGGTAGCGGAGCATGTACGCCTCGCGCTCCAGGTGCGACTCGCCGGCGCGGTCTACCTTCGCGACCGCCTTCGAGCCGTCTGAGAGCTCCGCTTCGTACACCTCGCCGATGCAGCCCCCGCGCATCGGTCGCGCGCGTACGAGCCTCGTCCCTAGTACAGCCTCCACGTTGTCGGAGATCAGGCGCTCAGCCATGATCCGCGAGGTGCTTCTCCTTGATCTCCTCCAGAAGCCCCTTCGACGCCTCCTCGACAAGATTCATAACGTGCTCGAAGCCCTGAGATCCTCCGTAGTAGGGATCCGGCACCTCGGTCTCGGCACGCTCCAGCGCGAAGTCCAGGAAGGGTCTGATCTCAGTGTCTCCCCCTCGGCAAAGGGCTGCAACCGTCCGGTAGTTCTCCTCGTCCATGGTCAGCACGTAGTCAAAGGTGTGACAGTCGTCGGGCGTTACCCGTCGTGCCCGCTGGGCGCTGAGGTCCAGACCCCGCGAGCTCGCGCTTCTCTGCGCCCGCTCGTCCGGCGGATGACCGGCGTGCCAGGATCCAGTCCCGGCGGAGTCCACGAAGACCTCGCCTTCGAGCCCCTCGCGCCGCAAGACGCTCTCGAAGACGCCTTGAGCCAGCGGGGAACGACATATATTACCCATGCAGATGAACAACACGCGTACCATAGGTAAGGAATCTACCATTTGTACCCCACCGGTACTCGTCTGACGGAGTGGCCCTCGCCACGCCCTCTTTCTTCTAGAGTTCTTGACATCCTATCCTGTCGCCAACCGCTCCAAGCGTACCTCTTGTGCACCGCCAGTGAGCAGGCTGCGAAATCTCAGCTCTGTCTCTGTGTGCTTTTGAATCAAGCTCCAGATGTTCCCCATACAAACAAAGAGCACGCGTACCATAGTGCTGGATTCTAGGTTATTTTTCGACGCCCTTCAGCCCGTGCTACGGCTCTTCCCGGCCGAGGCCGGCCTCTCGCGCGCGGATAGCGGCCTGCGTCTGGATCGGGTACCTGTAGCTTCTACAGGTACCCGTCGCATCGGACGAACTCCCGATCTGATCGGGACGTTTCTCCCGATTCGTCCGCGCACGGTCTTGCCTTCGACGCAAACCGAGTAGAACCGGAGCGAAAAGGGTTTGCTAGACTGAATTTTCAGGTGGAACCAAGAGAAGGAGGAGCAGAACATGGCGGAGGTGCACAAGGTAGGAATGCTCACGGGCGGCGGGGACGCACCGGGACTGAACGGTGTGATCCGGGCTGTGACCATGAGGTGTGTTAACGACTACGGCTACGAGGTCCTGGGCGTCCGCCGCGGCTGGCGCGGCCTTCTCCAAAAGGAAGAGGATAGCATGCAGCCCCTCACCGCGGACGACGTCCGCTACATACTCGAAGAGGGCGGCACCATACTCCTCTCCTCGCGCACCAATCCCTACAAGAACGAAGGTGACGCCGAGAAGGTAGTCGAGAACATGAAGGAGCTCGGCATAGACGCCCTCGTCGCCGTCGGTGGCGACGACACTTTAGGGGTCGCAAAGAGGCTCCACGACGACTTCGGCATACAGGTCGTCGGCTGTCCCAAGACCATCGACAACGACCTCTCGGCCACCGACACCACCTTCGGCTACGACACGGCCGTCTCCATCGCCACGGAGGCCATAGACCGCATAAGGACCACGGCCAGGAGCCACGAGAGGATTATGGTCGTCGAGATCATGGGCCGGCACGCCGGTTGGATCACCTGGGGCGCAGGCGTCGCCGGCGCATCAAACATCACCTTGATCCCCGAGGTCGAACCGAACATGGATGAGATCGAGAACCTCTTTAGAGAGCGAGCGGAGCGCGGCGAGAAGTGGGGTGTAATCGCCGTGAGCGAGGGCGTAACCCTCAGCGAAGACTACATAACCCAGAGCGCCGAGACCGACGAGTTCGGCCACGTTAAGCTCGGCGGCATCGGCGAGACCCTGGCCGAAGAGATCAAGGAAAGGACCGGGATAGACACCCGTCACGTCGTCCTGGGCCATCTCCAGCGTGGTGGCACCCCCACAGCCTACGACCGCATCCTCTCCACCCGCTACGGCCTCCGGGCAGCCGAGGCCGTCAAGAACGGAGAGTGGGGTCAGATGGTCGCGCTACGGGGCAGCGAGATCGTAACCGTCCCCCTAGAAGAAGCGACGGAGGAGACCAAGACCGTCCCCGACGACCTCTACAACGCCGCCGCGACCTTCTTCGGCTAGGGACGCAGGGTTTAGGAGAAACGGCCCTACCGGGCGGTGAACCCGACGCCGCTCTCGCCGACGATCTCTCCCTCGGCGAGGTGCGCCCCTATCCTGCGGTAGCGTTCGTAGCGGCTCTTGACGAGCGACTCCGGCCCGAGCTTTGATAGCCTGAGCAGGGCGCCCTCGACGGCGCGAGCAACGGCTTCCACGATGGTCGCAGGCTCGTTGTGCGCCCCGCCCAGGGGCTCTGGCAGGATCTCGTCTATTACCCCGTGGGCCAGGAGGTCTTCGGCGGTCAGCTTCATCGCCTCGGCGGCCTCGGGGGCTCGATTGGGGTCGCGAAAGATTATGGAGGCGCACGCCTCGGGCGCTATCACCGAGAGGTAGGAGTTCTCCAGCATCGCGACGTGGTCGGCGACGCACATAGCCAGAGCCCCTCCCGACCCACCCTCCCCGATGACCACGGCCACGACCGGTACTGGAACGCGTGCGAGCGTCACGAGGTCGGCGGAGATAGCCCACGCCTGGCCCCGCTCTTCGGCCTCGCGCCCGGCGAAAGCCCCCGGCGTGTCTACCAGGGCGACGAGCGGTATCATTAGCCTCTCCGCCAGAGAGTAGAGCCTGCCGGCCTTGCGATAGCCCTCCGGGTGAGCCATGCCGAAGTTTCTCTTTACCCGGCTCCCGACGTCGTCACCCTTGTCGTGACCCAGGAGTACCACCGGGTGCTGCCCTATCTTCGCTAGGCCCCCGCGCACTGCAGGGTCGTCCGCGCCCAAGCGATCGCCGGAGAGCTCGTAGAAGTCGTCCGTCAGGGCGTCACGGTAAGAGCGGAAGTCCGGGCGCTCGGAGTGGCGGGCGACCTGCACCCGCTGGTAGGGGGTCAGGTTCGAGTAGATACGCCTCTTGGCGACGTCGAGGGCCTCTTCGAGGCGCCAAATCTCGTCCTGAAGCTCCTCGTTCGAACCTGCGAGCCTGTGTAGCTCGGCTATGCGCGCCTCTAGCTCCTTGACCGGCTTCTCGAACTCCAGGATCATGCGAGGAACCCCAAAAATCTTTCGAGGTCATTCTTCATGGCCAAACGGTGCACGATGCGATCCACGAGACCGTGCTCCTTTTGGAACTCGGCCGTCTGGAAGTCCTCCGGCAGGCGCTCCTTGGTCGTGCTCTCGATGACCCTTCTCCCCGCGAAGCCGATTCGCGCCTTGGGCTCGGCGATGACGACGTCGGCGGCAGTGGCGAACGAAGCCGTAACCCCCCCGAAGGTCGGGTCGGTCAGCACGGAGACGTAGGGCTGGGAGCCGGTCACGTAGCGCGAGAGAGCCACGCTGGTTTTCGCCATCTGCATGAGGGAATAGACGCCCTCGTACATCCGCGCCCCCCCGGAGGACGAGACGATCACGAGCGGCAGCTCCTCGTCGTAGGCGAACTCCATAGTACGCGCTACCCTCTCGCCCACGACGCTCCCCATGGACCCCCCGATAAACTGGAAGTCCATCGCCACGAGCGCAGCCGGGCAGCCCCCGATCCTCGCCGTCCCACTCAACACCGCGTCGTCGAGGCCGGTCTTCTTGCGCGCTCTTTTGAGCTTCTTCTGGTAATCCTCGAAGCCCAAGGGGTCCCCGGCCGTCATGCGGGCGTCGCGCTCCGCAAAGCTTCCGGCGTCGGCTAGGAGGCGTACGCGCTCGGTGGCCGGGAGCGGGTAGTGGAACTCGCAGTACGGGCAGACGTTGAAGCGAGCCTTGAGTTCCTTCTCGTAGATCGGCTGTCCGCACCCCTCGCACTTGGTGAAGACGCCGTTTATCTGGCCGAGGCCGCTCTCCGTATCCGGCTCCGCGTCGGCGCCGGCCGGCGAGTACTCCCTCCGCTTGCTTAGCCAGTGTCTAATCTCTGCTCCCCACCCTCGCGTGAGCCTCGCTATCTAGCGCTTCGCGCACCTCGCGTAGCCAGCGGGCGGCCCCCTCGGGTCCCCCTTCAGCGGCGAGCTGCATAAGCTTGCTGCCTATTGTGAGACCGTCCGCCTCCGTTGCAGCCTCCACCGCCGTTTCGGCAGAGGAGATCCCGAACCCCAGGACGACCGGCACCGAGGTCCTCGCCCGTGCTCTCCGCAGGAGATCTACCGCTCCCCGCGGCAGCCTCTCCCGCGCCCCCGTCACTCCCGCCACGGAGACGCAGTACACGAAACCCGAGGCCGCCTCGGCTATCTTGTCTAGCCGCTCGTCGTCCGTGGTGGGCGCGGCGAGCGGGCAGATCGCCACCCCCCCATCGGCGGCCATCTCCCTGAAATGCAGGGCTTCGCCCACGGGAAGGTCCGGGATTACGAGTCCCGATACCCCCGCACCGGCAGAATCCTCCAAGAACCTTTCGATCCCCCGGGCGAGGACGACGTTGTAGTAGATCAGGAGCACCACCGGCACCCGATCCGCGAAACGGGAGGCAAGCTCCAGACAGTACGCGAGGTCCGCTCCGTTTCTCAAGGCGCGGGTGGTCGTGTCCTGGATGGTCGGTCCGTCCGCTAGAGGGTCCGAAAAGGGAACCCCGATCTCCACCACGTCCGCGCCCGCCTCGACGTACCCCTCCCCCACCTCGTACGCACCCTCCAAGGTCGGGTAGCCGGCCGTAAGGTACGGCACGAGCCCCACCCGGCCCTCCGTAAAGGCCGCCTGCAGCCGTTCGCTACCCGTCACCCGAGACCTCTTCCGCTTCGTGAGCGTCGATGCCTAAAGCGTCCGCCACGACTTCGACGTCCTTGTCTCCGCGGCCGGAGAGGTTGACCACCAGGTTCTTCCCCTCTCCGAGGTCCTTCGCGACCTGTTCAGCGTAGGAGAGAGCGTGTGCCGTTTCCAGGGCCGGGATGATCCCCTCCAGGCGCGCGGTGGTCTCGAACGCGGCTAAAGCCTCCTCGTCGGTCACGCTCGCGTACCCGGCTAGCGCCTCCTCCTTGAGGTAGGAGTGCTCCGGGCCCACGGACGGGTAGTCGAGGCCCGCGGAGATCGAGTGTGCTTCCCGGATCTGACCTTCCTCCGTCTGCAGGACGTAGCTGAAAGCCCCGTGCAGAACTCCCAAACGCCCCTCCGCCAGCGACGCTCCGTGCTCCCCGGTAGAGAGCCCTCTCCCAGCGGCCTCTACCCCGATCAACTGTACGCCTTCCCTCCCCAGGAACGGGTGAAAGGCGCCGATGGCGTTAGAGCCCGCGCCGACGCAGGCGACTATGGCATCCGGCTCACGGCCGAACCTCTCACGGGCCTGAAGCTCTATCTCCTTGCCGATGACCGTCTGGAAGTCGCGCACGATCCTGGGATACGGAGCAGGCCCTACCACGCTCCCGATGATGTAGTGGGTGTCCTCAACGTTCGCCACCCAATCCCTTATCGCCTCGTTCACCGCGTCCTTCAACGTCATCGAGCCGCTCGAAACGGGCACGACCTTGGCCCCAAGGAGCTTCATCCTGACGACGTTCAGCTTCTGGCGGCGGGTGTCCTCCTCGCCCATGTACACGACGCATTCCTTGCCGTAGAGAGCGGCGACGGTCGCGGTGGCAACCCCGTGCTGGCCCGCGCCGGTCTCGGCGATGATGCGTTCTTTGCCCATACGGTCGGCGAGCAAGATCTGTCCCAGGGTATTGTTGATCTTGTGCGCCCCTGTGTGCGCCAGGTCCTCCCGCTTGAACCACACGTTCGCTCCGCCCCACCTTCGCGTAAGCCTCTCGGCGAACATCAACGGCGTCGGACGGCCGATAAAGTCCTTGGCAAGAGAGTTCAGCTCCTCCACGAACTCCGGGTCGTCCCTGTACCGCTCGTAGGCTTCTTCCAGCTCTTCGAGGGCGTGGATGAGCGTCTCCGGCACGTAGCGACCACCGAAGGGTCCGAAGTAGTATCCGGTCCTATCCTTTTGCTGCACTCACGAACCTCCGAACCCGCTCCTCGTTCTTCTTCCCGGGCGCCTCTTCGAGGGAGCTCGAAGCATCCACCCCGTATGGCTCGAAGAACGAGATCGCCTCGCGCACGTTCTCGGGACCTAACCCCCCGGAGACGACGATGTTACCACGCCCCTTGAGCGATTTCGCCAAAGCCCAGTCGAACCGCTCCCCCGTCCCGCCCCGCGCCTTCTCGCTCCACGCGTCCAGCATAACGAGGTCCGCCCCGTAGCTCTTCATCGCCGCAAGGGAACCCTCGTCCCGTACCCGCAGAGCTTTCATGACTTTGACGCCGCCTTCCCGCAAAAAGGTTACAGCCTCGGGAGTTTCGTCCCCTTGCAACTGCGCGTAATCCAACCCGACCTCGCGAGCTATCCGGAGCACCTCCTCAGGCCCCTCATTCACGAACACCCCGACCTTCAGAACGCCGCCCGGGAGCGCGGCCGCTATCTCCTGCGCGTCCTCGACGCTCACGTTGCGCGGGCTCTCGGCGAAGACCAACCCGATAGCGTCCGCGCCACTGCCGGCCGCGAGGCACGCGTCTTTGGGATTAGTTATGCCACAGACCTTTACCTTGACCACAGTGGAGAGATTGTACTCCCCTTTTGGCGAGAGAAAGTTTTCTGCTACCCGAGAGATTCTCGGAGAAAGCCGAGCGCCTTCGGCCACGAGTCCGCGCTGGCGAGACCATTCGCCTCCAGGCTACCGCCCAGCGGGGCGGGGCCTACCCTGGTTACAACCGTAGTAGAGTAAGGCAGGCCCGCCGGGTGACCGGCGCCCTCATAGCGCAGGTGCTCTCTTCTATCAGACCCTGAGGCAACCAGCCCATCTGTCAGGGTAGCGCGGAGAGCTTTGCCACTAGCGCCGGGTCGCGCATCGCCGCCTCGCCCACGAGCACTGCGTCGGCCCCGGCCTCACGGAGACGTCGGGCGTCCTCGGGCGTCTTCACACCGCTCTCGGCGACGAGCGTGGCGCCCGCTAGACGCGGGGCGAGCCTCTCGGTAGTGGCGAGGTCCACGGTAAAGTCCCTGAGGTCTCGGTTGTTGACGCCTATCACTAGCGCGCCCGATTCGAGCGCGAGGTCGGCCTCTCGTTCGTCGTGGACCTCGACGAGCGGGGTGAGACCGAGCTCGACGGCCACAGAGATGTAGCGGGCCAGAGCGCCCGCCTCGAAGAGGGCGGCGATGAGGAGGATGGCGTCGGCGCGCGTGCCGGCCTCCAGGATCTGCGCCTCGTCCACGGTGAAGTCTTTGCGGACCACTGGTAGCGCGGTGGCCTCTCGCGCGGCGTCCAGATCCTCTAACGAGCCTTTGAAGCGCTCGGGCTCTGTAAGGACGGAGAGGCAGGAGGCGCCCTCGGCCTGGTAGCTGACGCCCCAACCGGCGGGATCCACGTCGCCTATAAACCCGACCGACGGCGAGGCCCGCTTTATCTCGGAGACCACGGAGAGTCCGGGCTTTCGAAGCGCCCCCGCGAAGTCGCGCTTCTCGAAGAGGAGCGCCTCCTGGTAGAGGCTGTTTAGGTCTGTGCTGCCGCGTAGCTCCTCGGCCCGCTCGAGTGCGGCGGCGGCGAGCCCATCGAGAACGGTCGAACGGTGGTGACTCACACCGCGCCTCCGACGCCCGCCAGGCGGCGGGTTGCGCGAACGAAGCTTTCGAGCGCTTCCGTAGCGGCCCCGCTCTCTATAGATTCCCCGGCGAGGCGGACGCCTTCTTCGAGGGTCCTTGCCCTGCCGGAGACGTAGACGGCGGCGCCGGCGTTTAGCAGAATCACGTCCCGCGCGGCACCCTCTTCCTCGCCGGAGAGCACGTCTTTGAGGACGCGGGCGTTCAGGTGGGCGTCGCCGCCCAGCAGGCCGCCGGGATCGTGGCGTGAGAATCCGAACTGCTCCGGCGAAATCTTATACTCCGTGATGCTCCCGTCCGAGACCTCCGCCACGAGGGTGGGACCGGTCACCGTGATCTCATCCAGCCCGTCCGCCCCGTGCACGACGAGCGCCTTCTCGGCGCCGAGATCCTTCAGGGCCTCGACCACCGGCCGCACGTAGTCTCCGCCGAAGACGCCGACGAGCTGGCGCTTGGCTCCGGCCGGATTGGTCAGAGGCCCGAGCAGGTTGAAAACGGTCCTGAACGGCAGCTCGGCCCGCACGGGGACTACGTGTCGCATCGCCGGGTGGTGGCTGCGGGCGAACATAAAGCCTATGCCCACCTCCTCTATGCACCGGCCGACCTCCCGGGGTTCGAGCCCTATCTCGGCGCCTAAAGCCTCCAAAACGTCCGCTGAGCCCGCTTGGCTCGTGGCGGCCCGGTTGCCGTGCTTGGCGATGGTGACCCCCGCCCCCCGAGCTACGAAGGCCGCCGCCGTCGAGATGTTTATGGTGCCCTTCGCATCGCCGCCGGTGCCGCAGGTGTCTACGACGCCCTCGGGCGCCTCGACCTTCTGGGCGAGGCGGCGCATGGCGCGGGCGAAGCCCACGATCTCCCCGACCGATTCGCCCCGCACCCGCAAGGCGGTCAGGAGCGCCGCCGTCACCGCCGGGTTCGCGGCTCCTTCCATAATCTCCTCTAACGCCCGCTCGGCCTCCCCAGCGGAGAGCGCCTCCCCCGCGGCCGCTTTTTTGAGGGTCTCCCGGAGCAAGGGTCTAGAACTCCAGGAAGTTCTTGAGCATCTCCCGGCCGCTCCCCGTGAGGACGCTCTCCGGGTGAAACTGGACCCCCTCGACCGGCAGCTCCTTGTGGCGGACGCCCATGATGACGCCGTCCTCCGTCCGGCTGGTCACCCTCAGGGACTCCGGCACAGACTCGGGCTCGATGACGAGCGAGTGGTAGCGCGTAGCCTCGAAGCCCTGAGGCAGCCCTCTGTACACCCCCTCGCCGTCGTGCAGGATCTTCGCGGTCTTGCCGTGGACGGGCTCTTTCGCCCGCACGACCTTCCCCCCGTACGCCTGCCCTATCGCCTGGTGGCCGAGACAGACGCCGAGCACGGGGACCCCGGTGGGGGCTTTCTCGACCACCTCCAGGGAGACACCAGCCTCGTTCGGCGTGCAGGGGCCGGGCGAGACGACTATCCTATCCGGGTGGAGAGCGGGGATCTCCTCCGGCGAGATCTCGTCGTTGCGCCGGACGAGCACCTCGGCCCCGAGCTCCCCGAGGTACTGGACTAGGTTGTACGTAAAGGAGTCGTAATTGTCTATAACCAGAACCCGCATAGTCACCGGGATTGTAGCAAGCAGAGAAAGGCGCGGCAGAATCGTCCGATCGGGGTCCGCATGACCCTCTTTCTCACCGAAGGGGAGGTCGAGAGCCTCCTCGACATGCGCTCGACGCTGGAAGCCGTCGAGGAGATACTGCGCCAGTACGCCGAGGGTCGCGCCACGAACCACGCTCGCCGCCGCGTCGCCCTGCCCGGAAGCGGTCTGAACGTAATGTTCGCGGGGGCGCCGGAGATCGGGGCTTTGGGCCTCAAGGCTTACTCCGTCGCCCGCAGCGGCGCCCGCTTCTACACGATGCTCTTCGACCCCGAGTCGGGCGAGCTCCTCTCCATCATGCAATCGGACAAGCTGGGCCAGCTGCGCACGGGCGCAGCGAGCGGCGTCGCCACGAAGTATCTCGCCCGCGAGGACGCAGCTACTTTGGGCATCTACGGCGCGGGCTGGCAGGCCGAGAGCCAGCTAGAGGCGATAGCGGCCGTAAAGAAGCTCGGCCGCATTGTCGTCCACAGCCGTACGGAGAAGTCGCGCAAGGCGTTCGCCGAGAAGATGAGCGAGCGGCTGGGACTGGAGATAGAGACCACCCACGCCCCCGAAGAGCCCGCCGCTCAGGACATCGTCGTGACGGTCACCTCGTCCGTAGAACCGATTCTGCAGGGCGAATGGCTCAAGCCCGGCGCCCACGTCAACGCCGCCGGGTCGAACTTCCTCTTCAAGACCGAGATCGACCGGGACGTCGTGAAGCGCGCGGGCCTCGTAACCATGGACTCCCGCGAGGAGCTCGGCCTCGAGGCCGGCAACCTGCTGCAGGCCGTAGAGACCGGCGCCGTCCTCCCCGAGGCGATCCGCGAGCTCGGACAGGTCATAGCGGGACA
>DATDKT010000038.1:0-12913 GCA_036519775.1 Rubrobacteraceae bacterium
AAGCAGGGCAGAGTTAGTGCCCTTGCGGAGCGAAGGAACGCATCATGTGTAATAATGGCTACATAGTTGCGGTGGACTGGGGAGCAATCCTTTAGCACAGCTTTCTTTCCCGCTCTGTCTTTTCTATAGGACATTACGACCTGTATGGGGAAGGAAGTGACTAGTGGTTAAAGAAAGACAAGCACAGGGGGTAGCTGACACTAGTTGGGACGTGGGAGGCATCTACCCTGAGCCTCTAGCCATCGGGGATGATGGCGACCTTAACGTGAGTGTCCGGTCGTGGACATGGGGAAGTGATGGTCCCGTGTACGAACTTCACGATGCACAGAAGAACGTTTCCTACTGGTTGCTAGAGATGCCATCGCCCCAGAAAGCGGCGGAGCTACTTCGGGAGCACGGTGGTCCGCCCGAGGAAGAGCGGGGTAAACCCCACAGAACCACCGGGTAGGCAGGGCGAGGGGGTTACCCCACTGTGCGCTACGAATGCACATTGACAAGCCCCCAGTTGCCGGGAAGACCTCTTCTAGGCAGCTAGGTGAATAGAGGCAACCCGCCCCCTAGCTCTCTAGGGGACGGCTTTTCTGGCAAAATAGGGTAGGTGGTCTGAGGAGAGGAGAAGGCCATGACCGAAGTCCCTAGGCTAGAAGCCTGGATCGGACAGCAAGTGTCCTTGTACCCGCGCGAAGGTGCCCCAAGGGCTAAAGCCATAGGGCTGCTCAGGAACGTGGACGAGCGGGGGGTTATGCTCGAAGAACCGGGAGGGATAGTCTCCTTCTACCCCTGGACGGTTATCTTCACGGTAAGGGTGGGCGAGCCGGAGGAGGAACCTGCGATTGATTTGGGCGAGCAGCCGGAGGAGCAGCCCAGGGAACAGCGGCCTCCTCCTGTCCGCAGCATGCCCGACCGCGGCGGGTGGGGAGGGTGGTACGCGCCAGGTTAGTCCATAGCCCCGAAGGATTCTGGCTCCCAACCCGGGTGAGTGACTTCTGTAGAATCTCTCCGGTTCCTCCGAGCACGTTTCCATTACCTCCTCGGCTTGCTGATGGTTCCCGAGGTTCCGAGAATT
Organism: Rubrobacteraceae bacterium; assembly: GCA_036519775.1. Classification (GTDB taxonomy): domain Bacteria; phylum Actinomycetota; class Rubrobacteria; order Rubrobacterales; family Rubrobacteraceae; genus Rubrobacter_F. The sequence continues at coordinate 1,067 of DATDKT010000038.1, forward strand.
TGGTATGCTGGAAGCCTTCAAGGACACCGAGGGTAACGACATCTAGCGCTACGAGCCCCGCGGAGCTAGGTTCTACGCGCTGCCGATAAGAATGCCCGAGGCGAAGACGAGCGTCCCGCCCAGGATCACCTGTAGCGAAGAGACGAGGAAGCTCATCCGGAAGTAGCGGTAGCGGATGAAGGAGATGGCGAGCAGCTCGACGCCGACCACTCCGAACGCTACGTATAGCGCCAACCCGACCTGCGGCAAGAGGAACGGCAACGTGTGCAGGATACCGCCGACGAACGTCGCAACACCCGTGATCGCGCCGCGCAAGAAGGGGTGTCCCCGCCCCGTGAGCGAACCATCATCCGAGAGCCCCTCCGAGAAACCCATGCTGATCGCCGCCCCAACCGCCGCCGCCAGACCCACCAGAAAGGTCACCCGCGTGTCACCGGTCGCGAACGCCGTCGCAAAGAGCGGCGCCAGCGTCGAGACCGACCCGTCCATGAGCCCGACCAAACTCGGCTGAACCACCTTCAAGACAAAGTCCTTGCTGTGACCCGAAGACGTCATCTCGCGACCCCCGAGTCCCAGCCGCTCCATCAACGCTGACAAAATCTACATCCTCCGTCCCTCTCAGCTTGCCGTTATTTTAAGCGTTCTTCCATAAAAATCAAGAGTAATTATTAATCTTGTTAATGAGAGTCGTTTGCGATTAGGGGGCCGTTGAGGGGGGTAGGGCGTGAACCGCTGGCTGTTGTTGGGAGTGGTTAGCGGTAGGGGATGGTGAGTTCAGCCTCATATCTAGAGCCTGGCAGGGACCGCCCTATCCGAGACGCTACAATTCGACTATATACCTAACCTTGGGAAACCGGAACCCCTACTCGACGAGGATTTATTTCGAGGAGCTGATCAGGGGTTTGACACATCCGCCAGATAGACTCTGGTCTTGGCGTCGGAGGCCGGTAGCGTTAGCCCCAGATCCTCTCGGCGGTCTCGACGAGCGTGCGGAGCTTGTGCACTTCGTCTTCGGGCGAGATCTCGTTCCCCACGACCGAGGTAGAGAAGCCGCATTGCGGGCTCACGGCGAGCCTCTCTATCGGTACGTACTTTGTGGCCTCCCGGACGCGGGCTTCGAGCCCTTCGACGGTCTCGCGCTTTCTGCCGGTTTTGGTGGTGACGAGGCCGAGGACGACGGTCTTCTCTTTGGGGACGTGGCGGAGGGGCTCGAAGGTCCCCGAGCGCTCGTCGTCGTATTCGAGGAGCAGGCGGTCGGCGTTTGTACCACCGAAGATCTCGCGCGCAATCGCCTCGTAGGAGCCGGACGAGAGCCAACGGCTCCCCTGGTTGCCCCGGCACAGGTGAAACCCGAACGTTATGTCGGGGTGGGTCCCGATTACGTGGTTGTCGAGCTCGATACCCCTAGTGAGCCAGTGGTCCAGATCCCAGCCTCGCTCTTCGTAGAAGCGGCGAGTCTCCTCTTCGAGGAGCAGCGGATACTGGGGGGCGTCGAGTTGCACGTAAGTTGCCCCGAGCCGAACGAGCTCGTCTACTTCCTCACGCAGGATCTCCGCGACGTCCCAGAGGAAGTCGTCGAGGGTCGCGTAGGCTTCGGTGGAGCCCTCCGACCAGAAGTTGGCGAAGAGGCTCGGGCTCGGCAGCGTAACCTTCGGCGTCCTCGTGGTGCGTGCTCTCAAATAGACGAACTCCTCGACCGAGAGGTGTCTCCTGCGCCTGAGCTTGCCGGTGACGCCCAGAGACTTCGGCCGGGTTATAAGTTTGTCGCCAACTCCTTCTGTGCCGCTCCAGTCGCCCCAGAGGTAGGCGTCGATGGATGGCTCGCCGAGTCCCTCGACCGCCTCGGCCAGCTGGCTCTGGAAAGAGACGCGGCGCATCTCGCCATCGGTGATCACCTCCAGGCCCGCGTCCTCCTGGAGCCTCACGACCTCGTCAACCGCCGCGTCCTCGAGCCGCTTGAACTCTACGGCGGAGAGGCCGTCCGCGGCGTAGCGTTCGCGGGCAGTCTTCAACCAGGGTGGGCGGAGCAGGCTCCCCACCGTGTCTGCTCTAGCGTTTACCAGGATCTTCAAGCCCTCCGGCCTACTATCAGCCGGTAGACCAAGAGCACTATTATCGCCCCGATTATCGCCACGAGTAAGCTGCCGAAGTCAAACCGCATCATCTGAGGCCGTCCCGTGAGCTGCTCGAAGACGAAACCCCCGACGAACGCGCCCGCGACCCCGAGTAGCATGGTGACGATACAACCACCTGGGTCCCTGCCCGGCATGAGCAGTTTCGCGACAACGCCCGCGATGAGGCCGAAGAAGATCCAGGCTACGATTCCCACTAAATTCTCTCCTTGAAGTCCTATAACACGGTGCAATGAGCATCATACACCGTGTCCTCGTTCGCAACGTTTGCGCGGGAGTTGCGTAAGATCTGTTGAGTTGTCGTTGGAGCCACCCTGGAGGCGAAGCTGAACCTCACATCCCCTATACTCGCCGCCGTCGCGCTGCTCGTCTCGGCGGTCGTTCTCTTTTCGATGCTGCGGCGGCCGGCGCTCAGGCGGATGGGGCTCCGAAACCTGACGCGCCGCAAGTGGAACACGGTCCTGGTCGTCGTCGGTTCGATGGTCGGGACGGCGCTCATCTCGGGCTCTCTGGTCCTGGGCGACAGCACCGGGCGCTTTCAGGAGAACGAGGCGCGCCAGACTCTGGGTGAGATCGACGAGGTCGTGGGGCAGGCAGGTCAACGGCTCCCGAGCGACCGGCGCCCCACACCTCTCTTCGACGCCTCAGTGGCAGACGGTATAACGTCGGAGGCCGTCCGCGACCTGACCGGAGCCGACGAGGAGCCTACGAGCGGCGTAACAGACCGTGTATCCGGCACTCTGGGGCTCGGGGAAGGACCCGCGGGCGTGGACGGAGTCCTGGGCGCTTTGACCGGCGAAGTCCCCGCCGAGTCCCTCGACGACGCGGGCGCTACGGTAGTCGCCTCGCCAGCTATTACCGTCGTCGGAACCAACTGGGAGGAGCTGGGGTCCTTCGGAGAGGAGCCGCCGGGGGTAGCCGCACGCCCCGAGCCCGAACCTGGCGAGTTGTACGTCTCTGAGGGCCTGGCGGAGGGGCTGGAGCTAGCGGAGGCCTCTAAGGTACGCCTCGTGGGGCGTGGAGGACCGGAGGAGTTTACCGTGGCGGCGGTCGTGTCGGAGGAGGGGATCTCGGGCTACGAGGCGCGCTTCTCGAGGGCCGAGGGGACGGCGCTCGTGGGCGAGGAGGACGCACGCGAGCTCTTCGGCGCGGGTGCGGGGCAGATCAACGTGGTCTTCGTCAGCAATGAGGGGGACGTTGCCTCGGGCGTGGAGGATTCCGAGAGGGTGGCGGGGGCGGTGGAGGAGATCCTGGCGGGCGAAGAGGGGTTCCAGGTTTCGGAGGCCAAGAAGGACGTACTCGAGGGGGGAGGGTTCCAGATCGGGGATATCTTCTTGATGATCAGCTCTTTCGCTATCCTCGCCGGGATACTCCTGATCATCAACATCTACACGATGCTCGCCGAGGAGCGTAAGGGCGAGCTCGGCATCCTGCGGGCCGTCGCCCTTAAGCGCGCTGGGCTCGTGCGCCTCTTTGTCTACGAGGGCTACGCCTACAGCCTCCTCGCCTCTCTGATCGGCGCCCTCGTCGGGCTCGGTGTCGCGGCCAGCCTGGTGTGGGGTCTCAACCGGGCGACGGAGTCCTTCGAGGACCTGTTCAACGACGACCTGACCATCCCGTTCTATGTCGAGCCGGCCTCGCTCGTAGTAGCCGCTTCCTCCGGGTTCCTCGTCACCTTACTCGCGGTCTTCTTTACCAGCCTCCGCATCGGCTCTTTGGGCGTCGTCGCCGCCATCCGCGACCTGCCGGAGGAGAAGGAGCCACACCGGCGGCAGCTCTGGCTCTTTTTGCGGATCCTGCTGCTCGCCCTGGGCACCGGCCTCGCCGCCGTCGGTTTCGCGCTCGAAGACGGCTACCTCATGCTCCTCGGACCTATCCTGGCGGCGTTCGGATTCGGCCTGCTCCTCCATAGACTCTTGCCGGTCCGTCTCGTCTGGTCGGTCGTCGGGGCGGGGGTTCTGGCGTATGCGTACTTCGCCAACCGTTTCGAGGCGGTGGCGCAGACGAACGAGGAGAGCCCGGCGATGTTCTTCGTCGAGGGTGTCTTGATGGTGCTCGGGGCGACCCTGCTGGCTGCATTCAACCTCGGGCTCGTCTACGGTGTCCTGCGCTTCTTTATGCGCCTCGTGCCGGCTTTAGCGCCTGTCCTGAAGATGGCGGTCGCCCACCCGGCTTCGCGGCCCGCCCGCACGGGCTTCACGCTCGCGATGTTCGCGCTGATCCTATACATGGTCACCATAAGCTCCATCTTCTCCAGCACCCAGACGGCCGCCACCACCCAGACGCGCGACGAGCAGCTCTCCGGCTACGACGGCGCCGTACAGTCCGGTCCCGTGGCGCCTCTGGACGACTTCGACGAGACGGTGGAGGGTAATGAGGTGTTGAGCGAGGAGATCACAGACTCCGACAGGCTCGTTGCTGGTGGGGTTGAGCTGCCCGAGTACGCGGCGGCGGACTACACGACGCAGTTCGGACCGCCGATAGGTGCGGCGGCGCCCGGGGCGAACGTCGCAGAGTACGTCACGTACGCGCCGGACGGGTTCCTCTCCGGCACGACCGATGTGCTCGAGGACCGCTCCCCAGAGTACGAAACGGACCGGGAGGCTTGGGAGGCTCTGGCCGGAGACCCTGAGCTCGCGATCCTGACGTTCCCGTACAATGGGGAGGGGGACTTCCTAGCGCGCCCGGAGCTCGGGGCAGGGGACAAGATCCGCCTGCGCGACCCCATAAGCGGCGAGGAGGTAGAAAAGAGAATTGTCGGTAGGGTCAAAGACCCCGGCGGATTCACTTTGGGTGTGATCAACGGTGTCATCGTCGGCGAGGGGGCTCGTGGAGAGCTCCCCAACCTTCAGATGCAGGAGACCTTCCTCTTGCGGGTGGATGGGAGGGCCGACACGATGGCGGTGAGCCGGGACCTGAAAAAGGAGTTTGCAGCCAGCGGTGCGCAGACCTTCTTGCTCGACGATCTCCTGGGGCGGGGGCAGCGATTTACGGACACGTTCGTCAAGATCGTGCAAGCCTTTTTGGCGTTCGGGCTCGTGGTCGGGGTGGCGGGGCTGGCCGTTATCAGCGCCCGCGCCGTCCACGAGCGGCGACGCGAGATCGGAGCCCTGAGGGCCCTGGGCTTCAAGAAGAGCATGGTCGGCTGGCAGTTCATCGTCGAGAGCTCCTTCGTCGCGCTGCTAGGTATCGTGCTCGGCGTGTCCGTCGGTACTCTGGGCGGCTATAACCTGTTCAGCGTCGTCATAGAAGACCCGGATGCCCAGTTCGTCTTCCCGTGGTCGCAGATGATCGTCATCGGCGCCGGCGTTTGGGTGGCGTCGCTCCTTTTCACCATCGTTCCGGCCGTGAGGGCCTCCCGGATACCGCCCGTCGAAGCCCTACGGTACGAAGGCTAGAGAGAAGAGGGTAATGAGCGCGTACGACTCGTACGATGAGAGACCGGAGGACCGCAACGGAGGCACCCTAGAGAGCGCCCGCCGGAAGCAGGGGCTCTCTCTGGAGGAGGCCGCTCGGCGGACGGGCATCCCGGTGCGTATCCTCGAAGGTCTGGAGAAGGATAACGACGCCCGCGTCCCCGGCGCCTTCGACTCCCGGGTCTTTCTGAGGAACTACGCCGAGGCCCTGGGACTCGACGGCCGTGCTCTCTACCGCCGGGAGGTAGGAGAGCCCGAAGATTCGACCGAGGATCTGCCCGAAGCCTGGGAAGAAGCCCGGGGCGAAGAAGAGCTCTCGCTTGGTGGAGAGCGTCCCCTCATGGTCGAGGCGCGGAGCGTGTACAAAAGCTACGAGGCGGAGGAGATCACCGTACACGCCCTAGAGGATGTGAGCCTGCGGATAGAGGAGGGTTCTCTGGTCGCCGTGATGGGACCCTCCGGGTGCGGCAAGACCACGCTCTTGAACGTCCTCTCCGGCCTCGACGAGGCGGACCGCGGTGAGATCTTTATCGCCGGCGAACCCCTGCACGCGATGAACGACGCCCGCCGCACCGGGTACCGCGCCCGCCACATGGGCTTCGTCTTCCAGGGCTTCAACCTCATGCCCGTCCTCTCCGCCGTGGAGAACGTCGAGCTACCCCTGCTAGTCAGTCGCGCCGGCGTGAGGGCAGCGCGCGAGCGTGCTCTGGAGGTACTGGATCAGGTCCACCTCGCGGACAGGGCGCACCACCGCCCTAGCCAGCTCTCTGGCGGCCAGCAGCAAAGGGTAGCGATAGCCCGCGCTTTAGCGAGCGAGCCGGCGATAGTCTGGGCCGACGAGCCGACCGGCAACCTCGACTCCGACACCTCGCAAGAAATCCTGGACCTCTTGCTGCGGCTGAACCGCGAGAATGGGCAGACCTTCATCGTAGTAACCCACGACCCCGGCGTCGGCTCCCGAATGGACTACGTCGTTCGCATGCGCGACGGCCGGATAGTCGAGCAGCCCGAAAGTTCGGAGGAAATGGTGTCCGGGACGTAGCGTGCTCTCGCGAGTTATCTCGCGAGGCTGTACCATGCGGGCGGAACCTAAGCGGACGGGAGGGCTTTTGCGCCGGTTTGGAGTGTTCGTTCTCGGCGCCGTGCTCGGCGCGGCGCTTCTGTGGGGTAGCGCGTTTGCAGGCATCACCCTGGGCTTCTCGGGCGCCGGGGGTGGCGCTTTATCGGTTCTGCTGCTGTTCACGATCGTGGTAGCCACCGTGGCGCTCGGCGAGTTTCTGGCGCGGCTTTTGCTGTACGGCGGTCCTTCCGGACGCTCTTTGAGTGTTGGCCTCTTTATAGGCGGCTCGTTCTTCGCGGGCGCTTTCGTGAGCGGGGTTTTTCTGGGCGTGATGATCCTGCTCGACGCTACCCCCTCGCAGCGCACGCTGTTTTTGTTTATCGCCGGGCCGGGGCTCGGGCTGATGTATGGCATAGTCTTCGGGATGCCCGCCATCGTAGGGGCCGCCCTCGCGGAGACGAGGTTCTACGCGCAAAGGGGAGGCGGGCCTACCGGATGAGCCTCTTTGTGGCCTGGGACGTCCTCGGCGTCTCGCTCGTCTTGTCTCTGGTGTTCCTCGGACCGTTCGCGTTCGGGGTGAGCCTCATGGCCTGGTCGGGCCTCCGCCCTTCGCGCCCCGTCGCGCGCCGGGCTTTGGGCGTCGCTCTGGGAGCACTAGTGTGTCTCGCGCCGGTCCTCCTGTTCCCGGGGCTTAACTCCGGCTGAGGCTCCGCGTCTACGCCAACTGGTAGAGGTCCAGGTCCGCCCTGATCACACCGCCCTTCACGTCGTGGCGCACGTGGAAGCCGAACTTCCGGCTCAGATGCTGCATGGCGCGGTTCTCCGGGAGTATCTCGGCGATCAACCGGTGCAGCCCTTCGTCACGGGCGACCTGGAGGATCTTTTCGAGTAGCACGGTCCCGACGCCCTGGCGCTGGTAGGCGTCGTTCACCAGGAGGGAGAACTCGGCCTCGTCCAGGACCGAATGGTTCCTGCTAAGGCGACTCACACCCAGGATCTCGGGTTCGCCGGTCTCGGGGTTCGTTCCCTCGGCGACGAGCGCCATCTCGCGGTCGTAGTCTATAAAGCAGATGCGCGTCAGGCGCTCGTGGGCGGTCCTCCGGGTGAGGTTCATCGCGTGGAAGTAGCGCATGTAGACGCTGCGCTCGGAGAGAGACTCGTGGAACCTGACCATCAACGGCTCGTCCTCGGGACGGATGGGACGCACGATTATGGGCGTGCCGTCCTTTGTCTCAGCCGGGCTCACGTACTGATTGGGGTAGGGCCGGATGGCGGTGCGCGGTAGCTCCTCTTCTTTTATCTCGGGGTCGTGCAAAACGACGCGGGCGTCCAGCGCGATTAGACGCTCCGAGGAGGCGAGCAGCGGGTTTATGTCGAGCTCCCGCACGAAGGGCTGCTCGACAACGAGCTGGCTGAAACGCACGAGCAGCTTCTCCAGACTCACCAGGTCCACTGGCGCCCGGCCCCTGACGCCCTTGAGGGCCTCCACGATGCGGGTACGCTCCATCATCCTGCGCGCCAGGGTCGTGGTGAGTGGCGGCAGGGCCAGGGTGGTGTCCTTGTAGACTTCGACGAGCTGGCCACCCGAACCGAAGAGCAACACGGGCCCAAACTGCGGGTCTATGCTGCTGCCGACGATAAGCTCGTACCCCTCCGCGCTCACCATCGATTGCACCGTGACCCCGTCGAAGTGCCCGGCCCCGGCCTTCTCGGCGACCGAAGCCTCTATGCTCGCATAAGCGTCGTGGACGGCCTCCGCATCCTGCAGATCCAGCATGACACCGCCGACGTCGGTCTTGTGGGTTATCGTCTCGGAGTAGAGCTTGAGGACGACGGGATAGCCGAACGCCTCCGCGTGACGGACGGCCTCTTCGGCGTCGTGGGCGACACGGGTCTCGATGGTCGGGATACCGTAGGCGGCGAGGAGCTCTTTTGCCTCCCACTCGCTGAGGAGCGTGCGGCCCTCGTCGCGGGCATCCGCGATGATCTCCTGGGCCCGCTCTCGATCTATGCCGTCCTCCTCGACGAACTCGGGGGTCTCGTAGGTAGCGCGCAGGTTGTAGGTGTAACGCCACATATGGTCGAAGATGCGGGCGGCGTTGTCCGGGTAGCCGAAGGTGGGTATACCGGCCTGGCTGAGGATCTTATCGCCCTCCTCAACTGCGTAGCCACCCATCCAGCTCGCCAGCACCGGCTTGCCGCGCGTTTTGGCGTGATGCTCGAGGCCCTTTGCGGTGCCGGTTGGGTCGGTCATGTCCTGGGGGGTGAGCACGACGAGCAGACCGTCGCTCCCTTCGTCTTTGGCCGCGACCTCCAGGGCCCTATCGTATCGCTCGGGGCCAGCGTCGCCGAGGACGTCTATAGGGTTGCCGTGGCTCCAGTGGGCCGGCAAGAGGCTGTCCAGGCTCTCCACCGTCTCCGGGGAGGGCTGGGCAAGCTCGCCGCCGTCGGCGACTAGGGCGTCGGTGGCGAGCACGCCGGGGCCGCCGGCGTTGGTTATGACGGTGAGCTTCGGTCCCTTGGGCCGGGGCTGCTTGGACAGCACCTCGGCCATGTCGAAGAGGTCTGAGATGCTCTCGACCCGCACGACGCCGCTCCGCCGGAAGGCGGCATTTATTACCTCGTCGCTACCGGCTAAAGAGCCGGTGTGTGAGGCGGCGGCCTTGCCGGCGGCCTCAGTACGGCCGGCCTTTATGACGATGACCGGTTTGGTGAGCGCCACCTCCCGCGCCGCCGAGAGGAACGAGCGGGCGTCGCCTATGGACTCCATGTAGATGAGGATGCTCTTCGTCTTCGAGTCGTCGCCGAGGTAGTAGATCAAGTCTCCCCAATCTACGTCGATCATCGAGCCGACCGAGACGAAGTGTGAGAACCCGACGTTCTCCTTGAGGCTCCAGTCGAGGATGGCGGTGCAAAGGGCGCCGCTCTGGCTTAAAAATCCGACGTTGCCGGGCTTCGCCATGGCCGCGGCGAAGGTGGCGTTGAGGCCGCTCTTCGGGCTCATCACCCCGAGGCAGTTGGGGCCCACGACCCGGATCCTGCCGCGCCTCGCCTCCTCCAGAACCTGCCGCTCGAGCTCGGCGCCCTCCTCGCCGGCCTCCTTGAAGCCGGCGGAGATGACGATTGTCCCCTGCACGCCGGCCTCGGCGCACTCGCGCACGATGCCCGGTACGGTCGGGGCGGGTGTGACGATGACCGCGAGGTCCACCGGCTCGGGTACCTCGGAGACGCTCGGATAAGCTTTTATCCCCGAGACGCTCGGCCGGTTCGGGTTGACCGGGTAGACCGTCCCCCCAAACGGGTTGTTTATAAGGTTTCGCATCATGGTGCGCCCCACGCTACCGGCTTCGTCGGTCGCTCCGATCACGGCGACCGACGTGGGCCGGAAGATCGCATCAAGAGACCTCTTCTCGTACCCGAGCACGTCGTGCGCCGGATCGCCCGTCGGTGGCTTCTTCATCACACGCTCCTATTCGGCTGCCTGCTCTCTAACTGTTGCCCCACAGAGGGTGTCTTCAACCCTCCGCTCGAGACTTTCACTGTATATGCTCATTGCACATATATTCTTACACAGCTCCGGGAGGGGCAACGTTGCTGGTTTCACTATCCGGAGCCTCCGGGCATTTTCGCGGACGGAACATCATACTTTCGGTCGGGAGGAATGCTGCTTTCGGACGATTCGGTTCAAGCTCGAGCGAGCGTGAGCGACTCGTTTGGCTCGCGAGGCCTGGTGGAGAAGGGGAATTGTACTGGATACGAAGAACGAGGTCGGGCGGAATCCGCGCCCGCCCAAACTGACCGGTAAGGGAGTATCCGGCGAGAGGTTGGTGTTGGGTTGCCGGCGAGCTCGTTCTTCTTCCAGACGCAGCACGGCATGTACACGAACAAGCGTTGGGCCGCCGCGTACACCGGCTGGACCCAGATCGGGATACTCAACTACGGGGGCCAGTAAACGCATGGATCGTTAGGATAGGGCAGGTGCGTCGTCAGGGTCTACACGAACGACACGTACGCGGTGAATTATCCGCTGGGCAAAGGGGACACAATTCTCTGACCCTTCAGGCGCGGCACGGTGACCTTCGCGGAACGGAACTACAATCACAAGGACTACGGCATCTTCGTATCTATCAAGGCGGACAACGGTAAGTACGTGAACTTGTCGGCACACCTGAGCGGGCTCGCCTCGGGGATCAGAAAAGGCGTGAGGGTTACCGACGCGACCATCATCGGATACGGCGGTGATTCGGGCGGCCCCAACATCCTCACCGGCCAGCCGCACCTGCACCAAGCCTACTACCGTTACCCCGTTACAACCCTGACGGGTCATCGTACGGTAGCGTGGGGTTGCGCAGGTCATCTACCACCGCTACACCGGCACCGCGTCCGGCACCAGCCCCGGCATCTACAAGTTCGGCTGGACGTCCAACTCGACGACCCGGGCGAAGGGAGACCTGCTCAGCAACTAAAGAGCCACGTTTGCGGGCGCGCTCCGATTGGCCGGCTTACTCAGCTCTCTTCCTGACCACGCCCTCCAGCAGGGAGCGGTTGGGGACGCGGTAGAGGTAGCCGTCTTCAGAGCGAAGGATGACGGCAGAGTAGCCCAATTGCTCGACTATACCCTCGACGCCGTCCACGGAGATCTCGTCGCCCACCTCTATATCCTCCTGGACGTAGCGGCCGGCGGCTATATTGCCCGAGAGGGGGACGAGACCCTGGCCCAGAGCGAGGGCGGTGACGAGGCCAACGGTGCCGAGCAGGACCACGGCCAGGAGGACAAGAGAGGAGGTCTCCAGGCCCAACTGGCCGGCGGCCACCAGGCCGGTCACGGCGACGACCGTGGCGAAGACGGCGCGCCTGAAGATGCTCGAGCCGCGCAGGCCCGCGCTCTCGGCCTTGCGGGCGACCAGATCCGCCAACCAGCCCGCGACCGTTACACCCGCGATCAGGATGACGAACGCTACCAGCGCTCTTCCGGCGAGGGTGACGATCTGATCCATCGTCTGCTCCAGGGAGGAGAGGCCCAGAATGCTCAAAGCGCCCGCCACCCCCGTCACAAGGACGCCCCAGAAGATGACGAGGCCCAGGAGATCCGAGGGATCGCCTCCGTAGCCGAGTTGCTGGAGGGAGTTCGTAGCCCCGGTCCGCCCGGCGATCTCGTCCAGCCCTATGGCTGCGAGGAGGCGGGCCGTCAGGCGTTGCAGCACTATGGCCGCGACGAGCGCCACGAGCATGACGACCA
>DATDKT010000039.1:0-4118 GCA_036519775.1 Rubrobacteraceae bacterium
GTTCTGAGTGGTGTTGCGGAGTACATACTCCTCTTGGAGCACTTCCCTGAGGTTTGCCCCGTTTCTTATGCGGTGGCTTATGTACTCACGAACCTTGTCCTCTTCGGAGTAACCGTCGCTGCTCAAGAGCCTATCGAAGAAGGACTTATCCTGCTCGGGCACTTTAAATCTCCTTCCCTCTCTTTTCCCTACACTTTTTTATTACCGGGCATGTGATTGTCCAAACGTGTGGCTCTGTCTTTCTCGGCCTCGCAGACCGCCGACACTTACACCCACGTCTCCCCCACCATGCACCGCCGGGCCGCCATTCGCCTCAACGATTTCCTCTCGGGGGACCTGAGGTGAGTGCCCGTTGTGGTAGCGGTTGTGGTAGAAGCAGCGCTCTTCGCGTAGTAGCTCCGGTAGAGTAGAGGATTTTCCCTAGAAATTTTTAAAAACAGAGGTGACGAGACCCAGACTCGAATCGGAGACACCATGATTGTCCGTTAGGTAACGAGGATATCGCTGGGTGTCGGCGGCGTTCAAGAAATTGCTCAAATAAAGCAAATTCTCGGGTTCGCAGGAGTAGTTAAGGTCGCCGAAATCCGGCAAAAACCGGCTCGGTTGTCGTCAAAACCGTCGTCAACGGTTGGCCTGGGGCGCTGGTCTTGCCGGATAGGATGATCCCTTCGTCGCACTCTAGCCTAAGACTCACCATCAACCACCCTCCTCATTGAGGGTAGATCGTCGCTACGGCTCACTCGATAGCCCTCATAGAAGATTGCGAGTATTGCGATCATGGTGCTCACGACGTCTCGCCCGGCCGGTCTGACCCGAAAAAAAGAGGGCTTCGTGCCTTTCCACCGATCCGTCGACCGATCAGGCGGGCGTCGCGGCACCACCGGTCGGAGTCGCACGTGACCTCATAGGAGCCCGCACACCACAGGTCCCCTCGCAGTCCTGTCCGTCGCCTCTCGACCGGCGCGCAATGAAGCTGGTTCCCTGAGCGAGAGGAGAAAGCGATGGACTTATTACCCGTTCACACCACCGATGTCGAGGCGCTCGTCGTCCTGGGGGTCGACACGCATGCCGACGTGCACGTCGCGGTTGCCCTGGACGGGCTTGGCAGGCACCTCGGAAGCAAGACTGTGGCGGCCACGGATGGCGGCTATGCGGAGCTCGTCGCCTGGGCCGAAGGCTTCGGGGTGCTGGATCGAGTCGGGGTGGAGGGAAGCGGTAGCTTCGGCGTGGGGCCTGCCCGCTTCTTGCGCGCCGGGGGCGTGGAGGTCGTCGAGGTGAACCGTCCGAACCGTCAGCACAGGCGCAGGTTCGGCAAGCACGACACCGCCGACGCCGAGGCCGCCGCGAGGGCGGTACAGGCGAAGACCGCTACCGGCGAGCCCAAGACCGCAGACGGACCCGCGGAGATGGTGCGTGCCCTGCACGTAGTGCGACGCTCGGCGGTTAAGGCGCGCACCCAGGCCGTCAACCAGCTGCGTGCGCTGCTCGTCACCGCGCCCGAAGAGCTCAAGGCGGAACTGCGTGGCCTTCCCACGGCCAAGCTTGTTGCCACGGCCGCGCGCTTTCGTCCGGGTGGCTCCCCCGGAGAGCTGCGGGCCGCGACTAAGCTGGCGATGAGGGCCGTCGCCCGCCGCCACCGGCGACTTTCCGAGGAGATCGCCGAGCTGGAGGAGCAGATCGCACGGTTGGTGTCCGAAGCCGTCCCTGCCCTGACCTCGCTCCGGGGTGTGGGCACTGACACGGCAGCCTCGCTTCTGGTGGCCGTAGGAGACAACCCCCAGAGGATCAAGAGCGAGGCGTCCTTCGCCCGCCTTTGCGGTGTAGCTCCCGTGCCGGCCTCTTCGGGCAAGACGATCCGCCACCGCCTTAACCGTGGAGGCAACCGGGAAGCCAACCGGGCCCTACACGTGCTGGCACTGGGGCGGATGAGCTGGGACAAACGCACCCGCGAGTACGTCGCGAAACGCACCGCGGAGGGCAAGAGCAAGCGTGAGATCCTGCGGTGCCTCAAGCGCTACTTGGCTCGCGAAGTGTACCGGGTCTTCGTGGCTGCCGGGACCCTTACTCCTTCCCTTTCGGGGCCTTGACAGACATAGGAGCATCGGTGGGTCGCCGAGGAGAAGATCTATAATGAGGGTCACGGTACCCTCCTCACAGAAGAAGGAGCCCTTATGGAACTTCAAGGCTCTTGTCATTGCGGGGTGGTTCGATTCCGCGTCGACTCTGCCACTCCCTATCCCTATATGGCCTGCTACTGCAGCATCTGCCGTAAGACGGCAGGCAGTGGCGGTTACGCGATCAACCTTGGTGGAGACTCATCCTCACTAAAGGTAGAAGGGGAAGAGAACCTCACTGTCTACCAAGCCAGGATCAAAGATCCGGATAACCCAGAGCAGGAAGAGGTAAGCCCGGCGAGGAGGCACTTCTGTCGTCGGTGTGGCAGTGCACTCTGGGTCTACGATCCACGCTGGCCCGAACTGATACACCCCTTCGCTTCTGCCATCGACACGCCGCTGCCGAAGCCGCCGGAGAAGGTCCGTATCATGCTGGACTTTGCCGCTCCCTGGTGCGAGATACCCAAAGATGACGATAGCGAGCGGCACTTCCCCCGATATCCCGACGAGTCGATAGAAGACTGGCATCGGCGTCATGGCCTATAGCGGGTAAGTTCATTCTGGCATTGGCTTGCTTTCTCTCTGCGTAAGCGGCAAAGGGCAGCGGCGCGTAGAAAGAGGCCTTAGATATACTTAGGCTCACCCGGCGGCAACTTCCCCCCTCCGCCGCCGGGTAGTCTTTTATGCACACTCGTCGTTACCGATCCCCGACATCACCCCTAGACAAACCCAGCCGGGAGCCTTTGGTATGGGGCGCCCCTTTGAGACAGAGTAGACGTGAACGTGAACGGGGGCGCCCTATGTGCCCCTGGCGGCGGCGGTAATGGATGAGTTCTGTTAAGGCCCTCTAAAGAGAAAGTGAGCCACCGAGGGTAACCAATACGACGCTGTACCCCGGCCAACCGTTACGCCCCGTCTGTACGTCCTATGAGCACAGAAGAGGGGCCGGAAACGGTTTGGAGGGACGCACTCCGGCCCCAGGCTGGTGCAATATTCTCATCGTAGCCGCTCGAGGTTAAGGTCCTAGAAGGAACGGATTAGGAACCGTTATGAAGAAACTCCCGACGGTCGGGAAAGACAAGTAGGACAGATGGCATCACCATCTGGGGAAAGCGGCCGCCGAGGTTACTACCTAAGACACTCCACCTTGGTCAGGGGTTACGCCACTGTCCGCGCAGCCTGCGGCGTCCTCTTCCAAGCGGGGATATTCCTTGGACCGGGACTCGCTGCTCATTAGATGCCACCCTCGCGCGTGTCAACGTGCTCTTGGCAACTCGGTGTATGGAGGCAACATGACTCATAGCTCTAGGTGCAAGCTCTTCACCCTAACGTGTTTGGGGACTGCCCTAGAGGTTATGGTAGCCGTCCTTCAAGGCCACCTTAGATGCCCTTCAAACTGATGCAGTGCCCTTCGTGACTCTCTCATCAGCCCGCCGGTCCGTGAGGCTTTAAAGACGATCCTTACGTGCATGAGGGAGTAGCGCCCTAGTACAGCCTTTCTCCGGGTGGCGGGAGCGTGGGACCGTCGCAACCCTGCGGCGACCTTCAGAATCTCACAATCAATTTCGTCCTCTTGCGTCTCTGCAGGACTGAACGAAGGAGTCCGGGGCTCCTCAGAACCTCGCGGCCTCTACTGGTCCAGCGAGGAGGAGCCGAACCACTAGCCGCCGCCGATCTTTCACCCTCTTCAGGGGGTTACACGGTCCAACCAATACCCACAAAGATCGCTGTAGGGTTGTATGTATCCGTCTCCTATAAAGCCCCTAATCCCTGCCGCCAGGATGTAGGGGCGTATCGGAGATCTGTGCCCTGTCTACGTCGGCAGGCTCAAGGACCTGCTGTGTGCCTCGATAGAGCGGGCCGGTATCCTCTTCTCCTTCACTCTCGTGCAACTCAAAGAAAGCGCGCACCCGCCTCACCCCTTCCAGGGTGGCCCAAGCCCGAGAGATCTTCTCCTCCTCGTAGGAGACGATGTCCTCGCAGGCCTCCTTGGCCTTCCTTATC
>DATDKT010000040.1:0-2443 GCA_036519775.1 Rubrobacteraceae bacterium
CAACATGGACCTCCTCTACGGCACGGCGTTTCTCGAAGAGGTCCCGGACGCCTACCAACGCCTCCTCCTCGACCTCTTGCTCGGCGACCCGACGCTCTTTATCCGGGCTGATGAGGCCGAGGGGGCGTGGGAGATCCTGGACCCGGTGGTGCGGGCCTGGGTCGAGAGCGAGAAGGTCTCGCTCTACCCGGCAGGGACCTGGGGTCCGGAGGAGGCTGTGGACCTCCTGGCGCGCGACGGGCGAGGTTGGAGGCGGCCGTGAGGGAGGATCTTACGTGATCGGGGAGTCGCGTTCGGCGCCTTTTGGCGGCGCGATGTCCGCCGGCGAGATAGAGCGCGAGTTAGCGCGGCTACGGATGAACGAGGACGGCACGCTTGGGGCGCGAGCGAGCGTGTTGAACCTGATCGTGGTGACGAACGAGGAATCCGCACCGGGCGTCACGCGCCTCGTCTCCGAGCTCTCTGGGCGCTACCCTTCCAAGGTCGTGCTCATCATCTCCGATCCCGACGAAGAAGAGGCGAACCTGGAGGTTGGGCTCTCGGCCTTCTGCGGTCTAAGACGCGGGATGCCCAGCGGCAACCAGGTCTGCGCCGAGCAGGTCAAAGTCCACGTCGAAGGGCCGCCCGCCAGGCACCTTGAAAGCCTCGCGGGACCCCTCCTCATCCCCGACCTCCCTGTCTTTCTCTGGTACCCGAACGGCGAGGTGCCCCTCTCGCCGGAGTGCGATGGCATGGCGGCTTTGGCGGACCGCCTCGTACTAGACTCGGGCGCTGCGGAGGACTGCGAAGCCTCCTTGCGGGCCGTGGCCGATCTTTTGAAGCACGACGGCGTCCCGGCGGTAGGGGATCTCC
Source organism: Rubrobacteraceae bacterium (assembly GCA_036519775.1). Classification (GTDB taxonomy): domain Bacteria; phylum Actinomycetota; class Rubrobacteria; order Rubrobacterales; family Rubrobacteraceae; genus Rubrobacter_F. The sequence goes on from DATDKT010000040.1 coordinate 853, forward strand.
AGTGGGCCGCCCTTTCTTCTTGGCGCTCGCTCGTCGCGGACCTCTTCGCTCCCCCGGAACGCGCCGGGGAGCTAGCCAGGATCCGGCACGCGGAGATCCTGCACAGCCGTGTCGGCGAATGCCAGGCCCTGCTCTTCGTGAGCTGGCTCTCCAACGCTTTGGGCTGGTGCCCGCAGTCGGCTAGCCGCACGGAAGAGGGCCGCGCGTTCCACCTCGCCGGCCCCTCCGGCGACGTGACCGTCGAGCTCGCCCCGGGTCCACCCGACGTCGCTCTGAACCGGGTCTGTCTGTTCTCCGAGGAGCTCACCTTCCGGATCCAGATCTCGCGCCGCGAGAAGCATGCCGATGCTCGCTCTAGCGTAATGCGTGGCAACGAGTTCGTGGGCGAACGCACGGTCAATCTGGGTTCTTTCGGCCGGGGCGCCCTGCTCGGTGAGGAGTTCAGGTTCCCGGGCCGGGACGAAACCTACGAGTCTGCTTCGAGAAGAGCCGTAGAGCTATTGGACCTTTGAGCCGATCGAACATCCACGTCTTCGAGAACCCACGAGGGCTCGCTCGGGGCGCCGCGGAGACATTCGCGGAAGAGGCCGCGAAGAGCATACGAGAGAAGGGGGGCTTCACCGTGGCGCTCGCCGGCGGCTCGACCCCAAAGGCGCTCTACGAGCTGCTCGCGACGGAGTACCGGGACGCCCTCGACTGGAATGGGGTCCACGCCTTCTTCGGCGACGAACGTACCGTGCCCCCCGACCACGAGGACTCGAACTACCGCATGGCCTACGAGGCGCTGCTCTCGCAAGTGCCTGTGGGGAGCGTCCGAAGGATGCGCGGCGAGCTCGACCCCCGGAAGGCCGCCACCCTCTACGAGCAGGCGTTGAGAACTTTCTTCGGCGGTACGCTACGCTTCGACCTCGTCTTGCTCGGGATCGGGGAGGACGGCCACACCGCGGGCCTCTTTCCCAGCACCCCGGCGCTCGACGTTACCGACCGCCTCGTCGTTGAGAACCCGGTCGAGAAGCTGGGCGCCGTCCGCCTGACGCTGACCGCCCCGGCTATAAACGCGGCGAGGAGGATAGTTTTTCTGGTCGCTGGCGAGGCCAAGGCCGGGGCGCTGGAGAAAATACTCGAGGGCGACACGAACCCGCACGAGTACCCTGCAAAGCTCGTCCGGCCGAAGGGCGAGGCGACGACGTGGATGGTAGACCGGGCGGCGGCGCGGCTGTTAGGTTAAATTCTCAGGATAGACCGTAACTATTGCGCCGGTGGAGCGTCTTAAAGGTGGCGGGTCGGCGTTGACGTGAAAGCAGCCGAAGAGCGACGAAGCGCAGCAGCTGTACCGACCCGCTATCCTCTAATCTACGGAAATCCTACGGGAAAAAGGGTTCTTGGATCACATTGGGAGCCTCTTCGAAGAAGAATATGTAACTTGATATAGGAACGAGCACATCGTAGTGCGTCGCCGGGCGGCTAGAAGAAACGCTTGAGCAGCCCGATAGCACCCTGACTCCACGGCACGCGGTGCGAGACGCCGGAGGCGTTCTCGAACTGCGCCCGGTTCTCGATGTACCACCGGAAGTTCCTCAAGAGGGCGTCC
>DATDKT010000041.1:0-3264 GCA_036519775.1 Rubrobacteraceae bacterium
ACGTCTCCTACCTCCGTTACGCCGAGGACATGGGGAGGTTCATAAGCGAGTTCGGGATGCACGCCGCGCCAGTACGCGAGACCCTTCGGCGCGCGATACCGGAAGACCAGCTGTATCATCACAGCCCCTCGATGGACCACCCCTTCCCTACTGTCGGCGGGCCAGATAGACGCCGAGCAGGATCACGACCCCGCCGGCGATCTTATTGATCCCCAGGGTCTCGCCGAAGAACACGATACCCGACGTGACCCCGACGGCGGTGATGAGGTACTGGTAGACGAGCACCCTATTCGCCCCGATGCGGCTAATCCCCCTCTGCCAAGCCGAGAATGCGAACGCAGTGGCGAAGACAGCGGAGTAGGCGACTGCAGCCCAGGGTCCTGCTCCCACGCTCCCCCACTCCAGGCTCAGTAGCTGTGGGGAGGAGATGAGCAGCAGGAAGGGGATTCCGAACAAGACAGGATACGTCGCGACCGCGAGCGGCGTGTGGCGCTCCAGCAGAGGCATCGAGAGAACCGCGTATGCGCCGACGCAGAAGGCGGCGATCAGGACCAGCAAGTCCCCGATGAGGCTGGCATTCCCCGACGTCAGCCCATCCAGTACGACCAGGGCGACGCCCACGATGGAGAGCCCGACGCCGAGCACACCCTTCCACGTCGGTCGCTCGAGACCGAGGGTCGCGCCAAGCAATAGTCCCCACACCGGCGCCGTGGCGAAGATAAGGCCCGTGCTGCCGGCGCTGGAGAGGCTAACGCCGAACGTAAAACCCGTCTGGGCCGTCGCCACCCCGAAGCAACCCAGTGCCGCCATCGGGAGCATATCGCTCCTTCGGAGCCTGCTCTTCGGTTCGAGGATACGTAAGACGAGCAGAAGCAATAACCCGCCGACAGTAAACCGCAGGGCGACCAGCAGCAGAGGCGAGATCGTCGCGGCGGCATACTTCGTCGCTGCGAAGTTCAGGCCCCAGAAGGTCGCAGCCAGGACCAGCGAGACCTCCGTCGCCACAGCAGCCCTGTCCTTGAGATCAAACACAGGAGCGGATTGTACCGTGGGTGAAATGATTGGGTTGGCTGCTCCGGATCTTATCTATCCACCTACACAGAGGCTCGGAACAGGCTTCACCTCGCGGGCAGACTATCGAGCCCACTGCAAGCCAAGGAAGATGCCAGGAGGCTACACACTTTGTACCATTTTGGCCGGAATTTCTGCACAAAGCATTTACCGCAGGGACTATGTGCGGTATGAAAGGAGTATCTGGTGCCCGATCTCTCCTTTCCCCAATTACCTATCACCTCAGGTAAGGGCGCCAGATTGAGCGTATCGGGAGGGAAATGCCCGGAGCGCTACTCGGCATCTGCCCAAACCGCCAACTCCACTTCGAAGAGGTCCACGCCCTCGGCACTGAACGCTGCCACGAGAGAATTGTCGGACCTGCGTAGGATCAGCAGGTCTGCGTCGCATTCCAGGTAATAGCCGAACGGCAACCAGAACCCATTTTGCCCGACTAGGTTCTCATGCTCCACCGCCAAAAGACCCAACGACTAGACGGTGATGCGCTCATCCACCTCAGACAGGTCAGCGAGCCAGAACAACTCAGAACTCCCGTCCTCTAGCAGAACTTCGACAGCAGCATGTTCTGAAGTGCCCCAGCGCTCCTGTATGGTGCCGCGCATTCCGGCAAACTCATCTTTCCAGTGACCGTGCCTCACCTGCACCGCTTTGCCTCTACGAGCTTCGTAAGCCTGCAAGAGCACCAACCTCCTGTACGTCCCCTCGTTGGGGCCACACCTGTTCACCAGAGGAAATACAGGACCCGACCCCAAGCGTCTTTCCCTTTCCCGATCAGGATATAGCAGGCTTGGACACCCTTGTGTGTATTGAGGGATACAAAGTGTCCCTCAATACCTACCATGGGAGGCATGGGGTCAAACGCCTGAGATACAAGAAAGCTACGCGAGTAGTCCATTCGTCGTGTTGCCCCGATCTGGACCTTCCTCGTGGAGGCAGAGTAATCCTAAAAACATGCGTGTAGCTGCATTGGTTTGCTGTCCAAGGCCCTCTATGCCTCACTGAGGATCAGTAAAGGGTCGAGTAGCGGTTCATTTTCCCCTATGACCTCTCGTTAACTTTTGGTTAAGGATCAACATCTGGGGTTGACAATGTTTGCACTATACAGCTATAGTGCTTAGATACAAAAGTATCATGTTAGGCATCGGTGGGGGGCGTCCAGGGGGGAGAAGGGGTGACTGAATGACGACGGTGATCGATCACATCGAGGGGCACTACGAGACGCAAAGCATGTCCTACGGGAGGGCGTACGTTTGGTGCCCCGAATGCGTTGTGGTCGAATGCGACTGCGGCGAGACACTGATCTTGACCGCCTCGGAATCAGTCTGCTGGTGTGGGACCGACCACGAGGCTTTCGTTCGAGAGACCACGGCTTTCGGGCAACCGTCGGACGAGGCACCCCACCCGTGGGACCGGGAGTATCGGGAGTGGCGGGAGAGGCAGAACGAATACCTGCGTTCGGAGAGACTCTATCAACAGGAATTGAGAGCCATTGACTGAGAACGACGGAGGGGAACGAAGGGAAGCGACGTCTCCCCCTCCCATGTACCAGTCGCTGGCGCACTACCTCATCGTCCGGCGTGAGCTCACGGGCTTTGAGGCTCCCCACACCTTCTTTCGGTGCGGTGAGCGGGTGCTACCGGTGTTCTGTGCCAGGGAAGCGGCCAAGAGGTTCATAGACTCCCGTGCCCTCGGAGAGGGGTGGTACGTGAGGGGGTTCTCTGTTGGTGAGTTGATCTCGTTGCTCTTCGCACTTCACGAGAGGGTGGCGTGGGTCTTGTTCAGTCCCTTGACTGGGCACCTGCTGATCGAAGACGCGTTAGCTCACCTGACGAGCCGAGACGATTTCATAGCGTCCTTGATCGTGCGTTGAGGCCGCACAAGGGTCCCTTTGTCTCCCCCAACGGGTGTGACGATGTTCTATTCATACAATGTTCCGTGTAGAGTTGCTGTCCTGATGCACCTCTACGCTTAACTGAGCACCTGGAAGGAGTCGGGGCGCGCAAGGGCCAGAAGACTCAGGAAAAACAGCGGGCCTGGCAGGATTCGAACCTGCGACACACGGCCCCGGAAACCGTCCGCACCACCCTGGGGGGCAGAGAAAGCCGATTTTTATGCGGTTTATGCACCGTCACCTCCATACGATAGTACAGGAATAGATCGTCATAGATTGTCATAAACTGTCAGATAGTCTCT
>DATDKT010000042.1:0-5394 GCA_036519775.1 Rubrobacteraceae bacterium
CGGCCCGGCCGTCAGTACGGGGCTTTGCCCCCGGCCGGCCACTCGCGTTAGGCGAACGCGACGGGCGAGACCACCGTAGGCAGGTTAGGCCGTGGTGAGCTCGCCTTTCTCGTGTGTTCCCCGCGGCCCGTCCGGAAAGGAGATGGGCCATGTCGATCAGGCTTCTCGTCCGTGGGGACACTCCACCACTTGGGGCGCTCGCCCCTCGACAGGGGGTGGGAGCCGTTGGGTACAATCTCGACCATAGCCAATTACGTGGTCGCCTTGGTCGTGATCCTCCTCGGCGCCACCTTCTTCACGAATCCGGTCGAGATATTGAGTGAGCGGTTGGGCACGCCGCAAGAAGACGTGGGCACCGCGTTGCCGGAGAGCGTAATCGCGGCAGTGGCCATCCTCGAGCTCGACATCACAGGCGGGGAGATAGCCAGAGCGACCGATATCGGTTTCGGGGCGATCTTGGGCGCGCCGTTCGTGCAGGCGACGCTGGCCCTGATCTTCCAGAGCACCACCCACGTTACGTTCGGCCTCCTCTTCATCCCCTGGAAATTCGCCGCGCTGGGCCTCTTCGCTGCGTTACTAGCCCTCACCTCGGGTGGGCTGAAGTACCTTGTGCTCGGGCCTCGGGAAGCTTCGGTCCAGGCACCTGGTGATCGGAGGGGCTTTCTACTTGACGCTCGTTTTGGGGGGCGGGTCTAGTTGTTGCCCGATGGGAGGAGCGAAAAGGAGGCAAAGATGAACCGCTTTCCGATGAAGATCCTTTTGGCCACCGACGGCTCCGAGGACGCAGCCCAGGCACGTGAGGCGGCGGTTGACCTCGCACGCAAGAGCGGTTCGGACCTCCACCTCGTCCACGTCTGGCACGATGTGCCTTCCCCTTACGCCCACGCTTTCATCAGAAGGGGGCTTAGACGGCAAGGCCAGGAGATCCTCGACGAGCAGGTCAGGAAGATCGAGGAGGCCGGAGGCACCGTCGCGAAGGCCCACCTCAGGTGCGGACGGACCTCCGACGAGGTCATCGAGCTCAGTGAGGAACTAGGGGCGGGCCTTCTGGTGCTGGGGCGCCGGGGGCAAGGGACGACACGGCGTCTCCTCATGGGAAGCCACTCTGAAGACATCGTCCATCACGCCCATCTTCCCGTTCTTGTGTTGCGCTGCGCGGAGGACGCCTGGCCGCCGGTGCGGGTGGTGATCGGAGACGACTTCTCAGAGGAAGCGAAGGAGGCCGGAGAGCTAGCCGCGAGCATCGCCAGGCTCTTCGAAGCCGATACCCTCCTAGTGCGCGTGTACCCCCATCTTCTGGAAGGGTCCTCTGATTCCGAGGTGGAGGAGTCGGTGCGGCGGTCAGAGAAGGAGTTGGAAGAGCGGGCGCGCCGTCTGGAGGGCATCCTGGGGCACAAGCCTCGGGTCAAACTGGCCGCGGGCAGCCCGGCGGAGGCAATCCTAGAGGCAATCCTAGAGGCGACCCGTGTGGCCGGTCCGTCCCTCGTAGCTGTCGGCAGCCGTGGGTTGGGTATCGTAGGGCGGATGAGGCTGGGAAGCGTCTCGTCCAAGGTCGTGCGGGCCACGCCGGGACCAGCGCTGGTCTGCTGCCCACGAATCGAGCGTGAATAAAGCCGACGCTACTCGAAGCGGATCAGGTATCGGCTTTGTGAAGTCCTTATTAAGAGAATGCAGGATAGCGTATCCTGCCACGCCTGCCACAAGGCGGCTATGCAGGAGACACCAAACGGGGTGAAGATTGACTGAGAAAACAGATACAGAACAAGCGGCCGACTACCAGCGAACGGCCGAGGCGGTCGTCGCCAAGCTCGGGAGTGACCTGCGACGCGGCCTTAGCGCAGAGGAGGTGCACGTCCGGTTGGAGCGGTACGGCCCCAACGAGCTGGAGGAGAGAAGCGGCAGGGGTCCTCGGGAGATCCTGTGGGAGCAGTTCACCTCCGCCATGATAGTCATACTGATCGTCGCGGCGGTAGCCTCGGCCCTTCTCGGGGACTACGAGGATTCAATAGCCATCGCGGTCATCGTCGTGCTCAACGCCGCTTTGGGCTTCGGCCAGGAGTACCGGGCGGAGAGGGCGATGGACGCTTTGAAGCGGCTGTCAGCACCCACGGTGACGGTGCGCCGGGAGGGCCACGTGCGGGAGGTCTCGGCCAGAGAGTTGGTGCCGGGAGACGTGGTCCTACTGGAGGCGGGGAACCTGGTGCCGGCCGACGGGAGGCTCTTGGAGGGGACGAACCTGCGGGTTCAAGAGTCAGCGCTCACCGGGGAGTCGGAGCCGGTGGAGAAGGGCCCGGGGGCCTTGGAGGAGGAGGACCCGCCGCTGGGGGAGCGGGCGAACATGGTCTACTCGAGCACGGTAGTCACTAAGGGGAGGGGCTTGTATGTCGTCACCGAGACCGGTATGGCGACAGAGCTGGGTAAGATCGCGGCCATGATCCAGACTGCCGGCCGGGAGCAGACCCCCTTGCAGCGACGCTTGGAGCAGGTGGGCAAGGTGCTGGCCCTCGCCGCTTTGGTCATCGTCGGTGTGGTCTTCGCCCTTGGCTTGCTCCGCGGAGAGAATTTGCAGCTCATGTTCCTTACCGCTGTGAGCTTGGCGGTCGCAGCGGTGCCGGAGGGGTTGCCGGCTGTGGTGACCATCGCCCTGGCGCTGGGTGCCCAGAGGATGCTCAGACGACGAGCCCTCATTCGCAAGCTGCCCGCGGTGGAGACGCTAGGGTCGGTGACGGTGGTCTGCTCGGACAAGACCGGCACGTTGACTGAGAACCGCATGACCGCGACCGTGCTTGATGTGGCCGACCGTACCGTGAAGCTAGGCGGAGGGAGCCGCGCCGCGTCGGAGCCTGGACCAGACGGCGGGTTGCTGCCCTCGGTGGCCGACGATCCGGCGCTCGCCCTGCTCCTGGGCGGCGCCGCCTTGTGCAATGATGCCCTACTGGATGAGGGCGACGAGGAGAACGGTCTCCGCGCGCTGGGGGATCCGACAGAGGGCGCCCTGGTGCTGGCCGCCGCACGCGAGGGCCTGAAGAAGGCCGACCTTGAGGCTGCGCTCCCCCGCGTCGGGGAGCTCCCCTTCGACTCCGGGCGCAAGCGGATGACGACCGTGCACGAAGTGCTCTCGGATTCGGGCTCCGGGATCCCGGAGCCCCTAACATCCGTCTTGAACGACGGACCGGAGAGCGCCCCCTACCTCGCCTTCACCAAGGGAGGCGTGGACAGCCTGCTGGAAATCTCAAACGAGGTTTGGACCGATGGGCAGACCGAGCCTCTGAACGGAGGGTGGGGCGAAAGGATCTCAGCCGCAAACGAGCGGCTGGCGGAGAACGGCATCCGCGTTCTGGGGGTGGGCTTCAGACGACTACGGTTATTCGATGGCAGCGCGGACGAGCTGGAGCGCGACCTCACCTTCCTCGGCATGGTCGGCATGATCGACCCGGCCCGACCCGAGGCCAGAGACGCCGTGGAAACCTGCAAACGAGCAGGCATCCGCCCAGTGATGATCACGGGCGACCATCCCCTGACCGCCGGCCATATCGCGGCGGAGCTCGGCATCGCCGAAGACGGGCGCATCCTGACGGGGCGGGAACTCGCCGGCCTCTCCGTCGAGGAGCTTAAGGACCTCGTCGCGGAGGTGCCTGTTTTCGCACGAGTCTCGCCGGAGAACAAGCTCGACATAGTCGAGGCCCTCCAAGACAAGGGCCACATCGTCGCCATGACCGGCGACGGCGTAAACGATGCCCCGGCCTTGAGGAAGGCTGACATAGGCGTAGCGATGGGCGTAACGGGCACCGACGTCTCCAAAGAGGCAGCCGACATGGTCTTAACCGACGACAACTTCGCCACCATCGTCGCCGCGGTCGAGCAGGGCCGGGTCATCTACGACAACATCCGTAAGTTCATCAAGTACCTCCTTACCAGCAACTCCGCCGAGATCTTGGTAATGCTCGTGGCCCCCTTCCTGGGGCTGGGGCTACCGCTGTTGCCGCTGCAGATACTCTGGATCAACCTGGTCACCGACGGCCCGCCCGCCCTAGCCCTGAGCGCGGAGCCCGCCGAGCGGGGCACCATGCGCCGTCCGCCCCACCCCCCCGAGGAGACGGTCTTTGCCCGGGGCTTGGGCCGTCACGTCCTATGGGTCGGGGTGCTCATGGCGCTGGTGTCGCTGGGCGTCGGTGTTTGGTATCAGCAGACCGCGCCTGAGATCTGGCAAACCATGGTCTTCACTACCCTCACCCTCTCTCAGATGAGCCACGTCATGGCCATCCGCTCCGGTGACGAGTCGCTCTTCAGGGTAGGCCTGCTCTCGAACAAGCCGCTCCTCGGGGCGGTCATCCTCACGTTCGTGCTGCAGCTCTTGGCGATCTACGTCCCCTTCTTCCAGGACTTTCTGGAGACTGAGGCGTTGCCCATAGCGGACTTCGCCATCGCCGTCGCTTTGAGCACCCTCATCTTCTGGGGTGTGGAGGTAGAAAAGTGGCTGGCTCGGAGGAAGAGCTCTCGTTAGTCGGAGCAGGACCGGTATATCCGCCTTGGCTCGCTCATGCAGGTAGTAGGTGGAGTTCTCTATACCGTCCGCACTAGCAGTGCCCCAGCTTACGGTCACGGCCGTGGAGTAGAATGGAGGCGGGGCTATCCTGACGCCGGGGTGGCCGGTCACCCGGAGCATAAAGGCGATCCGGGCATCGTAGCACACTAACGAACGAGAGGTTCTGTATGATCGCTGTCATTAATCGTCTGCCAGTGAAAGAGGGAGCGGTCGATCAGGTCGTCGAACGGTTCGCGAACAGTCGGGGGAACGTACAGGGGTTTCCAGGCTTCCTCTCTATGGAGGTTATGCGCTCCGAGGGAGAGGACGAGGTGCTGGTGATCACACGCTGGCAAGACAAAGACGCCTTCGACTCGTGGGTCCACAGCGACGCGTTCAAGAGAGCTCATGGTAGGAGCGGGGGAGTAGACCTGTTGCGGGGACATCCCCAGATGGGTACCTACGAAGTTGCTGTCGAGCGCGAGCCAGGGCCATCTGCAGATGAGTAGCCCACGCCACTAACCCATGAATAGTTTGCCAGAGCCTGCGTCGAGTGCGGAACGCCGCCAAGCGCTTCAGGCCTTGGGGATGCTGGCTTTCCTGCGACTGGATAGGAGCTACTCGGAAGACGAGGTAGCCCAAAAGCTTGGATTTGGGTCTGTCGAAGCTATGCGCATACAGCTAAAACGCTGGGGAGTCCCGGAGTGGATGCTGGACGAAGCACCGGCAATAGAGGGCGGCCAGGGCCGGTTACTGAGTCCGGCCCCGTACGGTATATGGCCGCCATGCTCGAGCCGGTGTATAGAAAGGGCATTGTTCCATGTACGCTAGCCCGAGCCCCTCGAATATACCGGAGTGCAACGTTTGAA
>DATDKT010000043.1:0-5066 GCA_036519775.1 Rubrobacteraceae bacterium
CGCCCGGTCCACTCCACCAACGCCTCTTGGAAGCGGTGCAGCCTCTCGCGGGTCTCTTCATCTACTAGGTCGCCGGTCCCCTTGTCAAACCTCTGGCGTGAGAACGGGATAAGCATCTGTGGTTCGGGCATCACGTAGGCCGGCGCGTGCAAGAGGATCTGCCTCAAGACCATCTGACCCCGGGCAGTACCACCGCCTCCCGGGCTTGCCCCCACAATCCCGACCGGCTTGTGACGGAAGGGCGTCGGATCGTGACGCGAGCGCAGCGCCCAGTCTAGGGCGGCGGTCAGGACGCCGGGGATGGCGTAGTCGTACTCCGGTGTCGCTATGAGCACGGCGTCGTAGGCACGTATCTTCTCCCTCAGCTCCCTCACAGGCTCGGGGTTCCCCTCATCCTCGACGTCCTGGTTAAAGTACGGTATCCGGGCGAGGTCGAAGCTCTCGCAAATCATCCACTCCGGAGCCACCTCGTGGGCAGCCCTCAGGATGCCGCGGTGGACGGAGGCCCGTCGGAGGCTGCCGGCGAGGCCGAGTATCCGGAAATCTTTATAGTCCATTGTTATGTACCCCGTCAGCCTTCTCGATCCTGATCCTTGAGGAGTCCCATCATTAGGGTCTCTGTCGGCGGGTTCATGGTGTCCAAGTCCAATTGCTTATCTCGGGCGGGTCCTCGAAGTGCTCCCTCGAGTAGGCGGTGGCTCTTGCGATCGCGGCTTCGCACTCGGAGATCAGGGTCGGGGCACGGTCCTCCAGGCGCGAACCGGAGGCTTCCCCGACGCGCCGGAGTGCCTCCGCGGCCAGATGATAGCGGCTCATCCCGTTGAGGACGACCATATCGAAAGGCGTCGTCGTGGTGCCCTGCTCGGAAAAGCCGCGGACGTGGAACCGGTCGACGTCCACGTGACCGTGGACGATCTCGTGGACGGCCCTCTGGTAGCCGTGGAAGGCAAAGACAATTGGTTTGTCCGCCGTGAAGAGCTCGACGAAGCGCGTCTCGTCCATCCCGTGCGGGTGGAACTCTTGAGGGAAGAGCGTCATCAGGTCGACGACGTTGACCACGCGGACCCTGAGCTCGGGGGCGTTCTCGCGCAGCCAATGGGCGGCGGCCACCGTCTCCAGGGTCGGGATGTCGCCCGCGCAGGCCAGCACAACATCCGGCTCCCCATCCTCGTCGTTGCTCGCCCATCTCCATACAGAGGCTCCTGCGGCAGCGTGCTCTATCGCAGCATCCATGTCGAGCCACTGCAGTTGAGGCTGCTTATCGATCACGATCAGGTTGACGTAGTCGCGGCTCTTGAGGCAATGGTCCGCGACCGAAAGCAGGCAGTTGGCGTCAGGGGGCAGGTAGATGCGCGCCACAGTGCCTCGCTTGGAGAGCATCACGTCGATTAGACCCGGTCCCTGGTGAGAGAAGCCGTTGTGGTCGTTGCGCCAGGCGGTCGAGGTAAGAAGGATGTTGAGTGATGCGACCGGCTCACGCCAGGGCAGCCCTATCGCCTCCTCGAGCCACTTTGCGTGCTGGACCATCATCGAGGCCGCGATCATGCCGAACGCCTCGTAGGTCGCGAAGAGACCGTGACGGCCCGTGAGCAGGTAACCCTCGAGCCAGCCCTCGCACAGGTGTTCGCTCAGGACCTCGAAGACCCGGCCCTCGGGGACGACGTGGTCGTCTATCGAGAGCGTCTTGCCGACGAAGCAGCGGTTCTCGACCTCGAAGACGGCGCCGAGCCGGTTCGAGTTGATCTCGTCGGGGCAGAAGAGCCGGAAGTTGGCCTGGTCAGCATTTCGCGTAAAGGTATCCCTCAACAATTCGCCGAGCTTGCGGGTGGACTCGCGGCGTTCGATAGCGGGCCGCTCCACGGCGAGCGCGTAGTCGCGGAAGTTGGGCACCTCGAGGTCGACAAGCACCCTGCCGCCGTTGGCGTGAGGGTTGGCGCCCATGCGACGGTCGCCGCGCGGCGCTAGGGCCGCCAGTTCGGGGATAAGTCGGCCCTCAATATCGAACAGCTCCTCCGGGCGGTAGGAGCGCATCCACTCTTCGAGCATCGCGAGTTGCTCTGAGTCTCTCCTGACGTCGGACAGCGGCACCTGGTGGGAGCGGAAGGTGCCGGCGATCGGCAGACCGTGCAACTCTTTCGGGCCAGTCCAACCCTTCGGGGTTCGCAGCACGATCGCCGGCCAGCGCGGGCGCCCGGAATAGCCGTCCTCGCGTGCCTTGCGTTGGATCGCTCGGATTTCGGCGTGGCAGCGGTCCAGCGTCGCAGCGAAGGCCTGGTGCATGTACACTGAGGTCTCGCCCTCGACAAAGTGGACGGCGTAGCCGTGCCCTTCGAGGATGGAGCGGACCTCGTCGTCTTCTGCGCGACCCAGCACCGTAGGGTTGGCGATCTTGTAACCGTTGAGGTGCAGAATCGGCAGCACCGCACCGTCGCGCGCTGGGTTAAGGAAGCTTACACCCTGCCAGGAACCGGCGAGCGGACCGGTCTCGGCCTCCCCGTCGCCGACCACCGCCGCGACGATAAGGTCGGGATTGTCGAAGGCCGCTCCGAAGGCGTGGGAGAGAACGTAGCCGAGCTCGCCGCCCTCGTGAATCGAGCCGGGAGTCGGCACGCTGACGTGGCTCGGCACCCCGCCGGGTGTCGAGAACTGCATAAAGAGGCGTCGCATCCCAGCGGCGTCCTGCGAAATGTCCCGGTAGACTTGGGAGTAGGTCCCCTCGAGATATAAGTTCGCCAGGACGGCCGGGCCACCGTGGCCCGGGCCGGCAAGAAAGACGATCTCGGCGTCGTGCTCCCGGATGAGCCGGTTGAGGTGGACGTAGACGAAGCTGAGGCCGGGGGAGGTACCCCAGTGACCCAGGAGGCGCGGCTTGATGTGCTCGAACCTAAGAGGCTGGTGTAGGAGGGGATTATCCTGAAGGTAGATCTGCCCCACCGTCAGGTAATTGGCGGCCTGCCAGTAGCGTTGCAACCCGTCGAGTTGGTCACCAGAAAGCGGGCTCTCTACCGGTGCCTCCGCCGGTGACGAGAACGCGCTGTCTTCGATAGCGCTAGAGATGGTCGCGTCAAAACGGTACATTTTTCACTCCTTCCTCGGTAACAAGGCGCCTGGTGTGTCTGGCGATCATCAAGTCTTCGTTGGTTCTCATCACGCGCACGGTCACAGGGTTGTCGTTGCAGGAGATGATGGGTGCATGCGCCGAGTTCAGACGTGGGACGAGCCCGATGCCGAGAAACTCCAGACCCTCGCAGATGCGCCAGCGCACAGGGGCGGCATGCGCCCCAATCCCACCCGTGAATACCAGGGTGTCAAGCCCACCCAGAACCGCGGCCAGCGCCCCGAGAAATTTCTTGGCCTGGTAGCAGAAGAGGGAGATCGCCTCGGCCGCACGAGGCTCGTGTTCCTCGCGGCTTAGTAGGTCGCGCATGTCCGCGCTCTTGCCCGAGACGCCAAGAAGCCCAGCCTCGCGGTTGACGAGCTCGCTCACCTCAGCCGGCGCCATACCCGTGGACAAGAGCATGTGGAGCAGCACGCCCGGATCCAAGTCGCCGGTTCTCGTGCCCATCACGAGCCCGCCGGTCGGGGTGAAGCCCATGGTGGTGTCGGCGCCAAGGCCGCCCCGCACAGCGGTCATGCTCGCCCCGTTTCCGAGGTGTGCGATGACGACGCGCCTGTCGGCCGATGCCCGGTCCGCGGTACGCAACTGCTCCATAACATACTCGCAGGAGAGGCCGTGGAAGCCGTACCGGACGACGCCTGCCTCCGTGACCCGGCGCGGCAGGGCGTAGATACGGGCGACGCGAGGCATCCGACTATGGAAGGCTGTGTCAAAGCATGCTACCTGCGGGACCGCAGGATAGGCTTGGGAGATCGCTTCGATGGCCGCCAGTGACTGAGGCATGTGATCGGGATCAGCCGGAATCAGCGCCCGCAAGTAATCAAGCACCTCAGCGGTAATTCGCCGGGGTTCGCGGTAGCGGTCCCCGCCGTGGACGACCCGGTGCCCTACCGCCACCAGATCCCTATCTAACCCCTTGACGACCCCTAGCTGATCTAACAACGCTCGCAGCGCGGCGGCATGGTCCGGCAACTCGACCCGCTGCTCCTCGAAGGTATCGCCTCGAACTTCCTGGAACCGCAGCAGGCTGTGCGACAATCCGATCCGCTCCGCCTCAGCGAACAGCTCACGGGACTCCTTCTCGGACTCCTCCTCGCCTAGGCGGTAGAGCGCAGCCTTTAGGCTGGACGAGCCCGTGTTGACCGTCAGCAGATACCGATCAACCACGATCATGCGCCTTTCGAAGCAGCCGCGCCTCCAGCTGGCGACTGTTTTCCCGAGACTAGTCGCACCGGCGCTCGTTCGCGACGATACGGCAAGCGAGCTCGAGGCCTATACCCCTGCCCTTGACGACTAGGATCGCTACCGCACCCATCATCTGCTCTGCTATGCAGGGCTGCTTATTCTCACGGTTTAACATAACCAATCCGCGATCCCGGTGATACTCATGGCGCCGTGTTTCGCCCTCTCCTCTCGGTCGAAGTAGAGCACGGGGCCGTGTATGATCTGCTCTTTGTCCCTTAAGTGGGTTAGCAGAGCGTCCATCTCACCCTCGGCAAAGTGCTCGCCTTCGCTAACCAGCCGGTCGTATACGACCTCACTGTCTAGTGTCCCTGGATACTCTTGCGCCCTGATCCACTCTTCGCAGATGATTTGTATGAGCCGTGACCTTTTCCGGCCGATATCCGAGGTCATGATGGCTACCCGGTTGCGAGGTATCTCGTTCCCCTGAGGTCGACAACGTACCGCTCGCGGTTGTGAGCTAGCCGGATAAGGGCGTTGTCGCAGCCCGGGCAGCGAACGATGGTACCCAGCTCCCTCACCTCGTAGACCATCGCCGCCCCGATCTGATCGGTCCTCCCGCATCCGCCGCAGGCATACTCTGCAGTAGTTACCTCGAAGGAGAAGACCTCCCCGAGGGTGCCGGCCGCGGCGTTGCCGTCCAGCCTGAGTTCATCGTCCATAGCTCTCTCTAACCTCCCGTTGCTCCGAAGCGTTCGGTCTTCAC
>DATDKT010000044.1:0-8251 GCA_036519775.1 Rubrobacteraceae bacterium
CGCGGCGCTGGCATCAAGCACGCGAAGCACTCGCCTCTGAGGGGGTGCTCCCTCCAGTCGTCCAACTCCTCGTACGCCGGGTTAGGCTTCCCCTTCGGCCACTTCCCACATCGGCAGTAGGGGACGTGCCCGCCTATAACGCGCCTGAACCACTCAGGAGCACTAACTGCTGAAACGATGAGCCAAGAGGCGGTGGGAGTTCCGTACTGTTAGAAGAGGCTCGTTAGCTCTCCAAGGTCGAACTATGCGAGATATCGAAGGTAATGTTATGTATAATACAAATGTGTGGGTTCTGCACCCTGCTGACCAGCAGCGAGCTGAAAACACGCTTCGGGCGGGCAGCTGGTAAGAGTACGATGCCACAGCTCGCACAGATCAAGGCGTATCACCGTGAGCATCCTGAAGCTCAGGGTTCGACATAGCCACTCGACGGACGGGACTTAATACGCCAGATGCTTTGCCCTCTACGCGAGATGTTCCTCCCACCCGAAGTGGAGTTCGCACTCGAATTCCTGCGAGCGACAAAGAGGGGTAACGAGCAGCTCGCGTGGGCCATGTTCGAGCAGTACGCAGGCCTTCGTCCCGACTCTCATCTTAGGGTGGTAACAAGGTCAGCTCTGGAAGACGCCGAGAACGTGGTGATCCCACTCCTCGCTTGTTTCCTGAACCATCATATGCAGCGGCTTCAGAGCAGAGCAGAGACTAAACGTTTGTATTCGAGTGCAAGTTGCGGGCCCCTCGACACGGTACGCAGAGCACCAGCACAAGGGGTTAGTGGGCATTATATGCTCCCTAATCTGTATCTTCTGCTTCCCCTTCTACCTCTGCTGCTGATGTCACTTTGAAGACGAGTTCTTTGCCTCGTTCGGGGTAGTCCGCGAATTCGACCTCCCCCGTTACGGCTACCTGCTCGTTCACCAGCTCTTCCGCGTTTTGGACTGCGGACATATCGACTTCGATTTCTAAGACGTAGCCGGTATGTTCTCCCTCGGACTCGGACGTGTTTTCTCGAAGCCGTCCTTCCAGGTAAGCCAAACCTGACCTCCTTTCGGTTCTTCTACAGGAGCCAATGATAGCGAAAGCGGGGACCACTATTGATCGAGAGTTTGAGACTACCTTCGGTACCGAGGGTACGGTGGCCAAGGCCCGAGTACCGACGGTGCTTGGAGTAGCACTCAAAGCTTTCTTACAAGAGGCTCCCCCATGCCTCTTCCAGAAGTTGGAAGAGGTAAGAGACACCAAGGAAAACCTTCTAAGTGTGACTATCTGAATGGGAAGAGCTGCGCTAGATGGTGTCCTGGCTCTGGAACTACCACAGCGATGATTAGCAGAGAGTCAAATCAAACAGGAACTTAAAATCCGATGACGCCTAGCACTGCGCTAAAGCTATCAGCCGCCCTGCTTCTCCGTGTCGGAGGTATCTGAAGTGCTTCTTCCTGTACAGAATTCGGCTTAGGTAGGCATTTTCCTCGTCTCAGGTCGTTTCGCGAAGTCAATCCGTATCGGACTTAACTTCCGAAAAGCGTGGGTTCGAGTTCCACCGCCCCTACTACAAAAATCCTAGATTCGGATCAAGGTCTGGTGGGGAAAGGTTATGGCTTAGCCGAGCCCAAGCTCCTTCTCTATACGCTCCTTGTCGAACCCTACGATCCAGTGGTTGCCGATCTTTATCACTGGCACCCCCGTCTGCCCGGTCTTGCGCATGATGTCCCGGGCCGCCTCCGGTTCGCGCTCCACGTTTATCTCCTTAAATGGCACTCGGCTTTCTCTAAAATATCGCTTCGCCCGGCGACACCAAGAGCACGTGGACGTGCTGAACAACACTACCTTGGACATTAACAGCCTCCTTCACGGTATCAGTTACCCTATGGTTATAAGCAGAAACGTTTTACCTCATGGCGAAGAATGGAGCATTTTATTGATGCTCACCTCTCCACTTGGGGGCTTGGGGCCCCTCCTTCTCTCCGAGGCTCCTCGTAGGTGCCGTCCGGGGTCTCTAAGACTCGTATTCGGTTTTGGCTACCTCATCTGACGACACTAATCTTTGGCGGTCCCTTAGGGTCAGAGTAGGTGATGCCAGATGTACCCGAAACCCGCACTACCCGGTAGTCTTCAGATGCTGTTTCTTTCGCGGGTTAGTGTGCGGGTTTGGTCCCTCCTTGCTCGCCCTCGTCCTCGGGCCCGCCGCAACCCACGAGCATACCGAGGGCGAATACGAAGACGCATAGAATCCCAAGCGTCGCAGAGGTCTCTCACCCTACCAACATCCTGCCTCCTCCGTCGCATGCCTCGCCGCGCACATTGTATTGGAAGAGGAGAGGCAGGTGCCCGAAAGGGTCGATAATCGGACCAGCATTCCCGACTCATCGCTGGGAAACGGGACCGCCAGATGAGGCGTGCGAGGTTCGGGCTCTTAGCGGAAGCAGGCGTCCCCGCGCTGCTCCGGATACTCCTTCGGGCAGCCACCTTTGGGCAACATAGGCACTGGTCCATCAGAAGATCCACCGGCCCTAAAGAGCTCCCCCTGGTTCGCTGGGGGCGGTGGGGGCGGCGTGGGACGGGGAGGCGGTGGCGGAGGCGGAGTGAGCCTCGATTTCGGCTGTACCCCCGGAGACGTTGGCTCCCCCGGGGACCTCGATTGTCCTGGAGGGCCGATCTCGTCTTCGTCGCCCTGTGCGTAAGCGGTGCTGACCAGACCGGGAAGAGACCAATTGTTACGGTCCGCAAATACCCACAGGGCCACGACACCCTCGACGGCCAGCAGCACGACCACAACGGACAAGATCTGGCGGAAGTACGGCATTTACTCCCCTCCGGGCTAGGTCTTACTTTGTTGCGGGATTATACAAGCGACACGGCCGCACTCCCACAGCTCGGACGATTCAGGGCTTGTTGATGTTCTTGGCTTCCGGGCCCTCCCTACCCTCGACCGCCTCGTTGGTCACCTCGACTCTTTTCTCGAGGCTCCCGAACCCGCCGTCGGAGACGTCCTCGCGGCGCACGAGGAGCTTCGTCCCCGTCATAGGGCAGCATGCAACCGGAGCCTAGCTCGGCGCTGTACCACATTATCTGCCCTGGGCCAGGTGCTCTGAAGATCGCCTTTCTTGGTCTCGAAGCGGCGAGGCTCCGGGCCGCCGCGATAGAGAGGCGATCATCTGCGCGCCCGGGGCCTCAGGGTACTATGTGCGCGACGGGGGTCGCCAGTCCGTTAGCCAGAGGCGGAGAGACCCCGCCACGCCTCCCGATGATAAAGGATCGGCGGCCGTCCCAAGTTAGGAGAGTGGAAGCAGCGAGTAAAAATCTGCTAAATGGGCGAGAGCGGAGGATTAAAGGGCCTTCGCCTCCTGACAACCGCCGTCGAGATCGGTCAAGCTGCAGCGTGCTGGGTCTGGCTCATTTGTGGGGTGCCTGCTCCTCGGAGGGTCGCTGCTGGTCTTGGTGGACTTCTTTGGGCTGCCGGTCTTTCGGAGCCTCCTGTTTGGACTGGTGCTGGTCCTGAGGGCTCTCTTTTCCCGCCGAAGGGCCGAAAAAGAATCGTTGCCCGAGCACGAGTGTGGGCAGGACCAGCACGATCACGACCAGGACACCGATCACCTGGTTCAACGCTCCTCCGGAGCTTCCACCAGGTGTCCCGCTGCGCAAGTCTTCGCCTCCGTCGTCTCTCGTCTTCTCTCCCGAGCAGTGCACCGGACGCGAAAACACGCCGGGAGCCTCTTCGGCTCGAAAAGACCCCCGACCTCCTTTCGCCGCTGGATGCTTCGCTACCTATCCATCGGCCGCTCGACCTCGTCGCAGACCACGTAGTGCACTCTGTCGGCGGGGATGAGGAATACTCTGTGAGACTGCGCGTCTATCCGCAGAGGCAGGTTCTGCTGAAGGTTGTTGGCGATCTCCTCGAGCGCACTCTCGGCGTCGTTCTGGTTCTCGTAGACTCCGTACACCATTCGCGGGATGGTGTACCCCACGTTTACGCCCGTGCGGGCTCCAGGGGCCCGGTCGCGACCCGCGGTGGCCCACTTCTCTTCTTCTTCATCCTGTTGCGGGTGCTTGCCGGGGTCCACCAACCAGACCATCACGCTGTAGGCCATGCTCGTACTCCTTCGCGATTCGCCGACACTTTGCGCCGCCGGGACGAAACCCTGACCAATACCTCCCGCGGTCGCAGCTTGATTCGGACCGTATTCCCGGTGCCGAGCGCAAATAAACCCGCGCCCGCCGGGCGTGTGATCCGCGCTACTCGCAGGAGCCTTGCTCTCCGAGAGAAGCTTTGAGGTCGGGGTGATGGGCGATCGAGGTCTCCACTGAGCCCTACTGGGTGGCCACGTCGCGGATGAGCCCCTTCACGAGCCGTCGCTGCTCGGCGTCTCGTGCCTCCCCGTAGGGCCTGCGGAGCCGCTCTTGCAGGACGCTGTTCATCACCATTGTTTTCAGAGTGCGGAGAGGAAAAGCGCCTGGAGGTGGGTCCAGGGTAACTTGCAATAGGAGGTAAGTAGGTGGATGGCTCGAAAACGGCAAAGTGCAAGGGGGTTGAGCAAACGGTAGTCGTGCCCAGCGATCAGGAGTACGGACCATAAGGAGGGTCGGGGTCTACTCGACCCGGCCGACCCGGCCCTCTCTTTTTGTCTTCGGACGGGTATCGTACCAATGCTCTGGTATGCTGGCCCCGGAGAGCGTGTCGTGTACTTTGGGGAAGGGGTTTTAGATATGTTCGAGGGCTTCGAGCGCGTCCGGATCGAGACGGAGAGGGCGAGCATCAACGCCGTTTACGGAGGCGAAGGACCGCCGGTACTGCTGCTGCACGGCTACCCGCAGACTCGCGCGATGTGGCACCTGGTCGCGCCCCGACTCGCTGAATACTTCACGGTAGTCGCGGCGGATCTGCGCGGATACGGTGACAGCTCCAAGCCCGAGGGTGGGGCAGACCACGCTGGATACTCGAAGCGTGTCATGGGCGCAGATCAGGTCGAGGTTATGGAGCCTTTGGGATTCGGCTCCTTTGCCGTAGTCGGACATGATCGGGGTGGCCGCGTCGCACACCGGATAGCGCTGGACTATCCGGAGAGGGTTACGAAGCTGGCGGTATTGGATATCGTGCCGACGCACTGGGTCTTCGCGAGCGCGGACAAAGAGTTTGCGACAGCCTACTATCATTGGTTCTTCCTGATCCAGCCCTACGACCTGCCGGAGCGTCTTATCGGGGCGGATTCAGACTACTTTCTCCGCAAGAAGCTGGGCGGGTGGGGGACGGGCGCCAAGGTATTCGCCCCCGAAGCCTACGCTGAGTACGAGCGCTGCTTCCGCGACCCGAAGACCATACATGCCAGCTGCGAAGATTACCGGGCCGCCGCCACGATCGACCTCGTACACGACGAAGCTGACCGAGGCCGGAGGGTCGAGTGCCCCCTCCTGGCGCTCTGGGGAGAGAAGGGCGTCGTGGAGCGGCTCTACGACGTGCTGGCGGTTTGGCGCGAGTACGCCCACGACGTGCGGGGAAGGACGCTTCCTTGCGGCCACTACCTGGCCGAGGAGAGGCCCGAGGAGACGGCGGAGAATCTGGTCTCGTTCCTCAAAGATTGAGGTTAGACTGGTTAGATCGTGGAGGATGCGGACCGGCGTGTAGAGGAGCAGAGGATCCGGATCAAGGCCGAGTACCGCGAGGTACTCAGGAACTCGGTCGCGTTTGAGAAGAGGATCCGGAACCGCTGGCGTGAGAAGAACCGGCTAAAGAATGCCCGGATCGCCGAGCTCGAAGCGCGTGTGAAAGAACTCGAACGAGAGTTGGAAGTGCTAAAGCGAGACCCAACGCGGCGGTAGCCGGCGGACCGGAGGCGCGCTCCGGATGAGCTTGGCCTTTCTAGATCTCCTCGCTCTGGCGCTCGCTTGGACGAGGCTCGTGGCTCATATCCGGGGCGCCGGTGAAGCCGCCTGGGTTTCTTTCGGAGAGTCGCTCGGGCTCTTCGACGCGTGATAGGGCCCGGTCGAGCACCTCAGCATCCACGGGATAGGGGAGATCCAACCTCCCCGCCAGCGTCTTGTCGAGCTCCTCGTCCGGAAGAGCGCGCACTTCCTCCTCTATACTCGCTACCTCCGGCTCGGTGTCGACGCCTAGGTCGCCGACCATGAGCGCCACCAGCTTCTGCTCCTTCGTACTGCGATCCGCCATACCGCCTCCTCTCGTCCTCCGTAGTCCTCAACCGGCGCCCAAGTCTACATCCTGGCCACCCTTCTCTCCGCCCAAATGCATTAAGAGAAATGGAAAAATCGTACTTTAGGCGTTGAGGTATGAAGTCGGCGATGAAAGCATGCCGACCGCACGGAGGGTACGCTCTCTCTGGGAGGTAGGATTCTGAGGAAGATGATGCTACTGACGTTGGTGTTAGCCTTGACATTAACGTTCGTACCCATCACGGCCTAGCGCAGGTCAACCAGGCGTCCGATCAAAGTAGCGAGGCCGGTGAGATCGGACAGGAGTTCGACGTTAGCCGCGAGGGTGAGATCGTTGAGCAGGTGCCGCAGGCCGCTCCGGCTCTCGCTCCCGCCCCCGCACCCGTTCTGCCCCTGCTCCCGCGCCTGCTCCGAAGGCCGCTTCGGCGCCCGTTCCCGTTTTCGCGCCGAAGGTCGAGGAGAAGAAGGAAGAGAAGAAGGAGCTGCCGAAGACCGGCGGGAGTGGCGCTGCCCCGCTGTTTACGCTGGGCGTTGGCGCTCTGCGGGCGGCCGGCGGCCTCGTGGCTCGTAGGATCTCTGGGTAAGAGCACGAAAGAGCACAGTCGAAAGCTACTACGACGAGCGGACCCCCGAAGGGGTCCGCTTTCGGTTGTGAGTCGAGAACGTGTCCCGGAGGGTGCGAGGGTTAGAGGGATTTGACCCCTGGCGCCCCAATCTCCGCACGCAAGGACTCGACCTCTTCGGTTATCTCCGCCAGGGCCGAGCGTGCCTCTATCATGCGGGCGTGTTCGGTGCGGACGAAGCGGGTGTAGGGGGCTATCGCCTCGCGCATCCGCTCGACGGAGCGGTCCAGCTCAGTACCGAACTGTCGCCGTACTACTTCGCCCAGGCGCTCCCGCAGGGCCTCGGTCTTCGCGCGGAACTCTTCGCGAGCCTTGCGCCGCCGGCGCGGCAGGATAAAGAGCCCGAAGCCGGCGATCAGGAGCGCCGCCGTTATCCCCGTGACGTCCGCCGCCGCCGTCGTGGCGACCGCCACGAACGCCGCCCCGAGACCTAAAGCGCCGACCTCGACCGCGACCGTCTGGGCGACGGCGCCTTGCAGGGAGAGGGCGAGTTGCTTGGACTCGTACTCACGGTCGTAGCGCTGGACGACGTCGGTGGCGTTCTTGCCGACGGACTGGAGGAGCTGCGAGCGGTTGTACTCGAAGTTGTCGCCGACCTCCCCGATAATGTGCTCGTCGTATCTCGCCTGTCGGCGGCGGTTGACGTACTCAACTATTGCGCGCCACTGCTTTAGGTTTCGGTCGACCATCCAGTCTATGAGCTCCTCGACCCGCTCGTCGATGAGACCCTCGGTGTCGGCGACGACCTCTCTCTGGAAGCGGTCCTGGACCTTCTCGCGCTGCACCAACTCCCGGACGTTCGCGAGGCGGATGTTCTCCTCGAACCACTCGTCACCCCGCTCGTTCATGGAGAGGATGATGTTCTCGATCTCGGCCATCCTCGCCTCGAAGTCGCGCTTCATATCTTCCCTGTAGGCCTCGAGCTGCGACTCGACGTTCTCGGCCATCTTGAAGTCGTCCTCCAGCAGGCTCACTCGCTCCTCGATCGCGAGCCTGTAGCGCCTTACGAGCTCCTCGACGACCCCGAGAGGACTCTCCAATTTCAGCCGTACCCGGCCCTCTTCGTCTAGGAGGTCCGTAACGTAGCGTTCCAGCTCCGCGAAACCGCTGGCCCCGAGCAGAGCGTCGGCCTCCAGTTCGCTCCCCGAAAACTTCGCCTTTTGGGCGAGTTGGGACGAGACAAAGAAGATAGGAGGCTTCAGGTTCAGAGCCGAGCTGACGCCCTCCTCGACAAAACGTCGCACCTTCGCGACGTCCTCCTCACCGCGGAGGAGGTCAACCTTGTTGACGACGAGGACTACCTTCTTGCCCCAGTCCCGGATCAGCTCCAGGTACTCGCGCTCGGACTCGGTGAAGGGCCTGTCCGAGGAGGTGACGAAGAGGACGAGGTCTGACCGGGGGACGAAGCCCCGGCTGAGCTCCTCGTGGTGGCGGATGATCGCGTTAGTCCCCGGTGTGTCCAC
>DATDKT010000045.1:0-3911 GCA_036519775.1 Rubrobacteraceae bacterium
TCCACTTCTCGAGGTACACCTGGCCCCAGAGGTGTCCGGCAGGCTTGGAGACTGAGGTCGACCAGTAGCTCGAGAAGGGCCTCGTCACCGACTGGCCGTAGAGAACGCCATCTCGCGACCATACGTAAGTCATGGACCGCTCTTTGAGGCAGATACCGGAGGCGAACCGGAAATCTCCGTATTGGCTCCTCTCGCTATGCTACGTAGTAACAAACGTATCCGGCAACAAGGGAAGACGCAAGGCCCAGGAGAGCTACCGTATCCTCAGAGTCCCACAGCTGATGCCGAATACCCCAAAATCGTCTTAGTGGTCTCCGGGCATGGCGCCAGCGTACACGTTCTTTTGCGCGCTCATCCGTGCCCGGGGCGCCCCGAGGGCGACGCTTTCTCTACGCGAAGGGTCGATTACCGCGTCCACGGTGGCGACGGTCCCCGATTCAGAACACGACGGATCGCGGTCGTACCTCTGCCGCTACCGGCCGCTACAGCCTCCGGCCGGGTCCGAACACGATCCACCAGTAGGACCCTACCAGGAAGGACACGAAGAAGACCATGGCCAACGCGAACTCCACGTACTCCGAGCCCTCTACTAAAGTCAAGGCGAAGGCGCCTAGAAGGGCCCCTCCGCCTATCACGGCGCAAGCTATGGTCACTATCGCCGCGATTCTGCTCGTAAACAACACGGGCGTTCCCTCCTCTAAGCTCCTCTACCGGCCGTCGCACATTCTAATACAACGCTCTCCCGCGCCGCGCGCGGAGCACAAAGAAGCCGGCCCCCAGAGGAGCCGGCAGGAGAGACCTCCTGCCTACTCTGTTACGCAGCCGGAACGCCGCTGGAGCGGGGTTTTCGGCGGAATCGTCCTCGACCTGGATCTGCCTCGCGAATACGCGGCGTTCTACGCAGCGTTCTGTCTCTCCTCTTCTGCTCGCGCCGGCAGGTCGCGGTGGAGCAGGTCGCGGTAGAGGCTCCGGAGGTAGTGGTTCTCCTCGCGGGCGTCCACGAGCGAGTCTCTCAGGCGTTCGTTCTCTCTCAGGAGGGCATCGTAGCTTGGTTGGAAAGCCCGCCGTCCCGCCTTCGCGACGTTCTCCACGACAGAGTAGGCAAACCAGACAACGAGGGCGACCATCATCGAGATCGTAAGGGTCAGAGCCCCGAACCCGAGGGCGTCGTCTAATGCTAGGTGGATCGAGTCTAAAACGGGCATGAAGACCTCCTGGCTATCTCTCTCAACCGATTTTTGAAACCTTAGGGACGAGGTAGAAAAAGGCACTCCGGTCCCCATGAGTATTGTACGGATGCCGTGCCCCATCCCCACCCCCAGAATCGAGTCTGGGGTTAGATTCGGAGTCAGGAAGGGCCTACGGAGCAGGGAGGTTTATCTCTTGCAATATCGGGCACTATTATCTTCGGGAAAGCAGACCGGGAGAAGAGGAGGTAAGCGAAGTGCCGACGCTGACCGACAGCGAACTGTTCATCGACAGCGGTTATCTCAGCGGCCTCGAGGCACAGAGCGAGATAACTCGGTTACTGGACGAGATCTTCGGTAGGCTCGACTGAGCTACCCCGGGGACGCGGCGGGGGGCCACCCATCCTTCAGCTCCCGCCAGCGGGCCCTCAACGGGGCGCTCGGGTCTCCGGGGTCGGGGGTGATCAGCTTGCGCGCGCCGTACTCGATGACGTAGACCTCCCCGACGCTCTCCGCGTACTCGCCGCCGACGGCCGCGGTGGACTCCATCTCGGCCAGGATGGCCGGGACGTCCGAGGGGGAGAGCTCATCGAGGTGCTTGAGATACTTCTCGCCCCTCTCGGCCAGGTAGACGAAGCCCTCCTCGGCGAGGCGCTTGTCTTTGCGCACCTGGGCCCTCCCCGCCTCCCCGGCCAGAGCGCCGAACATCTCGGCCCTCTGCTCGACCCCCACCGGGTGCTTGCGGGCCTCTAGCTCGTCGCGCAGGTACGCGAGCAGCTCCTCGAAGAAGCGCCGCTGCTCGCCGGTCGGGAACCCTGAGCCCAAGAAGTACGCGCCTTAGTGCTGGCCCGCGTGCGTCTTCAGCATGCACCGGTCCTCGACGTACTCGAGCCCGCCCTCCTCGGCTATCCGGCGCGCCTCCGGGTTCGTTATGCCCTCCTGCAACCACAGCGTCCCGGCCCCGGCCCGGACCGCGTCCTCGGCGACCTCCGGGGTCTTGTCCGGGGGGAGGAAAACGTCCACTACGTCCACCTGTTCCGGGATCTGCTCGACCGACTCGTAGGCGCGCTCGCCGAGCACCTCCTCGGAGCCAGGATTCACCGGGATGACGCGGTAGCCTTGCTCCATGAGGTAGCTCCCCACCTCGTTGCTATCCTTCTCCGGGTCGTCGGAGAGGCCCACCACCGCGACGGTCCTGGCCTCCCTTACTATAGCTTCGGGATCTCTGTTGGTCACAAACTCTCCTTCCGGCAGCGCTTCAGGGCTTTTGCACCTTCGTGCCCCTTTCGTCGTGTCCCTACGCATCGTAGCCTTACGCATCGAAGACGAGAAAAAGCCGACGTAACTATCCCCGCACGGTAGGTAAGATGGTATAATCCGGCTCCAATAGGAAGGGCCGGTTGGTGGAAGTAACGGTAGCGGTTATAGCCCAAGATTTACAAGCTCATGACAATGGCACGCTTAATATCTTGGGCATATTGACCGGATTGCGCGTAAGCGCGGTGCCGTATGAGGAGCCGAGTATGACCCTCTTCCTTTCTTTTTCGGCTAGCCCAGCGGAAGTTGGGATGGAGAAGCGGGTCGAAGTACATCTATTAGATGCCGACGCTAACCTAATGCGCAAGTCTTGGACCACGGTAACCGTGCCGGAGCCTCCCCGCCCAGGAAGCCGTTCGGATTTCAATGTGGGATTTCCCCTGAGGAATGTTCCTTTCGTAAAGGACGGAGATTATGGCTTCTACATCTTCGTTGGAGGCGAGGAAAAGAGGGTAGTGCCGTTCCACATAAGCGTAGAGAAAGGAGAAGAATGACTGAAGCGACATTTAGCAGGGACGACGAATACGTGGAGGCGCAAATAATAGCGGTGACCGTTCCTCCTTTAAGAATTGTTCCTGAATCCGAAGTACAAGAAGAAACCTTTACTCGGGGAGACTTTGAGGACGCATTGAATAGGGCCAGTCGTCCGTTAAGGGGCAGATTAGCGCATGTACCCTACAGCAGCGACGACCTTATAAAGGAGAAGAAAGAAGAAGTCGAGTTGGAGGACAATCAGTCATAGCGTCTGTACTGGACGCCAGCGCAATGATCGCGTATCTGCGAGACGAAACCGGCGCAGATATCGTCCAAGACTTGCTTGTTGACGACACCGAACTGTGTATGGCTCACGCTATCAACTTGTGCGAGGTCTACTACAAGTTGATGAGGTATACGGACGAAGACGAAATAAGGTCAGCAATCCAAGATCTCCTTGAGGCCAAGGGTCTAGTCGTGAGGGAAGACCTTGATGAAGCGTTTTGGATTGACGTAGGTAGACACAAAGCTGCAATAGGCAGCGTACCGCTCGCAGATTGCTTCGTCGTGGCGCTCGCAAATCGCACTGATGCCGAAGCGGTGACCGCTGACCACCCCGACTTTGACCCCATAGAGGAACAAAAGATTTGTCGGGTGAGATTTATCCGTTAGCTGGCAGAAGCATTGTGTCGAACATAGATCGCTCGTCTTTGAGCATCTTGTGTATCTGGTGGAACATGCGCCACGCGGTTTTGTAGGTGACGCCCAACTCGCGCTCTAGTTGCTTCGCGGAGATTCCGCAGCGCGTAGAGGCCATCTTAAAGATGGCATAGAACCAGAGCCGCAAAGACGTTGTGGACTTCTCAAAGATGGTGCCAGCCGTAGGGTGTACGTGGTGCCCACACCATTGGCAAGAGTAGGAGCGGCGTCCGG
>DATDKT010000046.1:0-5272 GCA_036519775.1 Rubrobacteraceae bacterium
GAGCCGAGAGGCTGGAGATGGCGCGTACCTGCTATGCAGATTCTGGGGTGCTTTACCCTACGATCAGCCGCTCAAAGCGTGCGTCTTGGGCGCTGTTACTGCTTAATAAGGCGCGGAACCGCAGTTCAGGTTGTCTTGTACTTTGGGATGTAGATAAGAGGTTGAGGCGGAAGGAATCCGGTAAGATTCACCGTAGAAGGAAGAAACATCCCGCCACACTTAGAAGGTAACGCTGCGCCCTTAGTGGAGTTCACACACGAGCTGTCATTAGCGGGACTTCGCTCGTGTAGTGGATCAGCTCATGCGGCCACCATTGGGGCTTGGTCGATGACCCTGAAACCGTTGCGCTCGTAGAGCGTTACGACCAGGAGCCGGAGTCTCCCTACCCTTAGACCCGGCTCGTGTTCTTTTCCGCAGGTTTTTCAGTGACGCCCGAACAACCTCCGCCACCAGGGTCCACGCACCTCACTCTTGATGTTCGGATAGAGCTTGCGCAGGCGGTCCCCGACCCTCTCGTTAGGGTTAACTTCCTCCCCAGCAATGTGGTCTATGTCCTCGCCCGCCTCTAACATGAAGTGAAGTGCTTTTAGCCTATCTAGGTGGGCCTCAGGCTCTTCCAACTGCAGCTCGCGCCAAGCCTGAACGGCTGGTATGTCTTCGGGAGTAAGCGCATCCCTGTGCTTGGCAAGCTCTTTCCCATTGCGCACAATATTCACGTAACCAGCCTCGGCCAAAAGGCTGTCCACAAGGCGTCCCTCAGCGTACTCAAGCATGCCGCCCGGTAGTTGCTTCAGCTCCCCGCGTGTCGTGTTCTTCGTGACGGTAAGCTTTCGTTCATCACCAGACGTATCTCTCCAGACGTAGGTGTTGGGCTCCAGGTTCGCCCGCGTCTCCAGCTCTTTGTTCACCTGCTCCATAAACTGACCCCACAGGTCAGAATCCATTCTTGCCTCCTCAGAGCCCTCGACTGGGTTTGTACGTATGGTCCGGGCCTCCACGCAAAAGTAGAGTCGGAGCCCCAAGAGTAGGACTCCAGCGAACAATAGCAGAGGGCCGGGGAAAGAGAGAGAACGCTTGGCCTTCCAGAGGGGGTGCTAATTGTAGCAGGGGACCGGCTACACGGCCCGGTCGTTTCTCCGGGGGCTAAGCCGCGGTAGTAGAAATAATCTTTGCGGATGGGCGTGTCAGTCATCTAATCAGGAGCTCGGAGCAACTCTAGACAGCACTACGGTCGTCCGTCAAAGCCACCTTAAACACCCTTCAAACCTACGCGGTGTCTTTCGTGACCCTCTCTTATATTTGTATCGCTAGTTCTCGTAGCCTAAAACCACTTTACGCACCAACGGCGGGACAATGGCCGTGGGCGCCTCTCCTGACTCGGGGTTGCTCCTAAGCTCACAGGATCAACTGTCCTTCTCGTTCCCAGAGCTTTCCACTTGGACGATTTCGGTGTCCTTTCGCTCCTCTGCCATGCGAGCCAGCACGGCGTTCATCTCCGCCCCGATAAGTACCATAAGCCCAGTACTGTAGAGCCAGACCATCAGCACTATGATCGCGCCGACCTGTCCGTAGATTTGGTTGTAGCGGGCAAAGTTGACTACATAGAGGTTCAGTGCTGCGCTCGAGACGAGTATTAGTACTGTGGCAGTGAATCCTCCGGGCGTGATCCACTTAAAGGGTATCTTGGCGTTCGGAGCTAAGTAGTAAAGCAGGTTGTGGGCCAAAGTGACGGCTAAAAAGGCCAGCGCCCAGCGGAGGATGCCCCAAAGAGCCAGAAAAGCATCGGGTAGCCCGGTCAGCCTTTGAACGTAGCCTCCTACCTCGGGGCCGAAGACCACGAGAGCTAAAGTTGCTATTACGAGCATGAACCCCAAGATCATCAAGACAGAGATACCCCACAGTTTCCACCATGCTCGAGTCTCTTGCAGCTCGTAGGCTCGATTGATCGCCTTAATCACAGCGTCTGCCGCTGCCCACCCCGACCACAGAGTGGCCAGGATGCCGAAAAATAGCACGCTCGAGGATGCATCCCTTAGCGTACGGTCGATGTAATCTGCAAGGAGCCCAACAGCATCTCTGGGCAAAAGGCCCTGCATTCTTTCGGTTAAAGTTCTAAGAATGGATTCGGGGTCGTCGATCACAAGCCCCGCCAAGGCGACCAGGAACAGGAGAAAAGGGAACAGGGAGAACAGGGTGAAGTAAGCCAGTTGCCCCGCAAGCCCCGGACAGTCGTCGTCCAGTACCTTGCGCCCCACCCGCGCTAGCGCCCTAAGGCCCAACACGCTCTTCAGATCCGAAAAGAATTCGCCCAAACTCGTAGCGTGAAATCCTCGACTCGCTATCTTCTACCGCAGGGTACCCAAAACGTTCCCTTCACGCATAAGGTTCTTCTGAAGGAGCGGCCTAAGAGCTACGCCTTCAGTCTGCATGCTGATCGGCCCAGCGACCTTCACGCGCAGGTTAAGTTCTTAAGACCCTTAAAGCAACCCACCCCTACTACGTACGCGCAAACTAGCGGTTTGGGGGCCCTTGTAGCAGTCTAGAACGCCTTCAAAACCGCAGAAGTAGTCTTGGCGAGCCCTTACACGGGACTCACTCCCGGCCTCTTATCGTACTCTACGTTTTTACCTGCAAATTGCGTATTTCCGAGAGTGGGCCTGCCTGGACTCGAACCAGGGACCTCTTCCTTATCAGAGACAATAGCAGGGTTTCTAGACGTTTATGGTTGTTGGCAATCGCCCTTACTTAAGCCTAATGCCCTCTGAAAGTGTTCCTGGCTGTTCGCCACTGTTCATGGCGGGTTGGTGTACACGAGCGTGCTCGGATGGACTCGAACCTGCGACCTTCTGATTCGTAGTCTTACTACCTATGTTTTTGGATGTTCACTGGTGCCAAGAAATTGGCTTATCTAAGCGGAATCTGCGCCACCTGTTCGTCGGTGTTCACTCCGGTTCAGATTCTACTGCTGCCCTACTGCTGCCATGCTGCGGTTGAGATCCAATTCTGCTGCTCTCCCAGCGTAAGGTTGTGACATTCACCTCATGGTCTTCATGGCCCAGCTTAGCGGGTTACCTCTATTCACCCAGTCGCCGAGAAGGTTAATTCTCGGAAACCAACAGGAACCTATATGTTCAGCGTGGCCTCACGGCGAAACCAGGTAGCTACACAGTAGCTGTCATCTTTCCGGTGGATGTTTTGATACTCTCGCTGCGCCTTGTGTTGTTCCTTCTCCATGGCTAGAGTACCCGCAGCGGATGAGTCCCTGGAAGGAAGTAGCAAGGTGGCTTCGTTAGGTGATAGCAAGGAAACTTCCCTAAGAGCTTGCATTGCACACATGCTCAACATCCACTTGTCTGAGGTGCCAACACAGCGAGAAGCTAACATAGGCCAGTGGCTCGCCTCGAGAAACCTCGGCCTCGTACCTGTAGCCTCTCCTGAGAGCTTCCAGTGGCCGGGGCGCTTTCTTGGCCTCCGGAGCGACTCCTCGACATGGGCGGTCTTCTTCGGTGTACCCCCCGGTATCGTGTACGATCCCATGGCCGAGCCGGACGGGATTAAGGATACAGCTGTAGGTGCCGCTTTCGTACTCACGGAGCACGACCCGCAACGGGGGACCGAACCCAGTTCAGGAACCGAGAGTGTTGGCACGGTCGAACTGATTGCGCTAACCGCCGAGGCTGAAGGCCCCATGCGGGCGGTGTCCGCAGCGGAGGCGGTCAAGAAAAGGGGCTTGCTGGGCGACCGCTATGAGCGCGGAGCTGGTACCTTCTCAAGCACGGGCGGGCACGGCTACGATCTCACCCTGGTGGAGGCCGAAGCGCTAGAGGAGTTGTCCGCCAAAGGCGTCGAGCTGGCCCCGGTCGAGGCACGGCGTAACCTCGTGGTGAGGGGCATAGCGCTGGACGATCTCATCGGACGGCGCTTTCGGGTAGGGGAGGTCGAGTGCTTCGGCCAGCGGCGATGCGAGCCGTGCTCGCACCTTGAACGACTAACACGGCCTGGAGTACTGCGCGGCCTCGTACATCGGGGTGGTCTGCGAGCCGATGTGCTCTCGGTCGGTGTGATTCGGATCGGAGACTGCGTCGAGGCGCTGACGTGAGAGCCTCGGCCGTCCTCACCTCTATTCACTGTATTGCCGGGAAGGGTTATTCTCGGAAAGTCACATACCTTCAGTGGGTGGCTAGGCAGCCTCCTGCAGGACCGCTCCATACCTGTCCGCCTCGGCTTTCGCCAAATCATTGGTTATCTGCAAGAGTAGTACCTGGTCCTTCACGTATACGTGCGGGAGCGCCGAAGGTCCGAGAGCCTCGTAGTAACCGCGCACGGCGTCCAGGTCCCTCTGGGAGTCAAAGACAAAGACCCGCCCTCCTCTGTCTCCTGGACCGGGTACTTCCTCTTCGGGAACTCCCAGGGAGGGAATCGTGAAGCGTGCGGCCTGCGCGTAGGTCTTTGGTACCCTGGTCTCATCCCAGCCGGGCTCCTGCTCGACGGGGTAGGTCTCTCCCACTTCCAGACCCGCATTTTCGAACGCCTGAATCACCTCGTCCGGACTGAGGGTAGAGGCCTCCTTAGTCGTTGCCCGCTGGGTGGTCTCGGCCGGGGCCGTAGTCGTCTGCTCGTCCTCTTCCGGGGCCTGAATCTCCTCCTCTGCGCCGCAGCCGACTATGAGAAGCAAAGAGGTGAATAATAGGAGCGCTAGGTAGCCCACAAGAGCCTGCCCAGCCGATGAAACTACCCTCTTCACATGGCACCCCCGGCTACCTTGACTGACTTCTTCCCTGAGCCAACCGGCGAATCATGCCAGCAGCCATGGTAGGCGTGCAAGAGCAGTACGCTCTCTTTTCTTTGGCAAGGAACGTGCGCCTAGCGAGAGCGTGCTAGGGGTGCGGGCTGTGCCTTTATTCATCGAGAATCCGAGAAGGCACATGCCCGGAAACA
Source organism: Rubrobacteraceae bacterium (assembly GCA_036519775.1). Lineage (GTDB taxonomy): Bacteria > Actinomycetota > Rubrobacteria > Rubrobacterales > Rubrobacteraceae > Rubrobacter_F. Next base: position 4,939 of record DATDKT010000046.1, read on the forward strand.
CGCCTCCTTATCTCAACCTCTTTAGCAGAAGCATCCCCTCTGCTCGATGCTTCTAGCCTCAACCTGTGCAAACATAAAGCTGTGGCAGTATTGCCCAGTTGGGAAAGCGCAAGAAAGGAGGAAGCACCTATGGCTGTTGGTGTCTTTATGGAATTTCCAGGCGTCACATGGGAGCAGTATGAGCAGTTGGAACAAGCGTTGGGTCTTAGCGGTTCGCCAGAAGGGGAGCTTATCCACGTGTGCGGTCCTACATCAGATGGAGGATGGCGTACGGTTGACGTGTGGGAGTCGCAGGAGGCGTTCGAGCGGTTTGTCAATGAGCTGCTCATCCCCC
>DATDKT010000047.1:0-20163 GCA_036519775.1 Rubrobacteraceae bacterium
AGTTGTCTGTAGACACTTGTGTTGTCGCGCTGTTTCTTGCACAGACGATTTGCCTACTACCACGCCTTTTGCGCCGCAGAATCGCCTCATGAAAGTGGCAGCAGTGTGGCAGCAGTAGGGACGACATCCGGCGACATCGAGCGATATTTAGCGAATAGAGCGAAGCCCCAAAGTACCTGCAAAGTAGATACTTTTGCTGATACTTACGGGGCTTTGAGGAATGCCCTGTACGGATTAGAAGTCCGCTGCTCTGTCCTGCTGAGCTACGGGCGCTGGACGGTTCCGCAAGAACCGAGAGCGGGTGAGGGGAATCGAACCCCCATCGCCAGCTTGGAAGGCTGGAGCTCTACCGTTGAGCTACACCCGCGCGCCGGCCTCCTCCTGGTGGTCGGGGCGAGAGGATTTGAACCTCCGACCCCCTGCTCCCAAAGCAGGTGCGCTACCGGGCTGCGCCACGCCCCGTCCGAGGCCACCGATGAGTATACCAGAGTGCGGGAATCGCCTAGAAAACGGCTACGGGGGCGGCAGCCTCTATCTCTTCTTCGAGGAAACGGCTCCCCAGCGCCGCGAACTCTTTGGGGTCGGCGCTGCACACGTAGGCCGGGCGGCCCTCATCCTCGGGATGCTTGGGACGTCTGAGGTAGCCCCTTCTGGAGAGGATACGTCCCACCTCGAGGGCGGTCTGTCCGGCGGAGGAGATCAGGCGCACCTCCGGACCCAGGATGCGGTTGATGGGCGTGGAGATCAAGGGGTAGTGCGTGCACCCCAGGATTACCGCGTCGACCCTCCGTTCCTTGAGGGGGTCGAGATACCCGTGGGCGACCTTCTCGAGCTCCGGACCGTCCACGATGCCGCGCTCGATAAGCGGCACGAACTCCGGGCAGGCTTGCTCGTAGACCTCGATGCCGGCGTCCATGAGGTGGACGGCCTTCGCGTAGGCCCCGCTCCCAACCGTAGCCTCAGTAGCGAGAACCCCGACGCGCCGGTTGCGAGTCTCCAGCGCGGCGGCTCTGGCGCCGGGCTCTATTACACCCACTATGGGGACTTCAAAGGACATCTGGGCGGTTTTAATCGCCGCCGCGGTAGCAGTGTTGCACGCGATGATCACCAGCTTCACGTCCAGGCTGACCAGGTAGTTTATGATCTCGAACGCGTACCACCGCACCTCGGCCAGGTCACGTACCCCGTAGGGCACCCGCGCCGTGTCTCCAAAGTAGATCGTGTTCTCGAAAGGCAAGCGGTCCCGAATCTCCGCGAGCACCGTCAGACCGCCTACCCCCGAGTCAAAGACGCCTATGGGACGCGGATCACTCACGGCTTCGCATTATATACGTTTTGCACACAGCTTCAGAGCACGAGCGACAAAAGAGCCAGAAACGGCGAAACGGCCCGCTCTCTCGGCGGGCCGCAAGTAGTGGAGGCGGCGGGATTCGAACCCGCGTCCGCGAGCGCGCCGTCTGTGAGATTCTACGAGCGTAGCTTCCGGTTTAGTTTCGCCTGCCTCGGCGGACCGGGGCGCCGCCGAGAGGCTAGCCCGTTGAGTGTCCCCTCCAGAGCCCCGGGCCAGGACCCGGAGGGTAAGCCCACTCAATGACACCGGTACCCGGGTCGTGGGCTACCCGGACCGATGAGCCACCTTTAGTTAGGCGGCCAGCGCCATTTCATTGTCGGCGTGTATTGTTGGCTGCCGGCGTTTAGCGAGTCTCCAGCAAACTCGGCTCGTCTCACTGGACGCTGACCGCTCCCGTCGAAGCCGGTACGCCCCCATTGACAGGTATATTTTACCACCCTGGGTACCCGGATCAAAGCTCCGTCAGCCTCGGAGACGCTCTTTCATGGCGCGTTCGATCTCGCGCTGGGCGGTCTTTTTGGCGGTCTCACGCCGCTTGTCGTACTGCCTCTTGCGGCTGGCGACGGCGAGCTCTAGCTTCACGTTGCCGTTCTTCTGGTAGAGCCTCAGGGGGATGAGCGTCTTGGCGTCCTCCTGACTCTTGCCGGTGAGACGGGCGATCTCCCCCCTGTGCAAGAGCAGCTTTCGGTCGCGGGTCGGGAGTTGCTCCCGGTGGGTCGCGTTCTCGTATGGGGAGACGTGCGCCCCAACGAGAAAGACCTCTCCGTCCCTCACCCGCGCGTAGCTCTCTTTCAGGTTCGCCCGGCCCTCCCGGATAGACTTTACCTCGGGACCGGTCAGTTGGATGCCGGCCTCGTAGGTCTCCTCAATGTCGAAGTCGTGCAACGCCTTCTTGTTCTGCGCGAAAACTCTGTTGCCGTTCATAATCTTTTCACCACCCTCAACTCCGCCCGCTGCATCAGCGGCAATACGTCCACAAGCTCGACTAGCACCCGATCTCCGACCCGGTAGGAAGAACCGATGGCGTCGTTCGAGAGGACGACCCCGTTCGGCTCCAGCTCCCACCAGCCGGGAAGCTTGCTGACGTGTACGAGGCCCGTCGCCCCCGTCTCTAGCTCCACGAAGAGCCCGAAGACGGCGGTGCTCACCACCGTACCCTCCAGGTTCTCCCCCACGCGATCGCGCATCAGCCACATGAGCGTGTACTCGTCAGCGGTCCGCTCACAGACGGTGCTCCGCCACTCGCGATCCGAGATGTGCCCGGCAACGGCCACAAGGTCCTCCGGCGGCTCGTCGCTCAGTAGTGCGCGGTGGACGAGCACGTCGGAGTAGCGCCGGATCGGGGAGGTGAAGTGGGTATAGTTCTCCAGGGCCAGCCCGTAGTGGCCCAGGGACGCAGGCGAGTAGAACGCCCGCGGTATGGAGCGCAGTATCAGGTAGTTCACGGCGTCCGACTTCGTCTTCTGGGAGATCAAACCGAGGTTCTCCGGCGTCGGCTCGATCTGCACACCCACGGCGGCGAGCCGCCTCCCCAGAATCTCCATGTCCTCCGCGTTGGGCCGCTCGTGTACCCGGTACACACCGCCCGGCCTTCCCCGCAACATCTTGGCCACTTCCTTGTTCGCGAGGACCATGAGCTCCTCAATCAGCTCCCGTGCCGGTGTCGAGCGCCGCGCCTGCACTCCGACGGGCACCCCCCGCTCGTCTACCTCGTACTCCGGCTCCCGCCCGCCGAGCTCCAGCTTGCCGCGCACCGCGGCCCGCGTCTTCAGCTTCCGCGATAGCTCGTGCGCCGCCCGGACCAGTTCGCCCTGAGCGATCTCGCCCTCGCCGCGCAGAAAGGCATCTACCCCATCGTAGGTGAGGCGGGCGTCGCTAACCGTCAGGCTGCGGTATGTCCTGCTGCTCTTAACTTCGCCGGAGGACGCAACCTCCATCTCCACCGTGACGGTCGCCTTCTCCTCGCCCGGCCCCAAGGAGCACACGTCCTCGGAGAGCTGCCTGGGGAGCATTGGGGCCACCGTCCCCGGCAGGTAGACCGAGTTACCGCGCCTGCGGGCCTCCCGATCCAGGGGGCTCCCGGGCCGCACGTAGTAGGTCACGTCCGCTATATGGACCCAGAGACGGTAGCCTCCGTCTCCTCCCTCCACGCGCTCGATAGAGATCGCGTCGTCGAAGTCCTTTGCATCCGCGCCGTCGATAGTCACGCTCGAAAGGTCGCGCAGGTCCTCTCGCTCGCTCAGGTCTCTACGGACGCTCGCCGCGGCCGCTTCCTCGACTTTATTGGAGAACTCGCGGGAGGTCTCTACCGTAGCGAAGAGCGCCTCGTAGACGTTGCGCGGGTCGTCCGCGGATCCGAGGACCTTCGTCACCTCGCCGCGCAGGGAACGCCCCTTCTCGCGGACGCGCACCAGGACTATGTCCCCGGCCTCGGCGCCGCGCCTGAGCTTGCGAGCGACCAATACCGGGCGACGCTCCTCGACGAACAAGGGGTCCGCAACCGAGTACTTCCCCCGGCGGACCAGCTGGGCCGGCAGGATCATGGCGAGAGAGGAGTTCGTCGGGTACTACGTTCGAACACCCGCTGAGTCTACCACGGGTCGAACACTGCTCGGCCGAATTAGCGGCTTACTACACCTTCAAGAAGCGGCGCACGGAGAAGTAGCTGCCGGCGACACCGATAAGGATACCGGTGGCTAGCAGGATCAGCACGACGAGCAGGATTTTGCCCGCGCCGGAGGCCACGGGGACCAGGGGGAGGGCCTCCCGTGCCCAGTCAACGAAGGCCGAGTTAGCCCACGCTACCAGCAAGGCGGCGAGGGTGGCACCGGCCAGGCCCTGCACCAGTCCTTCGAGGACGAACGGCGTCCTGACGAAGCCGTCCGAGGCCCCGACGAGCTTCATCACCTCTATCTCCTTGCGCCGGGCGAAAATAGAGAGCCTTATAACATTGGAGACGAGGAGCACGCTCGCCAATAGGAAGAGCGCCGTGACCGTCCCCAGGATAAGCATGATCCAGTACGCGAACGTCTCGAAGCTCTCCACCAGCTCCTCGTTGCGGCGGAGGTCGTCCTCGCCGAAGCCTTCGTCCTGGAGCCTCTGCGCCACTGCGCCGGAGTCGCCGGGGTTGTTTAGCGTGATCTCGAGCGAGGCCGGCAGGACGTCGCCTGGGAGCCCTTCGACGATGTCGGGCTGCTCGGAGAGGGTCTCCTTGAAGTCTTCGAGCGCCTGCTCCTTAGAGACGTAGCGGACCTCGCTGATCTCCGGGTAGGCCTCGACGTTCTCGCGAACCTCCTCGACCCTCTCGGACGAGAAATCCTCCGGGAAGTAGGCCGTCATCGAGATGTCCCTCCCAATGGAGTCGAGAAACGCGCCGACGTGGCTGTACGTCACCAGCCCAAGACCCAGGATGAGAACACAGATCACCGTGGTCGTCGCCGCCGTCACGCTCATAAGCAGGTTCAGGCGCAGGTTCTTTAATGCCTCGCGCAAGAAGAACCCCAGGTTGCTAGACCTCACTCGTGTAACCCCCCTTAGCCATGTCGCGCACTACCTGCCCCTCCTCAAGCGCCACGACCCTCTTGCGCATCACGTCCACCATCTCCCTGTCGTGGGTCGCAACGAGCACCGTGGTGCCGATGCGGTTGATCCTGTGCAGGAGCTGCATGATGCCCACGCTTGTGTCCGGGTCGAGGTTGCCGGTCGGCTCGTCGGCGATGAGTATCGGCGGCTGGGAGACGAAGGCGCGGGCGATGCTGACCCGCTGCTGCTCGCCACCCGAGAGCTGACCCGGATACGCGCCCTTCTTGCCCCCGAGGCCGACGAGCTCCAGGATCTGGGGCACCCTCGTGCGGATGGCCCGCCGCCTCTGGCCCGTGACCTCCATCGCGTAGGCGACGTTCTCGGCGGCGGTCTTGTTGGGAAGGAGCTTAAAGTCCTGGAACACACAGCCTATGTTCCGGCGGTGCTTGGGCACGTACCGGCGCGGGATGGCCGAGAGCTTCGCGCCGTCTACGCTGATCGCCCCGCGGGTCGGCTCTATCTCCTTGAGGATAAGACGCATCATCGTAGACTTGCCGGAACCGCTGGCCCCGACAAGAAAGACAAACTCCCCGGCCTCGACGCCGAGATTCACGTCCTTCAGGGCCACGACGTCCCCGCCGTAGACCTTGGTTACGTTTTCGAAGTAGATCATGGACTCTCCGCGTCCGGCAGGCATAAGGGGTTGCCCGCCGCGATCACGAGGGATCACCGCTAACACACCGGCCGCCGAGTTCCCCCCTCCGGAACCTGCAACCCGAGCAAAAGATACCAGAGGGAGCCAGGACTGGCAACCGGCACCCACACCTCATCCAATGGGCAGATCCTCCACCTCGCCAGTGAGCACGAGATGGTCTTCACGCACTTCAACGCCGGAGACCTCCCAAACGGTAGCTCGACGGGATACGCGAAGCTCGCTCCCCAGAGCAGGTCTTGCGTAAACCGCCGGGGGACCCGCGCCCCGAGCGTCTCCAACCGGCGCGGCTCAAAACGTAGCTCGCCATCTCGTCGAGTGTATCCCCCCTTCATCCGCACTGGTAGGCGCGCTCCTAAAACCTCCGCCCCCGACCCATCGGTCAGATATTCCTCCCCAAGATCTACACCCATAACATCCATACCCAGAGCACTCGAAGAGGCGAGCCTAGCGACCTCCTCCTCGGAGAGCTGCACCCGACGCGTCCCGGAGAGCGGCCCCTGGCCCTTGATCTGTCCGTTCGCCAGGCTCCCGAGCATGTCCAGGTCGAAGGGTCTGAGGTCTACCGTCGCCTCGTCGGGCCGCCCGCTGCCGAGCTCAGGGTTTGTGTTGGTCACTCTACCCTCCTCGAACCTGCCGAGTAGCATGTTCGGTAGAGAGCAGCTCGTTAGGTCTACTTCGGGCCTCGCGCCAATCCAAGCCTGCCTTGCAGGTCTCTGGCGACGAGGTTCTCCAAGAGGGGTGGCAAGAAGGTGTAGGTGCTTATCAGGGCGACAGCGCACAGGAGGAGCGCGACTGCAAGGAGGGTGGGCAGGGCCCTAAACAAAGATCCTAAATTGCGGCCCGGCTCTTGAGGTAGGCGTAGATAAAGGGGTCGAGGTCGCCGTCGAGGATGCGGTCCACGTTCGCCGTCTCCTCGCCGGTGCGGTGATCCTTGATCATCTTGTAGGGGTGGAGGACGTAAGAGCGAATCTGGCTCCCCCACTCGATGTCCGCTCGCTCTCCTTCCACCGCGGCGAGCTCTCTCTCCCGCTTCTCCCGCTCTAGCTCGAAGAGCTTGGCTCTAAGGACCCGCATCGCCACCTCGCGGTTCTGGTGCTGGCTGCGTTCGTTCTGGCACTGCACCACGGTTCCGGTCGGTAAGTGTGTGATCCTGACTGCCGAGTCGGTCTTGTTTACGTGCTGGCCGCCGGCGCCGGAGGCCCGGTACGTGTCCACCTTAAGGTCCTTCTCGTCGATCTCAGCCTCTACCTTGTCGCTCACGACCGGAGCGACCGCGACCGAGGCGAAGCTTGTGTGCCTGCGGCCCTGAGCGTCGAACGGGCTCACGCGCACAAGCCGGTGCACCCCGCGCTCGGCGGACAGGAGGCCGAAGGCGTACTCGCCGGCGATGCTGTAGGTGGCGCTCTTTATCCCGGCCTCCTCACCGAGCGTGTACTCGATGGTCTCTAAAGAGTGCCCCCGCCGCTCGGCCCACCTCCGGTACATCCGGGCGAGCATCTCCGCCCAGTCTTGGGCTTCGACCCCGCCGGCACCGGAGTTTATGGTCAGGATTGCCGCCCCCTCATCGTAAGGGCCGTTGAAGAGCCTTGCCACTTCCTGCTCCTCCAGGGCCTTCTCCACGCTCCCCAGCTCCTCGGCCACCTCGACCAGTATCTCTTCGTCGCCCTCCGCGAGCTCCACAAGCTCTTCGGCGTCCGAAACGCGCGAGCGCAGGCTATCGAGCAGGCGTAACCTGCCCTCGACGCGCGCAGACTCAGCCGATAGCGCGCGGGCCTCCTCCTGGTCGTCCCAGAGCCCAGGACGGCTCATCTCCTCACTCAAAGCCGCGGCGCGGCCCCGCAAGGCCTCCACGTCGAAGGAGGCCTCCAGCTCCGAGAGACGCCCTTCGAGCTCCGCGGCTTTCTCTCCAAGCTCAGACACTAACCTGCGGTAGCCGCGGGATTTGGGTTCTGAGCCATCATCTGCTGGTGCTCGGGGGTGTTCAACATCCCGCACTTCTTGTACTTCTTGCCCGAGCCGCAGGGGCACGGGTCGTTGCGGCCTATCTTCTCTTCCGCTTTGCGAGGGCTCTTTGGGGCCGCGCTCGGCTCCTCACCGCCACCGCTGTAAGAGAGCTTCTGTAAGTCTTCCTCGCGAAGCCTGACGTTCTCTATGCGGTAGATGTAGGTGACGTAGTCCTCCCTGAGGCCCTGCTCCATCTCCTGGAACATGTCGAAACCCTCGCGCTTGTAATCGACCAACGGGTCTCGCTGGGAAAGGCCGCGCCAGCCAATACCCTCGCGCAAAGACTCCATGTCGTAGAGGTGCTCCCGCCAGCGGGAGTCAACGATCGAGAGTAGTGTGCGCCGCTCGGCCCCCTCGAAGGTCGTGAGCCCGTCGGTGCGCTCCAGGCCGCGCTTCTGAAGCTCCACCGTTCGCTCCTCCCACTCGGCCTTGCGCTCCTCCAGGCGCCCACGGGCGTCTTCCAAAACCATCTCCAGCATCTCCTCGCTTGAGAGGTTCTCTAAGTCTAGAGACTTAAAGTCTATCTGGCTCGGGTAGAAGCGATTGATCTCCGCGGAGAGCGTATCTATGTCCCAGTTCTCGGGGTAGACGTTCTCTGAGGCGTGCAGGCCGACCACATCCGAGAGGACCTCCTCGATGAACGCCCACGTGTCCACGTCCTCGCCCATGAGGATGTCGCGGCGCATCCCATAGATCACCTCGCGCTGCTTGTTCAGGACGTCGTCGTACTCGAGAATCCTCTTTCGGATCTGGAAGTTCTGGCTCTCGACCTGCTCCTGGGAGCGTCGGACGGAGCCGGAGACCATGCCCGCCTCGATCGGCACGTCCTCCTCCAGCCCGATCCTGTCGATCACGTTCTGCATCCGCTGTCCGCCGAAACGCCTTAGCAAGTCGTCCTCGAACGAGAGGTAGAACCTCGACTCGCCCGGGTCACCCTGTCGTCCGGAGCGGCCCCGCAACTGGTTGTCGATTCTGCGCGACTCGTGCCGCTCGGTCCCCAGAACGTAGAGCCCTCCCAGGTCCGGCACCCCCTCGCCAAGCTTGATGTCCGTGCCTCGTCCGGCCATGTTCGTCGCGATGGTAACCGAGCCCCTCTCGCCAGCCTCCGCGATGATCTCCGCCTCCCGCTCGTGCTGCTTGGCATTGAGGACATTATGCTTGATCCCACGCCGCTTGAGGAGCGCCGAGATGTGCTCCGAGACGTCGACCGAGACGGTGCCCACCAGGATCGGTTGGCCCATCTTGTGGCGCTCGACGATATCCTGCACGACGGAGTCGTACTTGGCCTTCTTGCTCCTGTAGACGAAATCGTCCTTGTCGTCCCGAATCATCTCCATGTGCGTAGGTATCGAGACGACCGCCATCTTGTAAATGTGCATGAACTCGTCGGCCTCGGTGGCGGCCGTACCGGTCATGCCCGCGAGCTTTTCGTACTGCCTGAAGTAGTTCTGGATGGTGATCGTGGCGACCGTCTGGTTCTCTTCCTGGATCGCCACGCCCTCCTTGGCTTCTATGGCCTGGTGGAGCCCCTCGGAGTACCGTCGGCTCTCCAGCACGCGCCCCGTGAACTCGTCCACGATGTAGACGTTGCCATCCCGTATTATGTACTCGACGTCCTTGTGAAACAGGGCGTGAGCCTTAAGGGCCTGGTTTAGGTGGTTGACGAGGTTCGTGTTCAGATCATCGTAGAGGTTCTCGACGCCGAGGGCCTTCTCGACCTTCTCGACGCCGGCCTCGGTCGGGGCGACCTGGCGCTTCTTTTCGTCCACCTCGTAGTCCTCGCCCGCTTTAAGGCGCGGCACGACGGCGGCGAAGCGGTAGTAGGTGTCCGCGGCCGTCTCCGGCATGCCGGAGATTATGAGCGGGGTGCGAGCCTCGTCGATGAGGATCGAGTCAACCTCGTCCACGATGGCGAAGTTGGGATCTTTCTGGACGAGGCCGTCCACAGAGGCCGCTATATTGTCGCGCAGGTAGTCGAAGCCGAACTGGGCGTTGGTACCGTAGGTGAGGTCGGCGGCGTAGGCTACCCTCCGTTCCTCGGGGCCGTAACCGTCCTGTATCAGGCCTACGGTCAGGCCCAGGAACTCGTAGATCGCACCCATCCACTCCGCGTCGCGTCTGGCCAGGTAGTCATTGACGGTGACGACGTGGACGCCCTTGCCCTCCAGAGCGTTGAGGTAGACGGGCATGGTGGCGGCCAGCGTCTTTCCCTCGCCGGTCTTCATCTCGGCGATCTTGCCCTCGTGCAACACGATGCCGCCCATCACCTGCACATCGAAGGGACGCATCCCCAAAGTGCGCCTCGCCGCCTCCCGCACGACCGCGAAGGCCTCGTGCAAGATGTCGTCGAGCGTCTCACCGCCGGCCAGCCTCTCCCGGAACTCCTCGGTCTTCGCCCTGAGCTCGTCGTCGGAACGTTTCTCTATCTCGGGCTCGAGGGCGGAGACGGCCTCGACACCTCTCTGGAGCGCCTTGACCTTCCGGCCCTCGCCCATACGTAAGATCTTCGTTAACAAGTTTGCCAAAGTTTCGTTCCTCGCTCAGACGCCCATGCGGGACACCGGTCCCTCGCGCCCGTCCGTTCGCTACCTCGCGGGCTCTATCAGCCCGTAATTTCCGTCACGGCGCCGGTATACCACATTTATCTCGCCAGTATCGGCGTTGGTGAAGACGAAAAAGGAGTGGCCGAGGAGGTCCATCTGGAGCGCGGCCTCCTCGGGGCTCATCGGCTTCATCTGAAACTGCTTGGTGCGCACAATGCGCGCCTCTATCTCTTCCTCGTCCTCCACGGAGATCGGCCCGGCCTCGGCTATCTCGTGCCGCTTTCTCTGCCCGTGCCAGCGGTCGAGTTGACGCCCCCGGTAGCGCCGGACCTGCCGCTCAAGCTTGTCCGACATGCGGTCTATCGAGGCGTACATGTCCGTCGAGGCCTCCCTAGCCTTCAAGACCGTGCCGTTGATAAAGAGGGTCGCGTCGGCTACCTCGGGCTCGGGGTTTGAGGGGTTGCGTTCGTGGATCAACTCCACCTCCGCCCGCGCGACGCTGCGCTCTTCGTCGAAGAACTTGGCGGTCCGCTCCACCTTCTCCCCCGCGTACCGCTCGAGAGCCTCCGTCACCGGCATGTTCCGCCCCTTGACCAACACGTCCATTTGGCCTCCTTCGTCGGCCGCTTTTGAGCCCTCAGCTATCAGCGGTCAGCTTTTTGGATCCGGTTCGCCTCCGTTGTGCGCCCGCGAGTCATTAGCTTAGCTATTTTCCCATCCGCTCGTGTGAATGAACCAGCTCTCGCTATCCACGGCCTACATTGCATCACGGGCTGGCTAACCAGCTCTAAATCCTCCTGCACAGGGTCAGGGCGTGAACCTCGACTGCACCCGCCTTTCTTAAGGACCCGGCGCGTTCACTCAGGGTGACGCCGGTGACGAAGACGTCGTCGACGAAGACGTCGTCGACGAAGAGGACCTTGCCCGCCACGGGCCCTCGCGTCGTGGAGGCGCCCGCGACGTTCGCCCGGCGCTCGCCCGGCGCTCGCCCGGCGCTCGTTGGCGGAGAGCTCGACCTGATCCCTGGTCCTGCGCACGACCTTTAGTTTATCCAAAACGGGCGCCTCTATCCTCCCCGCCACCCCTTTGGCCATAAGCTCCGCCTGGTTGAATCCACGCAGCTCCACCTTGGGGCTTCCTGCCTCAGCCAGGCTCGGAAATGCAGCTCGGATTGTTTTGTACGTTCGTACCTACAGGTGCGGGTAGAAGAGGTTCGCGAGGACTTCGGTTTTAGAAGCTGCGAGCCATCAACCTCCGGCTTTCCGCCGCCGAGCCGGCTGGCTAGAAGCTTATGCTGTAGGGAGGCAGGACGACGCCCGGGTTTATACGGATGCCCTGGTCCAGCACGTTCCCCTCGCCGACCACGCAGCTAGCGCCAAGGACGGAGAGCCCGCGAACGATGGCTTCCTGCCCGACCCGGGCCCGGGGGCCGATGATGGAGCCGCGTACCACCGCGCCCGCCTCGATCTGCGTGCCATCGAAGAGGATGCTCCCCTCGACCACCGCCCCTTCCCCGATCCTGCAGTACTGCCCGAGCGACGAGCGGCTCCCAACCGTGGCCCCGTTCTCGAGGACGCACCCGGCGGAGACCGAGACCGGCGGTAATACTTTCACGCCTTTACCGGCCACCACGGTAGGGCCGACGTGCAGGTAATCGAAGTCTTCTTTCGCGCCGACGGCGCCGGAGAGCACGTCGTGGGAGGCGGCAAGATAGCTCCTCGGCGTGCCGATGTCCCTCCAGTAGGAACTAGAGACGTACGCCCTGAGGCGGCCCTCAGCCTGGAGGTAAGGGAAGATCTCACGCTCTATCGAGACCTCCTGGTTCTCGGGGATCATGGACAAAACCTCCGGCTGCATCACGTAGATGCCGGCGTTCACCAGGTTAGTCGTCACCTCGTCTGCGGCGGGCTTCTCAAGGAAACGGTGCACCAGCATGTCGTGGTCCACCTCGACGAGCCCGTAGGCGGTCGGATCCTCGACGCTTATCAGCACGATCGTCGCCAAGGCATCCGACTCCTTGTGCCTCTCTATCGCCACCCGCAGGTCCATCCCCGAGAGGACGTCCCCGTTTACAACGACGAAGGGCTCGCCACCAAGGTACTCTTCGGTGTTCTTGATCCCGCCGGCCGTCCCCAAAGCGTGGTCCTCGACGGCGTAAGCTATCGAGAAGCCGTTCAGGTCCTGCCCTTCGAGGTACCCCTGAATGGGGTCCGGCAAGTAGCCCAAAGAGAGCACCGCTCCCTCAAGCCCACCAGCACGCAAGAAATCCATCATGTAACCCATGAACGGCCGGTTCCTCAAAGGAATCATAGCCTTAGGCACATCATAGGTAATAGGCCGCAGCCTACTCCCCTGACCCCCAACTAGAACGACTCCTTTCATAGCAGCGGAAAGACTACACTAGATCGTGTTTCCAGGCTAGAGCCTCGGAGGCTAAATAAAAATTACTTAATATTTCCTACGGTGCATGCAAAAACGGGGGGTAAGGTCGGGGGGCTGGCCAGACTACTACAACAGCCCCGAAGCCCCTACCAGTGCCGCAAGCGGGCCGATAAAGAAGATAAAGAGGGTCGTAGCGGCTGCCAGTGCGTAGACTGAGAACTTGGCCGCGCCCAGCCCCTTTGGCTCCTCGGCGCCCGTCACCGGCTCCTCGAAGAACATGTTGCGGATGATGCCGAAGTAGTACGGCACGGAGAGGACGCTGTTCACCACGAGTGCGCCGACCGTCACGTAGACGAGGATCGATCCCGACTGGACCCCAGCGAGTATGATCCAGGCCTTCCCCCAGAACCCGCTCAGAGGCGGGATGCCCACGAGCGCCGCCATAAAGACGAACATGCTCAAAGCCACGCCCGGTCTCGTCGTGAAGAGGCCGTTGTAGCTCTTCGCCTCCTCGCCGACGAGGTCGATCACGAGGAAGGCACCCATGTTCATCGTGAGGTAGGCGGCCGAGTAGATCAGGACGGCTTGAATCGCCGTCTGTAATCCGGCCCCCTGCAGGGCCGCGAAGGCCGCGAGGATATACCCCGAGTGAGCTACCGAGCTATACGCCAGCATCCGCCGCACGTTGCGCTGCCGCAAGGCCAGAAGGTTGCCGACAAACATGGTCATGATGGCCAGCATCGCCAAGACTACCGTCCACGTCGTGGCGGCCTCGGGCATCCCTTCCAGGAAGATCCTAAGCAAGGTCGCAAAGATCGCCGCCTTCGGGGCCACGGAGAGGAACGCCGCCGCGCTCGTGGGGGCGCCCTGGTAGGCATCCGGGGTCCAGAAGTGAAACGGCGCCGCCGAGACCTTGAAGGCGAAGCCGGAGATGAGCAAGACCAGGCCCAGGAGGGCTACCGGCGAGAGCTGCCCGCTGAAGGTCTGTCCCAGGTCCCCCAGGTTGGCCGAACCGCCGGCGCCGTAGATGAGTACGATGCCGTACAGGAGAATGGAGGAGGCGATCATACCGGTGAGCAGGTACTTCATCCCACCCTCGGAGCTCTCGCGGCGGCTCCGGTCGAAGGCCACCATTGCGTAGGACGGTATGGTCGCTAGCTCTACCGCGACGAAGATACCGAAGAGGTCGCGCATCGAGACTAGGAGCATCCCGCCCAGGGCGACCGAGAGGATCAGGTTCAGGTACTCTGGAGCATCGCCGGTCTCTCCAGACCAGCGCGCCGCGGCCAGGACCGCGAAGAACGCTGAAACGGCCACGATCAGCTTGAAGTACAGCGCGAAGTCGTCCACCACATACCCGTTGCCGAAGAAGTTCCCCTCGAACCTCACGGCCAGGAGCACGACCGTAACCACGAAGGTCGCCAAAGTGCCACATGCGGCCAGCCCGGTCGTGAGCCCGGTAGTGCGGGGTAAGAAGACCCCGACCATGAGCACCGTTATCGAGAACAAGAACACCACGATCTCGGGCAGTAGCCCGACGAAGGTCTGCCCCGTAACCACTAGCTACCTCCTATCGCGGCCAGGACAGCCTCGACGGCCGGACGCTGGACGCTGACGATCAGGCTCGGGAAGACACCCAGCACCACCAGCAAAGTGACGAGCGGCACTATAGCCGCCATCTCGATAGGCCCCGCATCTCCGGCTTCTTGGAGAGCCGGCCGCTCTATGGGACCGAAGGCTACGCGCCGCACCATGTGTAACAGGTACACCGCCCCGAGCACGATGCCCAAAGCAGCCAAGACCCCCTGCACCGGGAACGTCTCGAAGCCGCCCATAATGCTCATGAACTCCGACACGAAGACCGCGAGGCCCGGTACTCCCATCGCCGCCAGGGCGCCCAGGACCAGTAGACCGCCGGCCCACGGCATGCGGGCGGCGAGGCCACCGAGCTCGTCGATGCGGCGGGTACCGGCGCGGGCCGCGATGATACCGACGAGGATGAACAGGAGCGCCGAGTAGAGCCCGTGCGTCACCTGCTGCATCACCGCGCCGTTGAGACCGAGCGCGTTGCCAGACGAGATTCCGAGCAGGATAAAGCCCAAAGTGCCTATGGAAGAGTACGCTACCAGCGCCTTCAGGTCCGGCTGCATAAAGGCCACGAACGCGCCGTAGATGATGTTTATGACCCCGAAGATCGCCACGTACGGCAAGAACGGCTCGACGCCCTGCGGCAACAGGGGGACGGCTATCTTGATCAGGCCGTACGTCCCGAGCTTCGGCAAAATGCCCGAGAGCACCACGTTCGTGCTCGTCGGGCTCGAAACGTATACGTCCAAAAGCCAGCTGTGGAAAGGCACCGCCGGCACCTTTATGAGGAGCCCGAGCAGGATCGGCACGGCGATAGCTACCTGGGCCGCCCGCGAGAGCGTCCCACCCGCTTCCGTCAGCGTCACTACCGAGAATTCAGGCCCCGAGAGTATTCCGAGGGCCAGAAAGCCTGCGAGCATCGTCGTGCTCCCGAGAAAGGTGTAGATAAAGAACCTGGTCGCCGCCCGGCGCCTGTTCTCGTCCCCCCAAACGCCGACGAGCAGGTACATCGGTATCAGCGTAATCTCGAAGAAGACGTAGAAGAGGATCAGATCCTGAGCCGCGAACACCCCGAGCATCCCGATCTCCGCGACGAAGAGAATCGCGAAGTATTGCCTGAGGTTCTCCCGAATATCCCACGAAGCGGCTACGGCGATGAGCGTCAGGAGGGCCGAGAGGAAGAACATTCCGAACCCTAACCCGTCGAGCCCGACCCGATAGCCGATGCCCAGAGAAGATACCCACTCGAAGCTTTGAGTCAACAGCGGGGCACCTCTCAGATCGCCGCCGTGGACGAAGTAGACGTAAAGGGAGAGCAAGAGCGGCGCCGCCGCGACCCCAAGAGCGGTATAGCGTACGGTCCTCTCGTCGGCGCTCCTCAGCAGGAGCATCAAGAGCACACCGACCAGCGGCAAGAAGATGGTTATCGTCGTAATCACAGGCGGGCCCCCACCGCCACCGCCGCTATAGCGACCGCCGCGATCAGGGCGACTACCAGAAACGCGTACTGCGCCCCCACGATCACCCCGAGGATCAGGATACTAACCAGTATGAACAGCGCGTAGTTCTGCGCTCCGCCGCTCTGCAGCGGCCTGAGCCTCTCCCCGAGCCCCCCGGCGCCTCTCCCTACACCCGTGACGAGCCCGCCGAGGGCACGCCGGTCGAACTCCCTCGTCGCGCGACCGATGGCCATCGCGGGCCGCACGAAGACGCGGTCGTAGAGATCGTCGAAGTACCAGCCCTTGTCCAGAAAGGTATAGAGGCCCGAGAACCTTCTCGCGAGCGCCGCCGCTCGCTCGGGTTTGGGTACGTAGAGCGCGTAGGCGAGAGCTATACCTCCCACCGCTATGAACACGGAGAGCGCCGCGAGGGGGAGGTTGAACTCGTGCGGCTCCAGGGCGAGCGCCTCCGTGGCGAACTCGCTCGGCGAGACGATCTCGGCGAAGTAGTCCGCCAGGGGCGTGCCGGCCAGACCGCTAACCACGGCGAAGAAGGCCAGGATCACCATAGGTCCCGTCATGATCCCCGGCGACTCGACCGCTTCCCGCGCGTCCTCAGTTCGCGGTTCGCCCGTAAAGGCAACGAAGATCGCCCGGAAGATGTAGAACGCCGTCAGGAACACCGTGAGCAGCGCCATAACGAACAGCACATAGTAGTGCTCCGCGAACGCCGAGCCCAAGATAGCATCCTTCGACCAGAAGCCTGAGAGCGGGAAGATGCCGGCGAGCGAGAGCCCCGCTATAACCATCGTCCAGAACGTCACAGGCATCCGCCTTCTCAAACCGCCCATGTCAAAGATGTTATAGCTGTTCATCGCGTAGATGATGCTTCCCGCCCCGAGGAACAGGAGCGCCTTGAAGAAGGCGTGGTTGTAGAGGTGGAAGATGCTCGCCGAGAAAGCCCCAATCCCCAACGCCAGCATCATGTACCCGAGCTGCGAGACCGTCGAGTAGGCGATGACCCGCTTAATATCCTTCTTGGTCAGCGCCATCGTCGCGGCCATGAGCGCCGTGAAGCCGCCGATGTAAGCTACCACCAGCATCGCGGCCGGGCTCTGCACGAAGATGTCGTAGGTGCGCGCCACGAGGTATACCCCCGCCGCGACCATTGTGGCCGCGTGGATCAGAGCGCTGACCGGCGTCGGCCCCTCCATCGCGTCCGGGAGCCACACGTGCAGCGGAAACTGGGCGCTCTTGCCGATGGCGCCCACGAAGACCAGAACCACCGCCGCGGCGAACGCGGAGCCGCCGATAAACCCGGCCTGCGCCGCCTCGTAGATCCCTTGGTAAGAGGTCGTTCCCGTCGCCTGCCAGAACATGATGATCCCGATAAACAGCGCCGCGTCGCCGATGCGCGTCACGATGAAGGCCTTCTGCGCAGCCTTCGCCGCCGCAGGCTTCTCGAACCAATGCCCGATCAGGAGGTACGAACACAGGCCCACCAGCTCCCAGAACACGTACAGCTCGATGAAGTTCGGCGCCAGCACGAGCCCGAGCATCGACGCGGTAAAGAGGTTCAAAACCGCGTAGTACCAGGCGAAGCGCGGATCATCCCGCATAAACTCCCCGGAGTAGAGCTGGATCATCAGGCTCACGAAGCACACCACGACGAGCATCACCGCAGCGAGCCCGTCGATGTAGACCCCCATCTGAAAAGAGCCGCCCTCGCCGAGGTCGATCCAGTTGACCGCGAAGTCTATCGGCCCGGCTTCGCCGGTAACGCCGGCGACGGCGGCCAGGGAGAAGGTCGAGAAGACCAGCGAGAACACAAGCCCGATGATGGCGATAAACTGGGCGTTCTCTTTGAGGTAGCGCCCGAAGAGCGCCAGGATGAGAAAGACTAGCGCCGGGAAGCCCGGGATGGCCGCAATGATGATTTGCTGTCCTACGGTCATCTAAAGGTCCTACCCCTTCATGAGGTTTACTTCGTCCACGTTCACCGTCTTGCGCGAGCGGTACACCGCCAGGGCTATCGCCAGCCCCACCGCCACCTCCGCGGCGGCCACGGCGATCACCAGCACCGCGTAACCAACCCCCGCTCCGCCCGCGTCCGGCAGGTAATCCGCGAACGCCACGAGCGAGAGGTTAACGGCGTTGATCATCAACTCGATGCACATAAAGACCACCACGGCGTTGCGGCGGATAAGCGCCCCCCAGGCCCCGATGGCGAACATGATCGCCCCGACCACTAGATACCCCTCCAGCGGCAACGTCGCGTTCAACTGGCTCAAAAGCTCCTGCGCCTGCGGCGACATTACTCCTCTACCCCCCGAATCACACCCCCGCCCGTCTTGCGGCGACTCACCACGATAGCCGCGATCACCGCGACCAGGAGCAGTATCGAGATGACCTCGAAGAGCAACCCGAAGATCGGCGGCGCCCCGCCCACACCGAGTAGTATCTCGCCCAAAGGCCCAGGGCCCTGCGGACCGTTCCCCGGTTGCGTCCCGCTCCAGTCCTGAACGCTCAAAACGTACGTCAGAAACGCCCCGACTCCGATGGTGACGACCAGCCCCGGCCAGATCTGCCGGTTGATGATCGTCCTGAAGCGCCGGACTTGGGGCCTTTGGGTGAACATTATCCCGAATAGGATCAGGACCGTCACCGCCCCAACGTAGATCAACACCTGAAACGCCGCTAACGCCGGGGCGTTGAGCATCACGAAGAAGCCGGCGACCCCTAAGAAAGAGGCCGACATGAACAGGGCCGAGTGAACGACGCTGCGGCTCAAGACCACCCCGAGCGCCGAAAGGAGGGTCATCGAAGCGAGAAAGGCGAACGCGACGATCAAGTCGCTTCATCCTTTTCGGTTACGGCACGCTGTACGGTTGCGGCACGCTGATCTTCGGTCTTGGGGGCATTTTTGGCGGGCTTTTTCTTCTTTTTGACGGCGGGCTTGGGGTCCACCGTGGGGTCGACGGGCCGCTCGCCGAATTGGCGGGCAAGCTCCAACCTGTTGTAAGCCTGAGCTTCGAACTCCTCAGTGTGGTAGATGCAGTTGACCGGGCAGACCTCGACGCAAAGTGAGCAGTACATGCAGCGGGAGTCGTCGATCACGAAGCCGACCGCGTAGGGCTTGGCCTTGCCGGAGCCGTCTATGTCGCGCTTCGTCATCTCGATAGAGATGCAGTGGTCCGGGCAGACCCTCATGCACTGCAGGCACGCGATGCACCGGTCCATGTCCACCGTCAGCAGCCCGCGGCTACGCTCGCCGAGGTCACGCTTGTACTCGGGGTACTGGCGTGTGATCTTCTTCTCGAAGAGGTGCTTGAGGGTGATCCCCATCCCCTTCAAAACTCCCTGTCCTAGCTGAGGCATACTACGAGCCCTCCTCTATCCGAAAAACGATGGGAACGCCAGCACCGCGCCGGCGGTAACGAACAGCCAGAAAATGGTAAGCGGGACCAGAATCTTCCAGCCGAAGTCCATCAGCTGGTCCATACGCAGGCGCGGCAGGGTCCAGCGTATCCACAGGAAGGAAAACATGATGAGCGCCGCCTTGAGGCCGAACCAGATCCAGTTGAAGTTCCCGAAGTCTAGAAACTCGAGCGGCGGCTGCCAGCCCCCGAAAAACAGCGTCGCGCCGATCGCCGACATCAGGCCCATCAAGGCAAACTCGGAGGCCTGGATCAGGGCCCAGGTCATCCCGGAGTACTCGACCATGAACCCGCCGACGATCTCGCTCTCCCCCTCCGGCAGGTCGAAAGGGATCCGCTTTACCTCCGCAATTCCCGCGACGTAGAAGGCGATGAGCATCGGGAACTGCGGCAAGAAGTACCAGTTCCAGAACCCGCCGCCTTGCGCGTTCACCACGTCCACAAACGACAAACTCCCGGCGAGTACCGCGACCCCGAGCATGCTCAAGATCAGCGGCACCTCGTAAGAGATCAGCTGGCCCGCGCCCCTGAGAGCGCCTAAGAGCGCGAAGTTCGACCGGCTTCCGTAGCCCGCCATGATCACTCCCAAGGCCCCGATGGACGTTATCGAGATGAAGAACAGCAGCGCGATGTTCAGGTCCGCGACGACCGCCCCGGGCGCGAAGGGCACCACCAGCCAGATGGCCGCCGCCGGGATGAACATGGCGATGGGCGCCGCGAGGAAGACCCAACGATCCGCCCGACTCGGCGACAGGTTCTCCTTGGTGAACAGCTTGAATACGTCCGCCAACGGCTGCAACAGACCCCTTGGACCTACCCGGTTAGGGCCGTAGCGTCCCTGGATGTACCCCGCCACCTTCCGCTCGGACATCGTGAGGATCGCCGCCAGGTTCAGGGTCAAGAACAGTACCGCCGCGAAGGAGACCAGGAACCGCCAGGGCTCCTGATTCAAGTACTCGATCACCGTACCCACTACTTGTCCCACCCTCCGGAGACCGGATCTATGAGGCCCATGATCGCGATGACGTCCGGCAGGTAGTGACCGGGCAAGATCTCCTGCAGAAGCTGCATGTTGACGAAGCTCGGGTCGCGGTAGTGTACCCGGTAGGGCACGTCCGACCCGTCGGAGACCACATGCACCGCGAATTCGCCGCGCGGGCTCTCGACCCTGCCGAAGCCCTCG
>DATDKT010000048.1:0-4403 GCA_036519775.1 Rubrobacteraceae bacterium
GGTGGCGAAGTCCTTGAGAGGACGTGATAACATCGTCGTCTCCGGAGGGCTAGGCCCGGAGAACGTGCGGGAAGCGGTCGAGTTCTTCGAGCCCTACGGGGTGGACGCGTCGAGTTCCCTGGAGGATGAGCCAGGCAGGAAGAACGGTGAGCGGGTGCGGAGGTTCGTCCTTGCGGCAAGAGACTGAGAAGGGTTACTTCGGCCCCTTCGGGGGCCGCTACGTGCCCGAGACCCTGATCCACGCCCTCGAAGAGCTCGAAGAGGCCTACGAACGTTACAGGAACGACCCCGAGTTCGGAGAGGAAAGGGACCGCCTGGCGAGGGATTTCGTCGGCAGGCCGACCCCTCTGATGTTCGCCGAGCGCCTGACCCGCAAGTGGGGCGGGGCCAACGTCTGGTTCAAGCGCGAGGACCTCGCGCACACAGGTGCGCACAAGATCAACAACACCCTCGGCCAGATACTGCTCGCCGACAGGATGGGCAAGGAACGCATAATCGCCGAGACCGGCGCGGGCCAGCACGGTGTCGCCACGGCCACCGTATCAGCCCTCTACGGCAAGGAGTGCATCGTCTACATGGGCGAAGAAGACACCCGCCGCCAGGGGCTGAACGTCGTGCGGATGAAGCTCCTCGGCGCCGAAGTCGTGCCCGTCCTCAGCGGTTCGCGCACCCTCAAAGACGCCGTCAACGAGGCGATAAGGGACTGGGTTGCGAACGTCGAGGACACCCACTACATCATAGGGAGCGTCGTCGGACCAGCGCCGTACCCCAGGATCGTGCGCGATCTGCAGTCCGTTATAGGGACGGAGATAGAGGCGCAGTGCCGCGAGCGTCTCGGCGGCGACCCCGACGCCATCGTTGCCTGCGTCGGCGCAGGCTCGAACGCAATAGGGGCGTTCCACCCGTTTGTCGGAAGAGAGAATGTCAGGCTCATCGGCGTCGAGGCGGCAGGGCGCGGGCTCGCCACCGGAGAGCATGGGGCGTCTCTGGCGGAAGGGAGACGGGGCGTTCTGCACGGGGCGATGAGCTACGTCCTGCAGACGGAGGGGGGCCAGATCCGCGAAGCCCACTCCATCTCGGCCGGCCTCGACTATCCTGCTACTGGTCCCGAGCACGCGTTTCTCAAGGACGAAGGTCTCGCCGAGTACGCGAGCGTCACCGACGAGGAGGCGCTCCGTGCGCTCCAGACGTGCTCCCGTCTGGAAGGCATAATCCCGGCCCTCGAGACGGCGCACGCTATCTTCTACGCCGAGAAGGTGGCTAGAGAGCTCGGCCAGGGAAAGAACATGGTCATCAACGTCTCGGGGCGTGGCGATAAGGACGTCGAGATCGCGGCGAACGCGCTCGGCATCGGCTCGGAAGAATCAGATGCTGTGTCCGGCCATGATCCCTCATCCTCGAGCTCCTCTGGCGAAGTATCCTCTTGAACGGCGACCGTGTAAGGAGTGCTTTCCGGGAGGGCCGGACTGCGCTCGTGCCCTACCTGACCGGCGGCTATCCGACGCTCGAAGGGGCGAGGGAGGTTGGGGAGGCCTATCTGGAGGCGGGTGCCGATGTGCTGGAGATCGGGGTTCCCTTCTCCGACCCGCTCGCCGACGGGCCGACGATCCAGGAGACAACGACGCGCGCCCTCGCTAACGGGGCCGACCTCGACTACTGCCTGGACCTCGCCTCGGCGTTCTCGGGGCGGATTCCCGTGGTCTTCTTGCTCTACTACAACGTAATCTTCGCGCGGGGCGTCGAGCAGTTCTTGCAGGAGGCAGCAGAAGCCGGGGTCTCGGGGCTCGTGATCCCCGACCTCCCCGTAGACGAGGCAGGCCGGTTCGCCCAGCTGGCAGCCGCGGCCGGCGTCGCCTTCTGCCCGCTCGTCGCGCCGACCTCGACTGACAGGCGCGTCTCACGCGTCGGCGAGATGGCGACCGGGTTCGTTTACTGCGTCTCCGTGGCCGGAGTGACTGGGGTGCGCGACACCCTTCCGCCAGGCGCCATCGAGCTTCTGAGACGCGTGCGTGCGAGGACCGATGCGCCGGTGGCGCTGGGTTTCGGGATCGGTTCGGCCGGGGCTGCTGTCGGGGCCGCGGAGGAAGCCGATGGAATCATCATCGGAAGCAAGCTCATGCGTCTCGTCGAGGAGGGCGGGGCGGAGCGGGCCGGCGGGTGGCTGCGCGAGGTGCGCGAGGCGCTCTCCGGGGTCGTGAAGGCTGGAGGTTAGGCATCAGGAACTGGCTCAGCAAACGCAGGCAGTATTCGCGGAGCGCGCCCGAGACCGAGAGTGGCGTCGGCCCGATGGACTCTGTCTTCACCAAGTGCGAGCAGTGCGGGCAGCCCATCTACGAGAAGGACCTCAGGGCCCGCTTCAACGTCTGTCCCAACTGCGAGTTCCACTACCCGCTCTCCGCGCCGGAGAGGATAAGACTCCTTACCGACGCGAGCAGTTTCCGGGAGCGGGACGGGGGCATTTTCGCCGACGATCCCCTCGGGTTCGAGGATTACCGCCAGAGGCTGGAGAAAGCGCGCGCGAAGACGGGGCTCGATGACGCCATCCTGAGCGGGACCGGAGCCATAGGGGGGAGGCAGGTGGCGCTCGCCGCGCTCGACTTCAGGTTTATAGGGGGCTCGATGGGGAGCGTTGTCGGTGAGAGGGTCGCGAGGACCATCGAGCTCGCCGGCACGGAGGAGCTGCCGCTCGTTATCGTGTCGGCGTCGGGCGGGGCGCGGATGTTCGAGGGCGTCTACTCGCTCATGCAGATGGCGAAGACCAGCGTCGCACTCTCGCGTTACGTCGAGGGATCCTGGCCCTACGTCTCGGTCCTGACAGATCCCACCTTCGGCGGGGTAACGGCCTCGTTCGCGACGGCGGCCGACGTGGTCCTGGCCGAGCCTGGGGCCAGGATCGGGTTCACCGGAGCGCGGGTCATCGAGCAGACGACCAAGGAGCGGCTGCCCGAGAGTTTCCAGACAGCCGAGTTCCAGAGGGAGCACGGGATGGTCGACCGCATAGTGCACCGTCTCAGCTTGAAGGGAGACCTCGAACGGTTGTTGGGGTTCCTGCCGTGATCCTCGACTTCGAGCGCCCGATCAAGGACTTCGAGGAGCGCATCGCGGAGCTCAGGCGCCTCGCAGGCCCGAGCGCTGAGCTGCGGGGGGAGATCTCGCGCCTCGAAGAGGCCCTCGGCGCGGCCAGAAGGCGTATCTATTCCAACCTCTCCCCTTACCAGCGCGTGCAGGTGGCCCGCCACCCCGAGCGCCCTAATTTCAGGGCCTACCGCGACGCCCTGGCCGACGATTTCTACGAGCTCTCCGGCGACCGGTTCTTCGGCGACGACCCTGCCGTGCGAGGCGGACTGGCCAGGATCGGAGACCACAACGTCGTCCTCGTTGGCCACGATAAAGGAACGGACGTCAACAGCAGAGTAAAGGGCAACTTCGGGATGGCGCATCCCGAGGGCTACCGCAAGGTAAAGCGCTTCTACGAGCTCGCTGCCAGGTTCGGGCTGCCCGTGGTCGTGCTCGTTGACACGCCCGGTGCCTTTGCCGGGAGAGGCGCGGAGGAGCGGGGACAGGCGTGGGCAATCTCTGCCGACCTCATGGCGCTGGCCAGGATACCGGTGCCCGTAGTCTCGGCCATCATCGGCGAGGGTTGTTCCGGCGGAGCGCTCGCCATGTGCGCCACAGACTACGTCGGGATGCTCGAGAACTCCTACCTCTCCGTCATAGCGCCGGAGGCGTGCGCCTCGATCATCTTTCGAGATCCAGGCCGGGCGGCCGAAGCCGCCGAAGCACTCAAGCTCACGGCGGCGGATATGAAGGGACGCGGGATCGTCGATGAGATCATCCCCGAGCCCCTTGGCGGCGCCCACAACGACCCAGCCTCAACCATCAAGGCCGTGGGCAAATCCCTGAACCGTGTGCTCTCCGGCCTCTCGGACACCGATCCGGAGACCCTCCGCGAAGTCCGCTACGAACGCTACCGTCGCATCGGCGCCCACGCCTCGGAGAACGGCAAGGCCGGCTAGATCCTCTACTCTTCGAGGAAGTCCCTCAACTCCTGCGCGGTCTCATCTGGGCGTTCCTCGGCAAGATAATGGCCCGCGTCGATGGGCTTGCCCCTTACGTCGTTCGCGTACTCGCGCCAGACCGCCTCTACGTCGTAGATCCTCTCCATGACGCCACGCCCACCCCAGAGCGCCAGGAGCGGACATTCCACCTTGCGACCCTCGTCCAGGTCCGCTTCGTCGTGGACGAGGTCGATGGAGGCTGCGGCCCTGTAGTCCTCGCAGCTGGCGTGGATCATGGCGTCGTCGAAGCAGCGTTCGTACTCAGCCAGGGCCTCGGGCGCGAACGTCTCCAGGCTCGTACCCCAGCCGCCGAGCTTCTTGCGCAGGTAGTAAGAGGGTTCCGCC
>DATDKT010000049.1:0-29800 GCA_036519775.1 Rubrobacteraceae bacterium
ACGTTAGATATCAGGTAAGAGATTCGCAGCTGGTGATCCGAACGAGAGGAAAGAGATGAGATATCGGAGGCTCGGCGACACGGACATAAATATCTCTGAGGTTGGCTTTGGAGTCTGGACGGTCTCGACCGGCTGGTGGGGCGAAGTCGACGAGGAGCGGTCGGTGCGACTCCTGAGGCTGGCACACGAGAGGGGCATCAACTACTTCGATACCGCCGACACCTACGGCTCGGGTCTCGGCGAGACGCTCCTGGCCGACGCCTTCGGCCACATGCGTGACGAAATTGTTATATCGACCAAGATCGGCTACGACTTCTACAACCACACCGCGCGCCGCGGCCAGCAGGAACGCCCCCAGGTCTGGTCCGAGGACTTTATCCGCTTCGCACTCGAGCAGAGCTTGAAGAGGCTCGGCACCGACTATATAGATCTCTTGCAGCTCCACAACACCAAGATGGACGCCATCGAGAACGATGCCCTGTTCTCGCTCATGGAGAAGTTCAGGGCGGAGGGCAAGATCCGAGCCTACGGCGTCGCCCTGGGACCGAAGATCGGCTGGCTCGAAGAGGGCGTGAAGGCAATGCGCAGGCGGGACGTCGCGGGGATGCAGATGATCTACAGCATCCTCGAACAGGACCCGGGGCGCCCCCTGATCGAGGCTGCCCGTGAGACGAACACGAGCCTCGTCGTTCGTGTCCCCCACTCCTCCGGCATGCTGGAGGGCAAGTACGACGAGAGCACCACCTTCGCCAAGAACGACCACCGCCGCCACCGCCCGAAGGAGTGGCTCTTCGACGGCCTCAAAAAGGTCAAACAGCTCGGCTTCCTTACAGAATCGGGGGAGCGCACCCTTGGACAAGCAGCCCTGAAGTTCGTCCTCGCCTCGCCCGAGATCGCCTCGACCCTGCCAAACATCTACGACGAGGCCCAGCTCGAAGAGTTCGTCTCCGCTCCCGAGACGCCGGATCTAACCGGAGAGGAGCTCTCCCACATCGAGGAACTCTACGAGAATAACTTCGGCCTCGAACCCGCCGTGAGGAGGTAGAAGATGACCGAAACACAAACGCGGGGACAGCAGACACAAGAGGAGAAACTCCCGGCCCAGTACATAAATTACCTCTTCTTCAAGCTCGACCCCGAATGGCGTCATCTCCCCGATGAGGAGCGCGAGAGGAGCAAGCGGGAGTTTCTCGACGCCGTCGAGGGACACTCGGGAGGTATGCTGCTGCGGTCGTTCTCCCTGATGGGCCTCCGGTCGGACGCGGACTTTATGTTGTGGCGGATAGGGTACGACCTCGACGCCTTCGAGGAGATGACCGCGTCACTACTCAACAGCAGCCTCGGCAAGTACCTCCGTGTCACTTACTCGTATTTCGGTCTCAGCAGGCGTTCTATCTACGTCGGGGAACATACCCCGGGTTGGGAGAACCGCCGCTACATCATCCCCGGCGAGGGTGATTACCTGTTCGTATACCCGTTCGTGAAAACGCGAGAGTGGTACCGACTTCCCCTCGAGGAGCGCCAGCGGATGATGAACGAGCACATGCACATAGGCCGCAAGCACTACCCGGTAAAGAACAATACCGCCTACTGCTTCGGGATAGACGACTACGAGTTCATCCTCTCCTTCGAGGCCGAGACCCCGGAGAAGTTCCAGGACCTCATGATGGAGCTCAGGGAGAGCGAGGCTAGCGCTTACACCGAGCTGGACACCCCGATCTTCACTTGCCGCCGCCGTTCTTTGGAAAATATTCTGGAATTTCTGGGATACATACGGCGAAACGAGTAGCGCGGAGTTCCCGAATAAGGGTATACTAGGACTCTCGCACCAACCTTAGCCGGAGGGCTCTGCTTCGAGCCTTCCGGCTAATATATTGGTCACACATTCTTCCGCTTCTCCCCCTCCTGGACGCCGGCCTTCGATCTTGTATAATAATTCCGACATGATTACTAGGATTAACACCCACACCGCCTCGCGGCCCACGGACCTCGTAGGGAACACACCTCTCTTGGAGTTGTCGAGCATCTCGCGCGAGGTGCCTGGGGTCAGGATCCTGGGCAAGGCCGAATGGTACAACCCGGGCGGTTCGGTCAAGGACAGACCCGCGCTGTGGATGATTCGGGATGGCGAGAAGAGCGGTCTGCTCACGCCCGACAAGACCATCATCGATGCCACGAGCGGCAACACAGGGATCGCCTACGCCTGGATCGGGGCCGCTTTGGGCTACAAGGTCAAGCTGTGTATGCCCAAGAACGCCAGCGAGGAGCGCAAGAAGATACTGCGCTCCTACGGTGTCGAGGTCGTGCTCACCGACCCTGGCGAGGGCTCCGACGGGGCCATACGGGAGGCGAGGCGCTTGTACGCCGAGGACCCTGAGGGGTACTTCTACCCCGACCAGTACAAGAACCCGGCCAATCCGCGCTCACACTACGAGTCCACAGCGCCCGAGATCTGGGAGCAGACCGAAGGCGAGGTCACACACTTCGTCGCTGGTCTCGGCACGAGCGGCACCTTCGTCGGGACGAGCACGCGCCTCAAGGAGTACAACCCGGAAGTTCAGGTCGTCTCCTTTGAGCCCGATTCGCCGTTCCACGGCCTCGAGGGCATGAAGCACATGGCGAGCGCCATAGTGCCGGAGATCTACGATCCCACCATCGCCGACCGGAACCTCGGCACCCCTACCGAGGAGGCCTACGAGATGGTCAAGCGCCTCGCCTGCGAGGCGGGCATCCTGGTGGGCGTCTCCGCGGGGGCCGCGGTCGCGACCTCCCTGCGCGTCGCACGGGAGCTGGAGTACGGTGTGATCGTCACCGTTCTCTGCGACAGCGCCGACAAGTACCTCTCCGAGAGCTTCTGGGAGGAATAGATCCTTGCCGCTCAAAATCGGGGCGGGGGACGTCGGGCACATTCACGACCACGCCAGAGAGGCTTATCCTGAAGAGTGCGCGGGGGCCCTGGTGGGGATGCACACCGGAGAGATGAAGGTGGTGGTCGACGTCTGGCGCGCGGAGAACACCCACGATGAGGAGCGTTCGCGCCGCTTTCTCATCGAGCCCTTGAAGATAAAGGAGTTCGAGGAGCGGGCGGCCGAGAGGGACATGGACGTGCTAGGGTTCTACCACTCGCACCCGGACCACCCGGCCGAGCCCTCCGAGTACGACCGGGAGCACGCCTGGCCCTACTACTCGTACGTCATAGCCTCGGTCAGCGCCGAGAACGTCGAGGAGATGCGCTCGTGGGTCTTGAAGGACGACCGCTCGGGCTACGACGAAGAGCCCATCCTGGGATAACCGAGAAGAAGAAGAGGAGCTAATACATGCCAAAGGTCAAGATCCCCACTCCTTTGAGACAGTACACGGACGGCAGCGCGGAGGTCGAGGTCGCCGGCGAGACCGCCGGTGACGCTCTGGACAACCTCACGACCGAGCACCCAGCCCTCAGGCAGCACCTCTACACCGGTGACGGCAAGCTCCGCTCGTTCGTCAACGTGTACAAGGGCGACGAGGACATCCGCTACCTCGATGGTCCCGACACTGAGGTTTCGGACGGCGATGAGCTCTCGATCATCCCCTCTATCGCCGGAGGCTCCACCGGAAGGCGATGTAGGTAGTTTCAAGACACGAATTCGTACCGCCGATCATTTAATCAGAGGGGTTTCAAAAAGATGGAGACACACCAGCCGTTAGTACAGTCGCCCAACGGGGCGGTCGAGCTCTCAAACGAGGAGATTGCACGCTACAGCCGGCACCTCATCATGCCCGAGGTCGCCCTCGGCGGACAGAAGAAGCTCAAGACCGCCCGCGTCCTGACTATCGGGGCCGGAGGCCTCGGAGCGCCGCTCGCAATGTACCTAGCGGCGGCGGGAGTCGGGACTTTGGGTATCGTAGACTTCGACGTTGTGGACGAGTCCAACCTACAGCGCCAGATCATCCACGGCACCTCCGACGTGGGCCGTCCCAAGATGGAGAGCGCCCGCGACCGGATAAACGATATAAACCCGAACGTCCACGTCGAGGCGTACGAGGATGCGCTCTCTAGCGAGAACGCGCTGGAGATCTTCAGAGACTTCGACGTCATCGTGGACGGCACAGACAACTTCCCAACCCGCTACCTGGTGAATGACGCCTCGGTGCTTACGGGCAAGCCGAACGTGTACGGTTCGATCTTCCGCTTCGAGGGCCAGGCGAGCGTCTTCTGGGCGGAGGAAGGACCATGCTACCGTTGCCTCTACCCCGAGCCGCCACCGCCGGGTCTCGTGCCAAGCTGCGCCGAGGGCGGGGTCTTGGGGATACTTCCGGGTGCTATCGGGACCATCCAGGCCACCGAGACCGTCAAGCTGATCTTGGGCATAGGCGAGCCCCTCATCGGGCGTCTCCTGCTCTACGATGCCCTCGGGATGAGCTTCCGCGAGATGAAGCTCCGCAAGGACCCGAACTGCCCCGTCTGCGGCGAGAACCCGACCGTCACCGAGCTTATCGACTACCAGGAGTTCTGCGGTATCCCGCAGGCCAACGTCCAGGCGGTGGAGGACGAGGTGCCCGAGATCTCGGTGAAGGAGCTCAAGGATAAGCTCGACAACGGCGATGGCGTCAGCGTCCTCGACGTGCGCGAGCCGCACGAGTACGAGGTCGCCAACATTGGCGCGCGGCTCATCCCTCTGAACGAGCTGCCCGAGCGCCTCGCGGAGCTCGACAAGGACGCACCTTTAGCGGTCCACTGCAAGACCGGTGGTCGTAGCGCCAGAGCCGTTAAGCTCCTCCAAGAGGCCGGTTTCCAGAACGCCTTCAATGTCGAGGGTGGCATCACCGCCTGGAGTGAGGAGATAGACCCAAGCGTGCCGAAGTACTAGGGAGTCGAAGAAGGTTTTGGGGCGGGGACCAAGGAACGGTCCTCGCCCTTTTTTCTCTACGAGAAGCGGAGTTTATGTGAGCAAAGGCGATCTTGGGCCGTCGCGTGAAGCCTTGTTACAGGTACTGGCCGAACCAGCCCAAGGTGTTGGACCATGCTTCCTCGGCGGCCTCCGGGTTGAACCGCTCGCTGGTGTCGTTGAAGAAGGCGTGGTTGGCATCCTCGAACACTATCATCTCGTAGGTCTTGCCGGCATCGGCAAGAGCCTCTTCGAGTTCCGGCTCCTGATCAGTGATGCGACTATCTTCTTCGCCGTAGATGCCTAGCACGGCCGCCTGGATATTCGGCACGTCCTCCAGCGGCGGGTTCAGCCCATAGAAAGAGACTACGGCGTTCACCCGAGGCTCCTGCGTAGCCAGGCGCCAGGACTGGCCGCCGCCCCAGCACCATCCGACGCCGCCGATCCTGCCCTCCTGAACGTAGGGTTGTTGCTCCAGCCAGGTTACGCTGGATTGCATATCCGAGATCACGCCACCCTGGTCTAGCTCGGAGATGGCGGTGGTGGTCTCCGCTTCGTCGGAGAACTGAGCGGTGCCGCCGGTGCGGGAGAGCAGGTCCGGGGCGAGTCCCATGTAGCCCACCTTGGCGAAGCGCCGGGCCACGTCCCTTATGTGCTCCGTCAGGCCGCGGTTCTCGTGGATTAGGAGTATCGCGGCGAAGGGTCCCTCGCCGCTGGGTCGGGCCTGGTAGGCCGTTATCGTACCTTCCTCTCCCGGGACCTCGACCTCGCTCACCTCGAGGTCGGGGTCGTCAGGTTCTACGGTAACGCCGCTGGTGCCGCTCTCGGGCGGGGGCGCCGCCTCCTGCTCCTCGTCGCCGGCCTCCGGGCTGCCGCAGCCGAGCGACGCCAGGAGGGTAGGGCTCACCACGGCCACCCCGAGGATCCGGCCGACCGTCTGGATCATCTGCCGTCGGGACATGCGACCCTCTTCGTACTCCTCTACCATCTCTTCGGCCAGATACCGCTTGAGCCTCTGCGTGTCGTCCACGACAGCATCCTCCTTTTTCGCCGGGGTTCGCCGCGAAGATCGGCGCCATCGTACCACGCAAAATGCGCAGAAAGCGGCTCACGGGTCGGAGCCGTCACCGCGCCGGAGAAAGCACGACGATCCCGAGCACCCCGAAGGCGGGATGAACGCAGGGTTAGGCTCAACGTAGGGTTAGGCTCTAGTGTATTATCCCTCCGTTATGAAAGACGCGCAGCGCCTCTGTCAGGGAAGCGAAGGTCGCGGTGCGTCGTCGCGTAAGCTTGCGAGGGGAGAAGACCGGAGCGCGGTACGGAGGAGGGGCTCGTGGCGGAGCTAGCCGGGTCGCGCTCCTCCTGGCCGGTGCGGGCCAACGGCTTGCTGCTCGTGCTGCAGGCTGCGGGTCTTGGGGGCATAGGCGCCTACGAAGTCTACCGGGTGGATTGGCAGCAGGTCGAGGCGGACCTGTCCTTGTTGCCGGAGACGTTGGACTTACCGGAGACTGTCGTGCTGCCGGAGACGGTCGAGGGGGCCGAGCACGCGGTCGTCACGGTGCTCGTCTTTGCGCCGCCCACGGTGCTGGCGCTCCTAGCGGCTTTAGGCTTCCTCTTCCTGCTCCGGGCGGGATGGCTGCTCGCCATGATCGTGCAGGGCTTGAGCCTGCTGGCTTGCCTGCTGCTCTACTCGGCGTGGACGCCGATCTTTATCTACCCTGTGATGCTCTACTGCATCGTGATGGCCCTGTATCTGAACTCCTCGGACGTGCGTGCGGCGTTCCACGTCGGGCAGCGAACCGGGTTACCTCAGGTAGCGACACGTGGGCCCTGAGACCGACGAGGCCCTGCTCCGGCGCTTCGAGCCGGTCGCCCGGTTCACCAAAGGCGACCGGTTCTTCCCGATGGACGCCGAGCGATACGTGCGGGCCTGCAGCCTGTGGGTGCGACGGCCCGGCGAGGAGGCGGTCTGCCTGGTCCCGCACGGTAAGCTAACCCCGGGGCTTCTGGCCGAGCCGCGGCGCGACGAGTTCGGGACCGTGCATTACCTCATGTTCACCGACCCGAAGGAGGCGAAGGGTCTGGTCCGCCCCAGGGCTCGCCGCAAGGCGCTGCGCGAGGCGCTTCAAGGGCCCGGACCCACGGAGGAGGTCTTCAAGGCCGGGAGAGGCCGCCTAGCGCGGGTCGGCTACGTCTCCCGCGTCATGGACACCCTCTTCACTCTGACCTTCCTAGCCCGCGGACGGGTACCGGGGAGCACCGCCGCCGCGGGCCGCGTCGCCTACACGCGTA
Source organism: Rubrobacteraceae bacterium (assembly GCA_036519775.1). Lineage (GTDB taxonomy): Bacteria > Actinomycetota > Rubrobacteria > Rubrobacterales > Rubrobacteraceae > Rubrobacter_F. The sequence goes on from DATDKT010000049.1 coordinate 7,161, forward strand.
TCCTGGCCGACCACGAGCACTACCGCTACCACGGCAGAGTGGTCCGTCAAAGCGGCTGGGTTGTCCTACAGTACTGGTTCTTCTACGCGTTCAACGACTGGCGCTCGGGGTTCTTCGGCGCCAACGACCACGAGGCCGACTGGGAGAAGGTCTTCGTCTACCTCTCCGAATCACCCTCGGGCGAGTACACCCCGGAGTGGACGGCCTACTCCTCCCACAACTACGCGGGCGACGTCCTGAGGCGCCGCTGGGACGACCCGGAGCTGGAGAAAGTCGGCGAGCACCCGGTGGTCCACGTCTGCGCCGGCTCCCACTCCAACCAATACGCCCCCGGCGAGTATCTGACCGAGCTGGAGCTATCCTTTCTGGCGTCTCTGGCGAGGATGCTCGGCGCCGCGCGGACGTTCTGGCGGGAGAGGCTGCGCCAGTACGGGGACGACGAAGCGGAGCGGGAAGACGGAACGCCCGCCATCTTCCGTATCCCCTTCGTGGACTACGCCCGCGGGGATGGTCTGACTATAGGGCCGGGGCAGGACAAGGAGTGGACGCCCCCGGTACTGCTCGACAACCCAATCCCCGATTGGGCGCTTCACTACCGGGGCCTCTGGGGCCTGTACACCCGCGACCCCTTCGAAGGCGAGGACGCCCCCGCAGGCCCGATGTACAACCGCGACGGGAGTGTGGCCCGCCCGTGGTACGACCCCGTCGGCTGGGCCGGGCTCGACAAGGTGCCTCCACCCATCGAGACGCTCCGCACGGTAAAAGAGCAAAAGGCGGCCATCGAGGCGCGGCGGGCTATGCTCGAGGCCGAGATCGAGGAGAAGAGCTGCGAGCTAAAGGGTCTGGGCGTGGAGACAGTCGCCGCACGTGGACATCCGCACCTGCGCGCGCTGCACGAGGACCATCGCAGGCGGATCGGGGAGCTCTCCGAAGAGGTGAACCGGCTCCGGGCGAGCGTGGCCGCCGACAGGGTCCTCTCGAACTCTTTGGAGGGCTATGCCCAGCGGCTGCGGGAGGGAGATCGGGAACCCGCCCGCGCCCATATCTCCTACGCCCAACAGCCCGCCTCGGAGACGAAGCTGCGCGCGAGCAGGCTGGCCGAGGTGTGGGCAGCTGCCAGCGTCGGTGTCATGCTCATCGTCTTTCTGTGGCTGGCGCTGTACGAGCGTGGGGAGTACCTGGTCTTCGCCCTCTCCGGCAGCATCGCCCTGTTCCTCTTTGTCGAGGCCGGCTTCCGTGGCCGGCTGATCAGGTTGGTCACCAGCGCAACACTCGGTCTCGCCGTAGTGGCCGCGCTGGTCCTCGTCTACGAGTTCTTCTGGCAGATCGTCGTCGTCGCCGTGCTAGTCCTGGGCCTCTACGTTCTGTGGGACAACCTGCGAGAACTACGGAGATAGAGGGACCGAAGGTTCTGGCTACGGAGGGCATGGTGCATACCGTGCTCTTAGCAGGCGGCCGCCACACACAACTGTATTCGCTCATGCGAATACGGCAGCCAGTGGACGAGGGCTTCGAGGTCGTGCCCGTAAACCCCAGCCGGTTCCTCTACTACTCGTGGATGTCACCAGGGGTTCGGTCCAGGATCTATCACCCCCAGGAGACCGGATAGGCGTCAGGTACCTCGTAGAGAATGGCGGCCGAAGGCTCGCACCCCGTTGCGCCTCCTTCCGCGGTTGTAGCAAACTACGGGACTGAGGGCTCAGAGTAGAGAGGAACCTTTAGGTGGCCCCGAACGGCGACGGATCAGTGAACCAGGACAACGACACGGGCAGGATCGAGACCTTCAGCGACGGTGTGTTCGCTATCGCTATGACGTTGCTGGTCATAGAGATCGGAGTACCTCACGTTGGGGATGAGCCGGAGGGAACGACGCTCTTCGGGGCGCTCGTTGCGCAATGGCCATCCTACTTAGGATATGTGATTAGCTTTTTGCAGATCGGTGTTATCTGGGCCAACCACCATAACCGCTTTAGCTTTATCGAGCGCTCCGATCACGTCCTACTCTTCCTGAATACACTGTTCTTGATGTGCGTCGCCTTCATCCCCTTTCCTACCGCCTTGCTCGCCGAGTACATACAGTCGGATGAACGAACCACCGCCGGGGCCGTTTACAGCGGTACCCTCGCCGTGACCGCCATCTTCTTTACTCTACTCTGGCTCTACGCTGCGACGAACTACCGCTTAGTACGTCGTGACTTGAATCCCACCCTGTTCCGAGCGATGACGCGACGCTACGTGCTCGGAATGGTCCTCTATATCCTCGCCTTCGCTCTCGCGTTCCTTAGCGTCGTCTTAAGTCTCGTTCTCGTCGTCGGCCTCGCCCTGCTCTTCGTCCTGCCCGAGCCAGGCGAGCGTCCTCGTAAAACCCTACGTCGTAGTGAGGACACGACCGCCAAAGACGCGGAGCAGGACGAGATTGGGTAAGCCTCAGGATCGTCCGAGCCGAGGCTAGCGGACGAAGTCCATATCTTTTTTCAGGCCCTTCACGTAGGCGGCGATGAGGCGGGCGCAGTTTTCGAGGTCTTCGAGGGCCACTATCTCGTTCGGCGAGTGCATGTAGCGGTTAGGGGCGGAGACGAGCCCTGTGGCTATCCCTGCGCGGGTGAACTGTATGGCGTCCGCGTCCGTGCTAGTGGAGCGTGAGTCAGCCTCCAGGGTATAAGCGATGCCCTCACTTTCGGCGGTCTCGATCAGGCCGTTCGTGACGACGGGACTCAGGTTGGCGGCCCGGGTTATGACGGGGCCGCTGCCTAAAGAGTGGTCGCCGTGCTCGTTCTTGGGTATACCGGGAGTGTCGGTCGCGTGGGTGACGTCCACGGCGATGGCTGCGTCGGGGTCGAGCCCGAAGGCCGCGCCGCGTGCCCCGTAGAGCCCGATCTCCTCCTGCACGCTCGCCACCGCGACGACCTCCGCTGCGAAGTCCTCTTCCTCGGAGAGGAGCCTCAGGGCTTCGAGGACGACGAACGCACCCATGCGATTATCTAGAGAACGGGAGGCGACGCGACCGTTTGGCAGCTCCAGGACGTCCTGGTCCACGACGGTGACGTCTCCGACCCTGACCTTTTCTTTCGCCTCGTCGCCGTCCTTGGCGCCGATGTCGATCCAGAGGCTCTTTATCTCGGAGACCTTCTTGCGCTCGTCGGCCTCCATGACGTGGATGGCTTTTTTGCCGATAACACCAGGGACCTCGCCGTTGTCCGTCTGCACGAGGACCCGTTGTCCCACGAGTACCTGCGGATCCCAACCGCCCACCCCTTGGAAGCGGAGGAGGCCCCCTTCCTCTACGTGGGTGATCATCAACCCGATCTCGTCTATGTGCCCGGCGAGCATTATTCTGGGAGTGCCACCCCCGTTCAGCGTCGCGAAGGAGTTGCCCATTCTGTCCCCCCGGACCTCGGCGAACTTCCCGGCCTCCGCTCGCCAGACCTCGGCCGCGGCCCCCTCGTAGCCGCTGGGCCCTGGGGTAGAGAGCAGGTTCTTCAAGAACTCGTTCGATGCGTCTCTCATGCAATCCCTTCTAAAGCTTGGAGTGTTCGAGCAGCACTTTGTTGTGCTCGTCTAAGAGGTTACCCGAAGTTCGAGGTAGCCACTCTCGCGGAACCGGCCGTCTCTCTGGATGGCCCCGTATGGCACGGTGAGATCGAACGGCCTCGAGAACGGGTTGGGGTCGAGCCGCAGGGTGCCACGGTCTTCCCAAACGGGTTCGAACTTCTTGCCCTCGAACGAGAAGCCGTTCTTGTACCAGGGGTGCTCGTTAGAGCCCGGCTCGTTCAGGCATACAAACAGCGAAAGGTTGTCGCACAGCTGCAGCAGACGGAAGTTGTGCTCCAGATTCTCCAGCTCCTCGGCGGACATCTGGCCCTTCAGCTTCTCCTGGCGCCGGAACTCCATCTCCCTGAATTGCACCTCCGCTGCGTCCTCCGAGCCTTGCATGAAAGAGGCGTAGTGCATGCTGCACAGGCACGTCGCGTAGGGGTTTCGCAAGAGCCTCAGCCCCTCTTTATAGGCCCGGAGCTTGGGGTCTGTCGGGTAGTTCGTGAAGGAGTAGGGTTTGCCCGACGTTTCGTCCCAGCGCACGGACCTGTCCAGAAACTGCCAGCCCAGGTCGTGGTTGGTGATAGCGTAGATGGTCCGCTCGAAGGGCCGGGGGCTCTCAGCCCAGTACACCGCGAACCGGCCGGAGAGCTGGCCGTGATCGTGCTGCCTTATGATAATGTAAGAGTTGGGCCTCTCCCTGACGATCATGCCGGAAAGCTTTTACAACACCGGCCGGCGGTCGATGGCGAGAGGCGACAGGAGGGTGTCGCCCTCGAGAAACACGCTCTGGGCCTCTTCGAAGTCTCCTTCGGGCATAGTGGCGAGGAGTAGGGCGAAGCCGGCGGGGAAGGAGGCCTCCCACTTCTGTGCGAGGTGATCCGGCATCCCGATCCGCAGGAGCCTCTTCTCGACGCGCGGACGGCGATGGTAGATCACAAGTCCGATCACTGCAGCAACCGTCAACACCGCCTGCACGACGAGCCCGGTCCACAGGTGGACGGCGCCCATGAGGAAGCTCACGGTCGAGGCCGAGAAGAAGGTGCTGACGAATTCAAGCCACTGACGGCGCGAGAGTCCGCTCTCCACGCTCCTCACCCGGGCCTCAGGAAGAACGGCTTGCGCGAGGCGCCGGTCTCGCCGCCGCACTAGCACAACGACGGAGTCGGGCTCGGGCCCCAGCGCCTCTAGCCGGTCGCCGAGCTCCTTGAAGGACCGGATGTCCGGGACGACGGCCCCGACGGTGTAGTACCGGGAGATGCTCATACCATACTGAGTTTACTAATCTTGCCTTGCGGTTCTGTGCGCTGCTTAACAACAGCGCGAGAGGTGCGCTTCGAGTGTACGACGGAGTGACTATCGCGTGTCGACCGTAGGCATGGTACTGCCCCGGGAGTTCTTAGATACGGTCACCGACGTAGGTGGCTGCGGTAACCGAGCAGGGCCAGCCCTACTAGCACGGCGGTAATGATCGGCACGGCGTAGGCGTACGCCTGGTGTCTTCGGACCTTCCTGCGGAAGGCATCGGTGTCGTTGAGGTGCGGGAACGGCTCGTCCTTTGGCGCCTCCACGCCCAAGAAACTCGCACAGCGGCTCCCAGCCTTCTTTCACCTCGTAAACCAGCAGCCTCTCAGCCGGGACATGCTCCACTACCTCCTCGTTGAGCCGATCGAATACCTGGATCGCGTGCTCGCGATCCTCGAACCTTCCGCGGAACGTCTCTTCCCAGGCGAGGTCGTTAACGATCCCGGTAGCGCGCTTCATGTGCCTGACGCCGGGGACGAACAGCCCGATCACGGTGAAGGGAGGAGAGGAGGCTATCTTGCGAGTGTGGTAGATGGTGTTCAGAGTGCTCTCGTACCACCTTTCGGGATGGCGCACCGTGAGGATCACCTTCGCGCCCGGGTACCTCTCCATCAGCTCCTCGTAAAAGGCGGCGCCAGGCCAGTCCACGGTAGCCCGGTAACCGCGGAAGATCTCCTCCCAGTCAGCCAGCTCCCCGCGCACAGCGGCTTCCCACAACTCTACGTGCTCCGGGTGGTCGAATACTTCCGTCATGTAGTAGCAGGAACCAACCCGAGCTCTTCGACCGCGACTTTGAGCGACATCGTACCCGCCCTGCCAAAACCTGCCCCGATAACTCTATCGTCACGTAACTCCTCGTGGTTCTTCTCACGATCCGCGATCGAGACAGCATAACCCGCTCTTAGGAGACGTCCGGTGGACACTATCAGCGTATCAACTCGGCAGATCCCTCTGCAGAATCTTCTACCGCACCTGCAGACAAACACTGGTGAGCAGCTTCACGTTAGAGCCAGGAGGATGGCGGCGGTCGCAGTCCCGATGAAGAGGCCAGCGAGCACGTCGAAGGGGTAGTGGACGCCGAGGTAGACTCGAGAGAGGGCGACCAGGACACCCGAGAGCAGGAGGGCGGGGGCAAAGGCGGGGTAGACGGCGGAGAGGGTAAGGGTACCGGCGGCGGCGGTCGCCGAGTGGCCGGAGGGGAAGGAGCTAGAGGAGGGCGTCTTTACGAGGGGTGCTATCTCGGTGTCGGAGATAAAGGGGCGGGCGCGATCGAACAGGTACTTCGCGCCCTCGGCAACGGACCAGGAGACGGCTATCGCCGCCCACGGCACGAGGAGATTGTAGGCTTCAAAACCAGTTATGAGGAAGGCGAGAAAGGCGAGGACACCCCATAGAGCGCCCGCCTTTCCGGTGACTGTGAAGGCCCGCATCAGTGGCGTGAGCCACGCCCACTTTGTGCGGAAGATCGCCCGGAACATCGCTCGATCCAGGTCCCGTATCTTCAGTATGAGGTTCTTCAATGTAGTCCTTTGCAGCGACGACTTACGACCGCGAGAACCGCGATATTCTAGATCAGGTCTCCCCCACCGGCAATCGGTGGAGCGTCGTCGCGCGGGCTCAAGAGCCCCTTTGTTCGTCTTCTTCTGTATAACCGGGCAGGGAGGTCTTCTTGCTGGAGCCCGCGACTTGACCATAGTTGAGCAGCGCAACCAGGAAGACTCCTCCGATGTGTTCCCGAGCGTGGCCGGAAGCAGGAAACCTCCCAGGTATCCCGAAAAAGAGACCTCACCGGCGAAGACGCTTATCAAGACCTCAGAAGAGCCGACTATACAGTGGATCAAACCCCCGGCCGGTATAAGGAAGGCCAGCACGTAAATAACCTCCGCCTGGGAGCTCGTGTCCCTGGAGGCGGCCACCAACCAGGCCATGAGCGCCACCAGCCAGCCTCCGCCGATGGCCTTAAGAGTCATGTTCCAGAATCCGTGATCCAGCTTCCTCGGCGACCTCGTCAAACAGGATCTGAAGGGTGGCGGGTGGCAGCATCTCCCCGTAGACCAACGTAACGGCGAATAGTATCGCACCGATTACGTTGGCGGCGAAGATCACTACCCAGAGCCGGAGCATGTTTGGCAGGGAGCTGAAATTGGTGAGCACCACGGCCACCGGGGTGACGGTATTCTCGGTATAGAGTTGCGAGCGGCCCGGGATGACGATGAGGAACCCTATAGGATACAGCAGCGCCGCCGCGAGCCCCACGCCACCGGTCAATGTCCCGCCCACTCCCCGGGGCCACCGCGGAGAAGGGGATGTTCAGCTCGGCCGCCAGGCCACTGAGCGCGAGCCCGCGCTGGCCCGGTTCAGCTCTTCATTTGCGTCATCGATGACCGTCTCGAGTATCTCCCCAGCATTCTTGAGGTCTCCCACAATCGCTCTCTCCTCTGGATAGGAAACAAACATCTTACCCCGAGGCTGGGGAAAGTAAGGCGGGCGCTATCACCAGCCTCGCCCTTACCGCTCGCGTTCTCCCATGTAGAATGAGTCCGTCAAGAGACTTAAGAGATCACGTAGAAGGAGCGAACGTGGACAAAGAGATCGTCAAGAGCATCGTAGACGAGGCCCGCGGCGAGGAGGCGAACCTCATAGTCTGGGACAGGAGGGACACCTTCACCGTCGAGCCGCAGGCCGAGATCTCCGTCGAGGACGAGTACCTGCGTGTGCGGATGGAGGATGGCAAGGCGACCGTCTACGTCGAGTACGACTCTATCTACAAGCTCGTCGTCGAGAAGGAACGTACCGCCCGCGGCACCCGCGCGGGGTTCGGCGCAACCTTCGGCTAGATCCCGATAACCTCCACTCTGTCTCCGCGAGCGACGACGGCCGCCCGGGAGAGGCCAACGAAGAGGCCGCTCTCCAGGGCTCCGGGGATGCGCTTTATCTCCGCTTCGAGCGCGGCCGGGCCCGGGATGGAGGGAAAGAGGCAGTCGGCAGTGTAGTGTCCCCCGTCGGTCACCAACGGGGTTCGCGAGTCCGAGTCGTCCACTCTCAACTCGGGCTCGCACCCCAGGGAGGCCAGAGACTCCAGGGTAGCCTCCCAGCCGAAAGGCTCTACCTCGACGGGCAGGGGCCCTTCGCCCAAAGTGCTGACAAGCTTCGACCCGTCGGCCACGACAACGAGGTTGTCCGCGCCACTGGCGTGGGCCACGATCTTCTCCCTCAGAAGAGCCCCGCCGCGCCCCTTGATGAGGGCTAGACTGGGCCCGATCTCATCGGCCCCGTCTATCGTGACCGCGGGCCGCGCCTCCGAGAGCGTAAGCAGAGTGATGCCGACCTCTCTGGCCAGAGCCGCCGTCCGCTCCGAGGTCGCAATGCCCCGGATGTCCGTGAGCTCACCCCCCGCGATGAGCTCCCCCACCCTCCGGACCACGAAGGCCGCCGTCGAGCCCGTCCCCAGCCCCACGACCATCCCGCTCTCGACGTACCCCTCCACCGCTCTCTCGGCGGCGGCGCGCTTCAGCCCTTCCGGGTTCCGGTTGCTCCGGGGATCACCCACCGGGCGAGATACCTGGCGAGCCCTCCTGGTCTTCGGGCTGGTCTCCTAGGGTCACCTCGACCTCGCGAGGCTCCCCTCCGGGGGTGACGACAGTGAGGTTTAAACCCTCTCCGGGCTGCGCGGAACTGACGACCTTACTCACGTCGTCCGACGTTGTGACGCGCTCGCCCTCGACCTCCGTGATCACGTCCCCCAAAGGCACCGTCAAACCGACGATCTCCTGCGTGCTGGAGCTGCCCTCCAAGCCCGCTTCGTCCCCGGGCCCCCCCTCTACTACCTGGCTGATAATAGCCCCGTTCTCCGGCAGACCATACTGCTCGGAGAGCTCTCGGGCCGAGAGTCCCGAATATGCCGCCAGCTCCTCAACGCCCGCCGGGAACATCCTCACGCCCATGTACCCGTGTTCGACCCTACCCGTCTCGATGAGCTGCTCGACCGCGCTCTTGACCGTGTTAATCGGGACCGCGAAGTTCACCCCCTGGGCGACGACGCCTAAGCCGCTGGCAGCGGTCTGGGAGTTAACCCCTATGACCTCCCCCCGGGCGTCGAGCAGGGGGCCACCGGAGTTTCCGGAGCTCAAGGCCGCGTCCGTCTGCACCGCCCCGTTTATCGTGTAGCGGTTGGGAGCCGGTATCGGCCGCCCGGTGCCGCTCACGATCCCCGTCGTCACGCTGATGCCGACGTTCAAGGGGTTGCCTATGGCGATCACCGGGTCCCCCACTCCGATGGTGTCCGAGTCGCCCAACGTCAGGGGCTTCAAGGCTTCCTCGGGCGCGTTGATCCTCAACACCGCGGTATCCGTGGAGGGGTCTTCGCCCACCACCTCGGCCTCCTCTCTAGCCCCGCTGGAGAACCGCACCGACACGGCTTCGGCATCGTCCACGATGTGCTGGTTAGTGACGATGTATCCACCCTCGTCGATCACGAACCCCGAGCCCCCGCCGGGGCCCCTGCTCGTCGAGCCTACGTCCACGGTCACCACCCCCGGACCGTCGCGAGTGTACACGTCGCGCACCGAGGGACCACCCTCACCGCCGGGGTTCACCCCTTCCTCCGGCGTGGCCGAGCCCTGCCGCGGCTCGTTGATAGTCACACTCCTGAAGCCTTCCCCAAACCCCAAGATCCCCAAATAAACCAATATCGTAGCGATCAGCCCACCGACTATCGCCGAAGCAAGCGCCGTAAATGCAGTCTTCAGAACGTTTTCCTCTCCGAGTATCTCTCTCGCGAAGAGTTTATATTAACTGTCGATTTCTGATAGTGATGTTGTCTACCTTCCACTCGCCCCCCTCGCTGACCAGCGTCCAGGTTGCGGTGTTGCGTTCGGTCCGATCGGTGTGCGTAGCTATGGTTACACCCGAGACCGTCGCGGTGCTGCCCGAGACCTGAGCCGTCGGACCTTCCTCGAAGTCGAGACTCTCTAAAGTCCCGAACTGATTGGTGTAAGCCCCCTGCGAACCTAGCCGCTGCTGAAACCCGGCAGAGAGGGAGTTCCAAGCCTCGTCGTAATCACCGTCGGCAGCCGCCCTGTAGTGGTCCTCAAGCGCCTGCTCCGCCGCGGCCGATTCGGAGCCGCCACTAGAAGTGGTGTTCCCCCCTTCACCCCTGGCGGCGGTATCCTCCGACGCCGCCTGCTCGAAGGTAGATTCCTGGCCGCTACCGGCCGGTTGACTGCTCGGATCTTCCGAGGAGCTCGCCTGTTCGTTCTCGCCCTGGGCGGTTAGAGCCGTCAGGGGATTTACTCCGAACGCCGCTGCCGTGGCAGTCCCCAGCAAGACCAGGAGCAACGCGGCGGCCGCGAGGAGGATGGGCCAACGTCTCTGGCCTCCTCCGCCCCGTGCAGCACCCGGTGGCGGCTCCGTGGGAGGCGCTTCTGGCTCCGGACGGGTGTGCTCGGTCGGCGAAGGCTCGGAGACCGGGGGCGCGGTGGGGGCACGGGTGGTACGGACGGGTCGGGTCTCGTCCAGGAGCCGCTCGTGCACCTCTTCGGCAGTCGGGCGGCGCTCGGGGTCCTTCTGGATGCAGTCGAGGATGAGAGTTTCGACCCTGTCGCTCAAGTCCACACCCAGGGCGCTTGGCGCGTCCGGCTGCCGGGAGACGTGCTGGCTCGCGACCTCTATGGGGGTCCCGATGAACGGCGCCTCGCCCACGGCTGCCTGGTAGAGCGACATTCCTAAAGAGTAGACGTCGCTCTTAGGCGTTACCTTCTCTCCCCGGAGCTGCTCGGGGGACGAGTAGAGAGCGGTGCCGAGGTAGGAGCCGGTCCGGGTGGCCTGCGTAGCGCCCAGGGCGCGGGCGATACCGAAATCCGTAAGCTTGGGTCGTCCGTGGGCATCAATCAAGATGTTGTGCGGCTTTATGTCCCGGTGAATCACGCCTTTCTCGTGGGCGTGGGCGAGCCCGGAGGCGACCTCCGATCCGAGCCCGGCGAGTTCGTCGCTCGGTAGAGATCCCTCCTCGTCTATGAAGGCTTTCAGATCCCCACCGGGGACGTACTCCATGACGATGTAGGAGACCTCGCGCCCTTCGAGCTCGTCCTCTCCCGCGTCATAGACCTGCACTATGTTCGGGTGAGAGAGCCTCGCGGCCGTGCGCCCCTCACGCCTGAAGCGGGCGCCGATCTCCGTGCCGCTGTGGTGGGGGTTGAGGATCTTGATGGCCACGGGCCGGTCAAGGACCTCGTCCCTGCCGAGAAAGACCCGGGCCATACCACCGGCGCCTATCTCGCGTTCGAGCACGAACCTCTGCGCGAACCTCGTCATGCGGCTGATTATAGCGGTTCCGGCCCCTCAGAAGGCCCCGCTCCTCTCGTCTTCGAGGCGGTCCAGCTTCCACTCCCCATCCTCGACGACGCACACCCAGGTACCCGAGACCAGCCTCCCCCCCCCTGTACGGTTCTGCCTGACCGTGAAGCTGACCCTCGCCTCTTCCCCGGATACCTCGGCCTGTGGATACCGGGTAAAGTACACGTACCAGAGCGTACCTAGCCGCTCCCGTTCAGCCCACTGCTCCGGAGAGCCTACCTCTTCTTGCAGCCTTTCGGAGAGGTACGCGTACGAGCCCTCGGCGTCCCGATACGACTCCTCCACATACATGTCGAAGACTGCCTGAGCGGCCTCACCTGTGGGTGGGAGGGTCTCGGAGGGGGTCGTGGTCTCATCGGTAGTCTCGTCAGGAAGGGTTTCGACGGGAGCCTGCGCGTCTTCCTGCTGCTCTTCGGCGACTTGCCCGGTCTCCCCGGCGCCAGAACTCAGCAGCGCGTACGCACCCACGCCGAGGAAGGTTAGCAGGAGCAGCGCGGCGACTCCAGCGGCGACCGCGATCCGCCAGCTAAACCCGGGCTGAAAGGTCTGGTGAGAGGTTTGCATCGTCGCGTCTGGTGCCCCGGCAGGGCCCGTGCGATTCCTCACCCTCCGGACGAGGGTATCGAAACCCCTCGTCCCCGCCCTCGCCGCGCCGGCGACTCCGGCGACCCCCGCCGCCCCCACTCCCCTCACGGTCTCCCCGACACCCGACGTGGTCGTCATGGCGCCGGAGGCCGCGGCGCTTATGCGGAGCAACCGCTCCCGGAGCTCGACGGCGCCCGGACGGTCGGCGGGGTCTTTCGCGAGGCAGGAGAGGATGAGCGCCTCGAAGGGCCCGCCCAGGGTCGCCTCCCGTTGCCGGGGCGGGGTCGGAGGCTTCGTAAGCTGCTGGCTCGCTACTTCTATCGGGCCGCCGGAGAAGGGCGGCTCGCCGATCGCCGCCTCGTAGAGGGTGCACCCCAAAGAGTAGACGTCGCTCTTCGGCGTAATCTCCGCCCCCCGCAACTGCTCGGGGGACGAGTACGCCGCGGTGCCGAGGTAGGAGCCCGTCGCCGTGGCGTGGGTTGCGTCCAGGGCGCGGGCGATGCCAAAGTCGGCCAGCTTCGAGTTGCCGTAGGAGTCGATGAGGATGTTCTGGGGCTTGATATCCCGGTGAATCACGCCTTCCTCGTGGGCGTGGGCGAGCCCGGAGGCGACGTCGGCGCCCGTGCGCGCGAGTCCCTTCTCGACGAGCGGCCCCCACTTCTCGATCAGGGCCTTCAGATCCCCACCGGGAACGTACTCCATAACAATGAACGAGGTTTCGTGCCCTTCGAGCTCGTCCTCGCCCGCATCATAGACCTGCACTATGTTCGGGTGAGAGAGCCTTGCGGCCGTGCGCCCCTCGCGCCTGAAGCGGGCGCTAACCCCGGAGCTTTTCTCGAAGCCCCCCCTCAAGACTTTGACGGCCACGGGCCGGTCAAGGACCTCGTCCCTGCCGAGAAAGACCACCGACATGCCACCCGCCCCGAGCTCGCGCTCCAGCGTGAACCTGCCGCCAAGGCGTCTCATGGGAGGCGTCCTCCCCAGCTCAGGTGTTAGATAACCTCCCGGCCCATCGCGCCCGCGAAGGGCTGCAAGGCCTCGCGCAGGCCCTGGAGCGCCTCTACCGGAAGCGCTTGCTCGGCGTCGCACAGAGCCTCTTGCGGGTCGTGGTGCGACTCGACTATAAGGCCGTCGGCCTCGGCCGCCACGCTCGCCTTGCTAAGCGGGATGACCAAGTCGCGCCTCCCCGCGGCGTGCGACGGGTCTACGATCACCGGCAGATCCGTCAGCCTCTTGGCCACGATCACCGCCGAGAGGTCCAAAGTGAAACGCGTAGAGGTCTCGAACGTCCTTATCCCACGCTCGCACAGGACCACATTGTCCCCGCCCTCGGACGTTACGTACTCCGCCGCGAGCAGCCACTCCTCCACGGTCGCCGAGAAGCCGCGCTTCAAGACCACGCCGTGGTCAGTGCCCTTTATCGCCGCTCCGATCCGCTTCAAGAGGGAGAAGTTCGCCATGTTGCGGGCGCCGATCTGGATGACCTGGGCGTGCTCCATGACCAATTCTATGTCGGCGGGGTCGAGGACCTCGGTGACGCCCTTTAGGCCGAGCTCGTCATTGACCGAGGAGAGTATCTTCAGGCCCTCCTCACCCAGGCCCTGGAAGGAGTACGGGGAGGTACGGGGCTTGAAAGCGCCGCCGCGCACGTACTCGAAGCCCGCCTCCTTGACGGCCTTCGCGCTCGCGGCGTACTGCTCGTAGCTCTCGACCGTGCACGGGCCGGCGACCACCCGGAAGGTGCTCGGTCGAATCATACCGTTGGTAGTCTGTGCGTTTGTCCTGACGCTCTCTAAAATGTCCATGTCTATCTGGAAAACTCCCCGCGTTGAACCTCTAGATCCCGGATACGGTGCAGAATGATCTCGAAGATTTCACGCATCGACGAGTCGTAGATGGGCCCCTCGTTTACCTCGGCGACCTTTCGGAGGATCTCCTCCTCACGCCTGGGATCGAAGAGCGGTTTGCCGGCGTGGGCTTTTATCCCTACGATCTCCTGCACGATGCGTGCCCGCTCGTTCAAGATATGTATGAGCTCTCGGTCGACTTCGTCTACCCGACTCCTGAGCTCCTCTATCCTGCCTTGTGTGTCCGCATTATCCATAGAAAACGGATTCTATCCATAGCTGAAGGATAAGGCAAACAATTGCTCGCTAAGCTCTTGTTGCAAGCCTTCACGCGGAAGGCTAGTCTTTGAGCGTAATCCCTTGACGAAGAGGAGCACCGAGAGTTTGAAATTCAGACGAGAGCTGGACCCGCTTAGCCCCTACAAACCGCCCCGCATGTCCCTGGAGACCGCGGCGGAGCAGATAGGTCCGGACGGTAGCCCGAACGGGGGCTACGTCAAGCTGACCTCGAATGAGCTCTCCTTCGGTCCGCTCCCGGAGGCTGAGACGGCTATGCAAGAGGCCCTCCCTCGCCTGAACCGCTACCCCGACCGCCACGCCGGTACCCTGCGCGCGGCGGTGGCTGAGGCCAACCCCGGCACGGAGCCGGGCAACGTCCTCGTCGGTAACGGCTCGAGTGAGGTTCTCTTCAACCTCTTGCAGCTCCTCGAGCGACCCGGAGAGGTCGTCTCCCCGTGGCCCTCCTTCGGCCTGTACTATGCTATAGCCACAGTCCTGGGACTGAAGCTGAGAAAGGTCCCTCTCGCCGGAGACCATCAGATAGATCTCGGCGCGCTCCACGACGCCGTCACACCGGAGACCCGCTCCGTCATCCTCTCCAACCCGAACAACCCTACGGGTACGTATCTCACGTTCGACGAGGTATGCTCCTTCGCAGAGGATCTCCCCGAAGGGGTGCTCCTGATCCTGGACGAAGCCTACCAGGAGTTCGTCTCCAACCCGGCCTACCGCGGCTCCCACGCTCTCGCACTTGAGATGCCAAACGTCGTCGTCGCCCGTACCTTCTCTAAAGTCCACGGCCTCGCCGGACTCCGGGTCGGCTATGGGCTCGCGCCCGAGAGGGTAGCGGACTACGCCGAGAGGGTCCGCTTCCCCTTCTCCGTAAACCTCGTCGCCCAGGCCGCCGCCGCGGGCTCGATGCAAGCCCGCGAAAAGATAGCCGGCCGGGCGGAGTTCATCATCCGCGAGCGGAATCGCATACAGGAAGCCTTCGTCGCCGCGGGTCTCGACTACATCCCCTCCCAGGGCAACTTCGTGATGGTCCACACGAGGCCGGAGGTTTTCGAGAGGGTCGGGGTGCTCGTGCGGGAGGGCGAAGCGTTGGGCTACCCAGCGGGCTGGAGCCGGGTCACGGTCGGGAACTCGGAGGAGAACAACCGGGTGATAGGGGCGCTCTCATAATGCGTTCCTTAGGCATAGTCGGAGTCGGGCTCGTGGGGGGCTCGGTCGGCCTGGCCGCGAAAGCGACGAGCTGGGAGGTTGTCGGTGTGGATAAACCGGCGGTTCTCGAAAGGGCGGTCGAGCTTGGCGTCATAGACCGGACTTCGACGATAAAGGAGGTGCGCGGAGCGGATCTCGTGGTGCTTGCGGCGCCCATCTCTCGCATCTCTGCCCTTACCAGGGACCTCACCCCGACGGAGGCCCTCGTTACCGACGTCGCCAGCACGAAGATGAAGATCGTGCGCGAAGCCGAGGCGCAAGGCTTGCGCTTCGTCGGCGGGCACCCGATGGCCGGGAGCCAGCTCTCGGGGGTAGCGAACGCGAAGGCGGACCTCTTCCGCGGCGCCCGGTACTTCCTGACGCCCACAGAGAAGACAGACCCAGAGGTCTACCGGGAGGTCGCCCGGTTCGTGCGGGAGGACCTAGGCGCCTTGCCCACGGCCGTAGATCCCGAGAAGCACGACCTTCTGATGGCCGCGCTCTCCCACGTGCCACACCTCATGGCCGTGGCGCTCCTCAAGGTCGCCTCCGACATCTCGCCCGAGGCCCTCTCCTTCGCGGGTCCCTCTTTTCGGGACCTGACGCGCGTCGGAGCGTCGAACCCCGGTCTCTGGTCAGACATTTTGGCCGAGAACGCTCCGGCTCTAGGCGAAGCCTTGGGGGCGTTCGCCGGGGCGATGGCTCAGCTTGGGAGTGAGATCTCGAACCGAAAGAGCATCGAGGACCGCTTCCTCGCGGCCCGCGAGGCCTACGACGCTATGGGTGGCATCCTTATCGAGAGCACCGGAAAGAACGTTGAGATAGCCGTCCCCGTCGAGAACCGCCCCGGCGTCTTCGCCGAGGTCACCACTCTCATGGGCTCGAACGGTATAAACATCCTCGACCTCTACGTCCGTCACTCCAACACCGAGCGCGCCGCCCTCATCCTCACCCTGGACGCTGATGCCGCCAAGAGTGCCTCGAAGCTGCTCCGCGAGGCGGGCTTCCGGACCGAGGTGCAAGGGTAGACCGTGAAGGGAGCTCGCGATGCCTACCATGATTCGTGCTGGTCAACTTAAAGGAGGGTGTGAGCCCTGAGGAGTACGAGCGTTGGATCCTAGAGTCTTACGCCTAGGCGGTGAAGGCCCTCCCTTCAGTCGAAGACTGGCGAGACTACAGGGTAGATGGTCTGCTCGGGTCGGTCGCGCACCCACCCTACCAGTACGTGGTCACCCTAGAGATCAAAGATCCGAAGCAACTCCGGCAAAACATAGCAGTGAGGAGATAAAGGCACTTCTGCCAACTACACCAGTTGGCCGAAATCACCCAACCTATCTCCGACCGCTTCGCCTGAGCGCTAGACTTGTTCTCTGTTCTTACCTCCCGAGCAGGTGCCGCAAAGCGCCTTCGAGCTCTGGATAGCGGTACGAGTAGCCCGTTTCTTTGAGCCTGGCGGGCTCGATGCGTTGGCTCGCCAGCAAAAGTTCGTCGGCGACCTGGCCGAGCATAATGCGGGCAGCCGGAGCCGGAAGCGGAAAGATCGTCGGCCGACCCAGAACGTAGCCCAGAGTCCTGGTGTACTCGGCGTTAGTCGGCGGGTCCGAAACCGTGGCGTTGACGGGGCCTTCGAGGGAATCGGTCGTGAGGGCGTGGAGGATGACGCCGACGGCGTCGTCAATGGCGACCCAGCTCCAGTACTGACTTCCGCTGCCGATCTTCCCACCCCCGCCGAGCTTGAAGATGGGCAGTGTCGTGGCGAGCGCCCCGCCCTCCGTACTCAGCACGATCCCGAACCGCGGATGAACGACTCGTACCCCCGCCCGCCGCGCCGGATCTGCCGCCGCCTCCCACTCCTGGCAGACCTCCGCGAGGACGTTGTTGCCGGGGGCGCTCTCCTCGCTCAAGAGCTCGTTACCCCGGTCGCCGTAGTACCCCGTCGCCGACGCGCTTACCATGACGCCTGGTGGTGCCGGAAGCCTCGCGAGTGTCTCGGCCAGGAGCCGCGTCCCCCGCACCCGGCTGTCGTGGATGCGGGCCTTTTTGGCGTCCGTCCAGCGCCCCACTATGTTCTCGCCCGCCAGGTGAACGACGGCGTCTACCCCTTCGATCCGGACAGTGTCTATCTCACCCGCCGCAGGGTCCCACCGGACGGCATTCTCCGATGCGCTCCCGGAACGCGTCAGGCGCCTCACCTGATGCCCCCTTTCCTCCAGAGCGGGAACGAGTGCCGAGCCTATGAGCCCGGTCGAACCGCTGACGAGTACGTCCAAAACCTTCTCCTCTCCCCGAGGCACGACGAAGGTATGGTAACGCGCCCGCGAATGCGGGTGGAGCAAACGCGCCCCAAACGCGCCCGCGAATGCGGTGAAGGATCGAACACACAAACGCATACCGGCGGGCACGCCGGAGGCCCGCACTACTTGTGAGGAAAGGGGAAAGGAGGAGTAAGTACGTGTCTCCGGCTTCTATATTCTGCACGCACACATATGGGTTGTCAAGAAGGTCTTGTACGTGGGCTCGGCTGGCTCCTTTCGCGGATCCCAATCGCTCGTACCGGTGCCGGGTATTGCTTCCCCTGTTTTCGGGTAAGGTGTTTTCAGGCGGGTTTCGTACAGGTTCACGAGGAGGTCTTATGAGCAACGGTGATTGCCCATTCTGCCAGATCGCGCGGGGAGAGATGGACTCCGAGTTTGTCCACGAGGAAGAGAACTTGGTGGCGTTTGAGGACCTGGACCCCAAAGCGCCGGTGCACGTACTGGTCATCCCCCGGGAGCACATAACCGCCGTGACGGACGTACCGCAGGACATGCTCAAGCAACTGGTGGATGCCACGCAAACGGTGGCGGAGCAGCAGGCCGTGGCGGAGAGCGGGTACGCGATCCGGATAAACAACGGCGAGGACGCCGGCCAGGAGGTCGAGCACCTGCACATACACGTTATCGGCGGCCGGGAGCTAGGTATGCCGTGATAGAGACCAGAACGTTCCGGTAGACCTGGTACGGTGCGTCGTGTGCTCAGTGCCACGACGTAGAGCCAGATAAGCACTAGAATAGCCTCGATGAATAAAGAGCTATTGCGGCAGGTGAGACTTGCCAGGACCTTCCTCCTCTGCGCGATCGTTCTGGGTATGTTGGTCGCCGTTGCCACGATCTCCCATATGGTCTTTCTGAGCAAGGCAGTCGAGCGAGTATTCCTGGGCAGGTAGAGCCTGGGAGAAGTGCAACCGTTACTTCTTCTTCTTCTTCTTCTGCTCGGCGCCATAGTCTTACGTTCGGGTCTCTTGTGGCAGCGAGAGGTCGTAGCCTAGTGGGGGCCGTTCGTGTAAAGAGCGCGCTGCGGGAGCGACTCTTCGCTCACCTCATGCGGCTGGATCCGGGTTACACCGAAGGCGAGCCCTACCTGGGGTGTTACCTGCGACAGATGGCCCTAAGCACGCTCGTCCCGCTCCTGATAGCTGCGTACCTGCTCGCCCTCGGCCGTACCTTTGACCAGCAACAGAAGATATCGGACCTCGGCACGAAGCTCAGCAGGATGCAGAGGAGGATGGCCTCCGTGACGGGGCTACAAGGCACGCTGCACGACCTCACGACGAACCTGGCGGTGTGGACCACACTCACACTCATCTTGGCTAAGCCGTTGGGGGCTCTCGAGGAGCCGCGGTACGCGCCACGCTAGCAATTACTCACCGTCTCGTACCCAGGGAGCGGATGGACGAGATCCTGGTGCTGGAAGATGGAAGGATCGTCGAACGCGGCACCTACGAGGAGCCACTCAAAGCGAACAGCCTCTACAAGCGGATGGTCAAGGTGCAGAATTAGATGCTGACAATGAGTTGAGCCTACTCGAAGAGGTGAGCATCGGCGCCCTTCCGAGGCTTTGTTTGTTCGAGTAGGGGTCGGGGTAACACGGCGAGGGGTAGACCACTGCCGCCGAAGCGGCGTTTATCGGTGAGAGGAGGCGCGGTGTCGGAATCGGAACACCTCCCCGCGAGGAGCGATGAGGAGCTGGTCATCGAGACGTTCGTGGACAGGATAGAAGAGCTGCACCCGAACATCGACCGGGAAGAGTTTCACAACACGATAAGCGGGTACGTGCAGGAAGCGGTGGCGACGACCGACAAGGAGGAAGGCGAGTAAGAGTTCGAGGGCGAAGGGGAGTAGACCGAACCTCATCAGCCAGCGCCAGTGCCTACCGTCCCGGCTTTCGCCCAGACACCTCCACAGGGCCCACCAGGTCTTCACACTACATCATCGTGGACCCGGCCGTAGAGATGTGCCCTTACCCGAGTAACGGAGCGCGGCGGGGTACGGTGCCCGGACGGCGGAACGCTAGAAAGGAAGAGGGGGTAAGAGCGATGGGTTTTATCAAGGTATCCAGTAGCCGCGGGGATTACGCACTAATAAACCTGGAGCAGGTCTCCTGGGCGACGGTCGATACGAACGAAACGGGCGGGACGAGCAGGATAACGCTCCACATGGTCGACGGCGCGACCTTTCAACTACGGGACGTCGAAGCGGAGTTCGCGCTGGAAGGGCTGAGAGCGGACCTGGGCGAGTTGCCCAGTGCCCCCGGCTTGCCCCGGTAAGCCGCTTCTCCCCGCAACACCCCCCAGCGGTTCTTCTGGTTCGCAAAGCTCTGCCGTGAACGCTACGTGTTTTGCTACATGCCAAGCGGGAACAATGGCTATCGAGCCGGTAGGTGGCGCAGAGAGAAAGGAGAAAGAAGACGTGATGGATGACGTGATCGGGAGCGGGAGCGGCGAGAGAGCCACTGGCACCCCGAATACGATCTACGACCTCTCCAGCGTGCTCTTTCACGCGCTCGAAGGCGGAGCGTCCTACGACACCTACATAGAGGACGCTGAGCGCGAAGGCGATGAGGAGCTCACGGAGTTTTTCCGCCGGGTGAGGGACGAGGATAGCATGCGCGCCGACGAGGCTCAGCGGCTCCTGGCCGAGCGCACGTCCACCGCCTCCATGGAGGGTTCCACCTCGCCCACGATGGGAGGGACAGAGGGCGCCGCCACGTCCATGGCGGGAGGAGCGGCGGTCGGCGCTTCGTCGAGGACCGAGGCCTCCAGCGCTCCACCAGGTACGACGGAAGAGTTACCACCCACGAGGGCTGGAGAAGCCTCGCCGACGGAGGAAGGGATCTCCCCGAGGACGGAGCCCTCCTTTGCCAGGGAAGGGATGGAAGAGGCGCCAGCGAGAGCATCGGGGATAGAAGAAGGGCCTTTGTCGAGCACCGAAGGGACACCGCCGCTAGAGCCGAGGACGTCCGGCGACTTGCCGGGGACGGAGCCGATAAGAGAAGAAGACGTCTCGACGGCGAGGACGGGAGAGGTGCCGCCTCCGCCGGAGGAGGTGCCGCCGGCGAGGACGGGGGAGATGCCTACGGCAGAGGAGGCCCCGCCCCCGAGGACGGAAGAGGTACCGAGGGCGGAAGAGATTCCATCCGGCACCCCCCCACAGGCCCCGCCTGGGGACGTGCAGAGCCAGACCTCGCCCGAGCCCCCGTCGAGGACGGAGGACGCCTCACCGCCGCCGGATCGGGAAAGAGAAGAGCGAGGCTTGCTAGACAGGGCCATGGACGCACTCAGAGGCCATGATGAGGAGCCGAGAAGAGAAGAATCCGAGAGGAGAGAATCGCGCGAAGACGAACCACCGACGATACGGTAGGTGGTCCAGGCTCGGACCGAGCGGCTAACCAGACAAGCAGCATAATCGGCTATGAGAGCCGGGGCGTTATGGCCCCGGCCTTTATTCTTTCGAAGGCGGCTAATTAGAGCAGGCCCAGCAGCTGCAGCGAGACGCTGACCAGAACGACTACGATCAAAGCGAAGACCGCCAATCTCCCGGTCTGGTAAGCCCCGCCGCGTCCTCTTCGCCTCCTCCCACCCGGCTCCCTCATGTTCTTCGCCTCCTTGATCGATACCCTCTACCGCATGCCGTGTTAGCCGAGGAGAATACTGAGAGTGTTACACCCCGGAGCGGCGGCGCGAGGGGTAGCGCGGCGGGATGTGCTCTACGAGCCACATGCCGTTGCCAGAATGGTAAAACTACCAGCCATCACGTTGCATGGCGCAGGCGTCCACGTCCAGCACGACCGCACACCCACGCCGTCGGCCGACCACGGTGGCCGTCGCCTCGTCGGGCGAGAGGTGTACATGGTGACGTCCCATGCTCTGGAGGCCCCCGCTCCAGATAGCCGGCAGCTTGCGCTCGGGGGTGCCAGGCGAGAGGGCTGTAGCCCTTGTGCCAGCCCGTAGAGCCTCACAGGACGTACCGTACTACCATCAGGCCCTCCTTACGCAGCACCTCTACGAGACCGGGGACACATTTCTTCTCTATGTCTTCTAGGGTCTTGAGGTGTGGCGGCGTATCCCTTCTCGCTTGCTACACCTGTTGAGGAGTAACAGGCTCCGCCCCTCTTGTCGGGGAACTCTCGTGGGCACTTGCCGCTAGGCATGACAGGCAAGGGTCCCGTGGTGGGTCCTCCGGCCTTGAATAGCGTGCCCGAGTCTGGAGGGGGCGCTGGTGCGGGTTGCGGCGGCGGTGTGGGCCGCGGGGTTGGTGGAGGGCTCGGGCTAGGAGCAGGGGTGGGCCTCGGAGGAGGGCTTGGAGGGTGACTTGGACTCGGGATGGTGGACTCACCGCCGGAGGGGTCGCATTCGTAGACGGTGACGACGTACTCCTGGCTGGGATCGCTGGGGGAGAGCTCGAGCCGGTAGCGCCCCGGGATGTCCTCGACCTTGGATTGCCCCTGGTTCTCGGGCAGGTCCGGCGAGTCCTTAAGCAAGCCCAGCGCACCCATCACCCCGCCTTCACGCTCAGGATTAACCTCTAGGCGGTAGATAATGCCCGACGGGGCATCCGGGAACTCGTAGGAGATGACGAACTGCCCCGTAGCGGCCTCGAAGAAGTCAGTGGTGGTCTCGCCTGTCTGCGTAAGCTGCTCGATCTGGCTGGCGCTCGGACAGTCTTCCTCGCTAGGAGGAGTTTGAGCCTCTGACGAACCGGCTAGCAGCGACATTCCAAACACTACGAGGGCCACGACACACGAAGCTCCCACGAGTGCCGCATGCGGTGTCATTAGCATCCCCCCATTGGGGCAGTATTCTACACGAAGGAGCGGTTACAAGGCTCAGAAGGTCCGATCAGAACACCCCCTCCCACCGTCGCCCTTCCTCCTCGCTAAAGCCAAGCATGTCCTCTAGGAGAATTAGGTACTCCGGGCTGCAGAAGTCCTCACAGCGCCGCTCGTGACTGTAGTAGGTTATTCTTCGGGCTGTGAGTAGGTTCGGAAGTTACCAGGAACGTCGGTGCCGAGGTGCCCAAGCCCTTTACGAGTTCGAGACGGCGCTCCACGAAGAGGGCTACCCAGATCTCCTCTACGACGAGGGGCAAGACCTCTTGCGCTTCCCGGAGGACGGTAGGTTCGCCTTCTCTCTAGGGAGTAGTGGGCGGACGTGAAGCTCCTCCAGGAGCGCGGCTACTTCGGATGAGAGCCAGAGTAGTAGTGGCCAGGACTAAAAGA
>DATDKT010000050.1:0-5140 GCA_036519775.1 Rubrobacteraceae bacterium
GCCTCTATTCACCGAGAATCCGAGAATAACTCTTCTCGGATTCTCGGTGATACAAGGTCGGCGCTTTTGTCGCCTCCAAGAGCCCTAGGGTGTGTCTGATGGATGCTCATGATGCTAACTACCGTAACTGCTATTTGCTTCCCGTCTCTGGCGTCCCGCCAGGGCCACGTGTTTCTCACCAAGTGTTAGTAGCGTATACTGAAATTGTCGATCTGTGTCTTCCGACAATAAGTATTCCCTAAAACTTAGAGGGCATAAAAAGAGCCGGGGCTCTTAGAGGGAGTTTTGCAAACACGAATCTAAGGGGCTGGGCAAGCGAAGATCCTTCACTCCGCCCGCGCCAGCCTACTCAGCATGATGCGACTCTGATGCGACTCATCGCCCCGTAGATCATCGTTTCCGCCGTCTCTGGCAGACGCTCGTAGTCTTTGCTGAACCGCCGCGACAGACCCAACCACGCGAATGTCCTTTCCACCACCCATCTTCTCGCCAAGACCCGGAACCCGCGTGGCTTCTCCTCCAGCCCGTAGCGCCAAAGAGCTGGCGGTCTCGGTGGTAGGTACCTCGACCTGCCATCCTCGCTCCTCTTCGGCCCACTCGCGGAAACCGTGCGTGTACGCCCCGTCGGCCCAAACCAGCTGCATCCGGGGCAGTTCGCGTTGCAAGTCCTCGGCCAACAACCGCCTCCCGCCGTCCTGGTCTGGGAGGTTCGCTCCGTGGACCTGCGCGGCTAGGACAAGCCCATTTGTGTCCACCAGGATGTGGCGCTTGCGCCCCGCTAAGCGCTTCGCCCCATCGTAGCCGTGTTCCCGTCCTCCCACCGGGGTCGTCTTCACCACCTGGCTGTCGATCACCGCTGCGCTAGGATCCGGCTCACGCCCTTCCGGCTCGCGCACCGCTTCCCGCAGCCGATCGTGCGCTCGTCTAAGCCGAGCGTCGAGGCGCCACTTGCGGAAAAAGTGGTAGTAGACGGTCTGCCAAGGCGGGTACTCTCAGGGTAGCATGCGCCAAGAACATCCACTTCTCAGGAGATAGAACACGCCGTCGGCAACCTGGCGAGTGGGCCACTTGGGCGGTCTTTCGCGCTTTTCGGCCCTGCTGAGCAGCGAGGTTCGAGTAGAGCCCACTCTTCGTTGGAGAGGTCGGACGGGTAGCGTGGTGGGAGCATGATGGCCTCCAGACGTCGGCGGCTGTGGACGCCCGCATCGTACTCCGACGACCACCGGGAGGTACGCAAATCCTTGTTTGCAAAACTCCCTCTAAGATGGACGAAGGACACGAAGGCGGGGAGCCCTCCCCTTCCAAAGAGAAGTCCGTTAAAGGACCATCTACACAAACCATCCTCGAATGTAAGCGGTTGTGGGAAGCCCACCGCCGGCTACACGAGGACCGCCGAAGGCTCTAGTGCACCTGACCACCGGCAAAGTGATACATCACAACCTCTAGCGCTTCCGGCCGAAGAGGAAGTAGGAGATCGGACCCACGAAATTGACGAACGATGCTAGCGTCCACAGTCGCTTGCTTCCCTGAACCTCTTCTTCCGGCCGTCGGTAGATGTCTACCAACGCCACCACCAAAAGCCCGAGCTGGAGCGCGCTGGCGAGCACGATGCCCCGTTGCTGAGCAGCACTCAGATCGCTCCACCTTTTGTTCATTATGGCTACGATCCTTTCTCAAGGTCTTTGTTCTATTGATTAGTGGTAGGTTGCATTTTATCTTCTTACCGCCTCTCGTGTCCGCCCCCCGCCCCTGGTGGCCGTGCTAAGCTTACGGGATGAGGGGCCCAGTTAATCCACTTTACTAGGGCTAGGCCTCGAGCACGTTTCGGGGGTAACCGGAGAAGAACGCCCGCACGTTATCGGCGGTAAGCCGAGGATGCGTTTCAGGGCTTCCTCGGAATTGGAGCCTATGGGCGGCGTGATTAGCACAGCGTCTCGCCGCTGAAGGACGTGGTTGTCTACCAGATGCTTAAGAGCTTCTCTTCGGCATCGCGCTTCTGGAGGAGCTCTTCTTCATGCTCCATCAATTCCTCGCCCTATAGGACATCGAGTACGCCCAGGATATCCTCTACGCGAGCTAGATTACAGATCGGCCTCCATCGCCGCCACCGTCGATAGCCTAACTCAAGCTCCTTGGTCGACGACCAGCACGGCGGCGCCCTGGATCTCTCCCGCACGCAACGCGCTCAGGGCTTCGTTCGCCTCCTCAAGCGGGAAGGACACCACCTCGGTGTGGACCGGCACCTTCGGTGCCAATGCCAGGAACTCCTCGCCGTCCCAGCGGGTCAGGTTGGCGACCGAGCGGACGGTCCGCTCGCCCCAGAGGATCTCGTATGGGAAAGAGGGTATGTCGCTCATGTGGATACCGGCGCAGACGACCACCCCGCCCTTGGCGACGGCTCGCAGCGCCGCCGGAACCAAAGCCCCAACCGGGGCGAAGATGATGGCCGCGTCCAGCTCCTCCGGAGGAGGCTGGGTCGAGTCCCCGGCCCAAGCAGCCCCCAACTTCAGTGCGAATTGCTGGGCCTCTGCATCGCCGGGGCTGGTGAAGGCGAAGACCTTACGTCCCTGGTGGAGCGCGACCTGGGCGATTATGTGGGCGGCGGCACCGAAGCCGTATAGGCCGAGCCGTTCCGCGTCGCCGCTCATGCGCAGGGAGCGGTAGCCTATCAAACCCGCGCACAACAGCGGCGCTGCCTGGAGGTCTGGGTATCCCTCGGGGATCGGGAAACAGAAACGGTGGTCGGCTAGGGCATACTCGGCGTAACCGCCGTCGATCTGGTATCCGGTGAACCGGGCGTTGTCGCAGAGGTTCTCCCGGCCCGTGAGGCAGTAACGGCAGGTGTTGTCGGTGAAGCCGAGCCAAGGCACGCCGACCCGATCTCCCGCCGCGAAGCGGTCGACGAGGTCACCGGAGCGGACCACGCTGCCTACTATCTGATGACCGGGGATCAGCGGGAGCTTGGGGTTCGGGAGTTCCCCGTCGATCACATGCAGGTCGGTCCGGCATACCGCGCAAGCATGGACTCGCAAGAGGACCTGTTCCGGCCCAGGCTCCGAAATGGCCGCCTCGGTCACCCGCAGAGGCTTGCCTGGGACCTCCAGAATCATCGCGCGCACAGACACCACCTCTGATCGAGATTTACCTTCGGGACGACCGCCCACATCATGACGTGCTCTCCGAGTGCCTCTGAGCTTCTATCATCTTCAGTCGATCCTTTCTGCTGGGCCACGAAACGCTCGTTCAAACGCCTCCTCCCCTGAGCGTTGCTTGCGATCGCAACTCCCTATTGAGTCCATCTGCTTCCATATCCGGTTCGTACCTGTCTATAAGAGTAACTCCTTCACGAGCCACTCGGCGCGGGTGGGTTGCCTGTGTTCTCCTGTCATAGTGCCCCGTTTCTAATCTCAAACCATTCAACAGACATCTAGAAGGGTGCGGCAGGTACCGCACCCCCTTTCAGTAGCCGGGCAACTCGCCGCTTGGCGTGTTCGAGTCGATGGACCGATCCGAGCATCTCCGAGGGGTCGCTCTCTTAGAAGAGCCAGGAAACCTTCTACGGGCTGCCCAAGGAGAAAATAAGTCCTATATGTCCGAGATGTCCCGGTAGAGCTCGAACCCGGCTTACTCATCGACTTGTCGTGCTTGGAGATCTAGGACATGCTAATGTCCTAGATCTCCGAGACAAGGTCGCCGAGCAGGCCGTCTACCACAACCGTGAACACCCGTCGACCGTGATCCTGCCGGTCACCGTCTCGGCCTCTCGCTAGTAAGAGAATCCTACGTAACCCCGGCGGGAGGGCCTTTAAAGCCTCCTGTCCTCTGTTCACCAAAGCACCGAGAAGGCTAGTCTTCTCGGAAACCCAGATAGAGACGGGGGCACGACTATAAAGCTCTGCTGTCTATAAATCTCTGCTGCAAGCCAAAAGAAAATTGGGGCTCCCAGCGCACGAAGCGAACCGGAGCTTAGGAAGGAAGATGCAGTCTCGCTCCTAAACTCCGGTCTCTCTATGAAGCTCTTGGTCTTTCATAAAGGAGGTCCTGCAGCTCCAGCTACTCGTAGTGCTTGAGGTACGGATGCGCCTGTTCTTCCCTTAGCCACTCTTTGTAGGCCCAGTGCTCCGGTCGATAAGCTTCATCTTCTCTAAGTGGCTTGCCTTCAAGGGCGTGGCCCGGCACCCACCTGTAGACTCTCCCGTAAGGGACCTCCTCAAACTCGTAGTGCCCCTCGATGCGTTCCTTGATCTGGGTCGTCATCCTGGCACCTCCTTCCTTTCCTGATCCCTTCTTGGGTTTGGATCTGCCTCCAACTAAGGAGGGTAGGCAGAGCGCCGAGAGAGCCTAAAAGGAATCATTTCCTTCCGCCTACCCTCCTTTTGGTTGTCCATCGGTGCGCTACCTCCTCTCCTCTGTCTCGGAGTCTTTGGGCTTCTAAGAAGCGGGAAGACAAGCTCTCTTTGGTTATTCACCTACTAACTACTAGAGCCAACCCTACTGTTGGTCTCCGCCCCTGGGCTGTTGGCTCCCTTTTCCGGCTGCGGAGGGGGCTTTGGGTAAGCGCACCTGGCGCTAGAGCATAACGAAGGTTAGCCACTTCGCTCATTTTCCCTACTTCTTGTCAACCTTCCTGAGGATTACCTCTCGGTTCCTCTAACAGGATTATTCCCCAAGCAGCTTGCTTTGCCATGATCAAATTTGATTAGAAGTGGTAGCAAATTTGATCAATCTCCCTTGCACTATTCATACGAACCTCTGAGGCGTTTCCGAAGAGGTAACCTACCCCTAACATTTCGAGAACTCTTCTTTAGCAAAATACTCCACCCGGAGTATCGCCAAGCCCCTTCTGCTCCTATAGAGTGCCCATCATGTTCTTATTCAGAGCAGGCTGGCACAGATTACCCCCCTCCTACACATACACACAAAGCCCAGCCTGGCTCTTCTCTTGAAGGCAACTTCTAAGCGCAGAAAACAGCCCCGGTCCTTCTTATGTCCTCGTGGCCGCCCCCGCCCCTGGTGGTCCTTTTAAGAGAGCCAAAGATACTCCACCCGGAGTAGACAAAGATACTCCATCTGGCGGATGTGCTGAGCTTCACTACCTCTTAACCTTTAAGAAGATGCAGACAAAGGGCACGGTTAGCGC
>DATDKT010000051.1:0-18813 GCA_036519775.1 Rubrobacteraceae bacterium
CGAATCGAGGGCCGAGGGACTCGTAGATGCGGACAAAGACCAGGCTCGCAAATCAAAACGTTCTTATCTCGGTCACTTTTCTGTTGATTGTGCCTACGCTTGCTCATCTGCTGTTCTCCTGGAGGGGCTTCGCTCCCGTCGATGATGGATTTACGCTCGCCTATAGCAGACGCATCTTGGAGGGAGAGATTCCTCACCGCGACTTCATCATCATACGCCCCTTTGTCTCTCCCTTGCTCCATACACCCTTTGTTCTCTTCGGTGGCGACTACACTTACTGGGTCTCTCGTTTCTTTGTATGGTTTCAGTTCGCGTGTATCAGTTGGGCCTGGGTGTGCATCATCAACCGCGCCTTGGACAGCCCCTTAAACAACACCATGAAGCTGTTCATAGCATTGGTAAGCTTTGCCGCTTCGGTTCACTATTTCGTGCTTACGGCGTGGCACACGGTAGATGGTCTGTTCCTGTCGTCAATCGGGGTGTGGATACTGCTGGCGCAGAAGCACGCCAGGTGGAGGGTCATCGGCTATCTATTGATCGCCGCTGCTTATCTGTGCAAGCAAAGCTTTTTGCTCATGGCTCCATTTTCCATACTGCTTCTGGGCGATTGGCGAGAGAAGAAGTATTGGATAACCATAACCCTGCCCGCGGCTGCTTACTGCGCTTACCTGTTGGTTACGGGATCTTTGTCGGAGGCCGTTATACAACTGGCTTCGCAGTCAGGCTTAGTCTCTACGGGTGTGGGGAGCTACCTGAATTTCGGGTTCTTGCTCGGAATTTTGGCGGGATACAGCGCGATGTTCCTGCTAAGGGCAAGGGCTGCGCCACTGCTACCTACCAGACGCGTACCGAGGTACGCTGGAGCATCGACACTGATAGCAGTACCGGCGGCTTTAATAGCGATCGGACTGTACCGAGGGAGTCTCGCCGCGGTGTCTTTCGGCGTTGTCGGGATGGTACTCGGCGTAGTACTGTACCTCGCTTGGAAGGGAATAGGGCGAGGTGAAGATAAAGTATCGGTTACCTTACTGACCTTGTTGTTGGCGTGGAGTGCTTCATTGTCGGTGGGATACAACTTTCCGACTCTATTGTTGGGACCCTTGTTCACTATACTAGCGGCGTTCGTGTATTCCTCGCGTGAATCGCTCAACCCCAGGTTCCTTCAGACAACGTTGGCTATTGCAGGGGTGGCGATTCTACTGGGTTTCGGCGCCGCCAGACCGTACTACATATACCGGGAGCAACCATCCAGCGAGCTAACCGAGTCGTTGGATGGTGTGCTCCCGGGTGGGCGCTTGATCTACACCAACCCGAATACTTACGAGTTCCTGGTCGATCTCGACAATGCCGCAGATATGATCTCGGAGAGGAACAAGACGTACGCGATCATCCCGGACGTTCCCGGGTATTGGGTTCAGTCGGAGCAGACGAACCCTTTGCTCGTGGATTGGCCCCAACCGGTCGAGTTGGGTAACCAGTACTTAATCGATCGTGTCACGAGCGATCTGGCTGCTAAAAGGGGAGAGGTAACCGTGCTGGTCCAGAAGGTGCATGCCTTCTATCTGGCGGATGGGTTTGTACCTTTGGACGACGACCAATATGCTGTAGTGCAATATGTGCGCGCAAACTTCAGCAAAACTCATGAGACCGAGTTCTTTGAGTTTTACGAGTGAACCTTCGCTTCAAACCCCTGCTGCCGCTGCTCTGATGTAGCTTTTATAGTGCCGGCGATGCTCGCGGCTTGCGCCGCCACCGCTCATGGATAACCGGCTTGCCCAGCCTTGCACAGCTCTACCCTGACCATCTGCACTCTATCGGGGAAAGGACTCGTTCCTGTCTACGGGATAATGTTTACCTCCGTGTGGTTACTAGCCCTTTACGGCGCCGCTCGTCAACGCGCTCACGATGTAACGCTGGAGCAGGACGAAGACGACTATGACCGGCGCTACGGCGACCATGCTGGCCGCCGCCAGATAGTGCAGGGTTACGGCGTTCGTGTCCGACTGAAGGTTCACGAGTCCGACGGAGACCGGATACAGGGTGCGGTCGTCAAGCAGGATGAACGGTACGACGAACTGAGACCAGCTCAAGACCGCGGCCAGTATCGCCGCGGTGGCGATCCCTGGGGCGCTAACCGGCAAGAGGATCCTTGATAGGATCTGCCAGCGGGAGGCGCCGTCGACTATCGCGGCTTCGTCCATCTGGTAGGGGATTGTGTCGAAGTACCCTTTCAGGAACCAGGTCGTAAACGGCAGCACGACCGCCACGTAGACCACGGTCAGGCTGACGTAGTTGTTCAAGATGTTCAGCTCCGAGAAAAGCCTGTAGAGCGGAATCGCTATGACCACCGGCGAGATCATCTGAAACGCCAGCACCGCCAGAAGGGAGGGCCTCTTGAAGCGGAACGTGTACCTGGAGAATCCGTAGGCCGCCAAAACGGCGATGAGCACAGTGAAAAAGACCGTTAGCGAGACCAGCAGCGCCGAGTTCAGCAGGTAACGGAGGGTGGGCGTGTTGTTGAATACGTGGCTGTAGTTCCCAAACGCGGGGTCCGTGGGGAACCAGATCGGCGGCGACGCAAAGAGCTGCGGTACCGACTTCAGTGACGTGGAGAGCACCCAGAAGATCGGGAACAGAAAGAACAGGGTGATAACCGTGTAGGCAAGGTACAATCCTATCCTGGTCAGCCTCTCCTTCCTCGTCTTGCCCATGCTACTCAACCCTCTCGTTTCGCTCCAGAAACCTTATGTACACGAACGTCATGATTAGGTTCACTGCTACCAGTAGCACCGCGGTAGCGGCCCCCTGTCCGAGGTTGAACTGCTCGAATATCTGGTTGTAGACGCTCAAGGCAGCGATCTCGGTGCTCCGCCCTGGGCCGCCGCCCGTCAGGGCGAGCACCATGTCGAAGGTGTTGAAGGTCTCGATGGAGACTATGACCAGGTTGATGAAGAGCATGGGGGCGAGCAGGGGCAGCATCACACGGGTCAGCCTCTGCCAGGCGTTCGCTCCGTCCACTTTGGCGGCCTCCATCACGTCGTCCGGGAGGGTCTGCAGCCCGGCGTACAAGAGGATCATGCTGAAGGCCGTCCCCCGCCAGACGTTCGCGAGCGTTACGGAGGCCAGTGCTACCTGAGGGTCCGAAAGAAAGGGAACCTCGCCGAAGCCGACGAAGCTCAAGGCGTAGTTCAGGATGCCAGCGGCGGACTGCTCGTAGAGGATGCTCCAGATAATGCCGATGATCACGCCGGGGATCGCCCATGCCGAGAGCACCGCCGTGCGGGTGACGATTGAGGTCTTCATGCCCCTTTTGGCGCCCTGATCTACTAACAGTGCTATCAAGAAGCCCATAAGCATCTGCAAGAACACGCTGGCGAAGACGAATACTGCGGTCGCCTGCAGCATGTTCGCGAAGTACGGCGAGCGGAACAGGTCCAGATAGGACTCTAGTGTGTAAAAGTAGTCTTCCCCCACGAGGCTCGCATCGGTGAAGCTCAACCGGGCTATCTCGAAGACGGGGAAGAGGAAGGTCACGCCGAGAACGGCCGCCAGGGGCAGAAGCCACGGGACCGGAGAATCTCGGACGGCCTCGGACCAGGTCTTCTTCCCGGCCGTCTTGCTCATAGCCATTCTAATCCCTCCTTTGCAGCGACACGGAGCTCACGGCGGTCTCCAGAGCTTGCTCGGGGGAAGCGTCATCGGTGACTACGCTCGCGACGGCGACCTGCATCGCGGTGGATATGTTCTGGTACGCCTCTGAGGCGGGACGATTTCGAGCGTACTTGTCCAGGTGCTCTCTGAAGGTCTCCGTGTACTCGTTGCCCTGGTACTCGGAGAGGTCGAAGACGCCCTGGCGGGGCGGCAGGTACCCGCCCGCGTTGCACCAGCCGGCCATACCCCGGTCGCCGACGAAGGTGTACAGCAGGAAGTCCACGGCGGCCCTCTGCTTTGCCCCATCCCCGGCGAAGATACCCCAGATCCAACCACCCGCGGTCGTGGCGTGCGTGTCGCCTCCCTCCATGGAGGGTATGGGGGCGACGCCCCACGTGGAGGTGAACTGCTCTTCTCCGGTTACCTCTTTAAGGATACCGACCTGCCAGTTGCCCCCGAGGAACATCCCCACCTCGCCCGCATTGATATCCGCGTTGAGGTCGGTCTCCTGGAGGTAGGTCGTGATCCGGGTCGGGGTTATGTCGGAGCCAACGCACTCCCGGATGAACTCCAGGCAGTTGAGCATCTTCTCCCTGTTCTCCTCCTCGCCGAAGACGGGGTTACCCGCCGTATCGACCAGCTCTCCATCCTGGGCCCAGAAGTACGGCCACAGGGAGGTGGTGACGGTGGCCTCGTCCCTGCCAGCCGGGAACAGATAAGGGGCCAGGCCTTCGTTCTTCAGGTCCCGGCCCACCTCCAGCACCTCCTCCCAGGAGGCGGGCGGCTCGGAGACGAGGTCCTTCCGGTAGTACAGGACCCGGACGTCCGTCGTGAACTGCAATCCCTTGATGGCACCCCCGTCCCCGATCATCAAGCTCTCGATAAAGGGGAAGTAGTCGTCTGTTACCCCGGCGTCCTCGAGGTACCCGTCCAGGGGATAGACGTACTCGTAGAAGCGCGGGAAGACGTACGAATCTATCTGCGCGACGTCCGGCGTGCGATCCTCGTTGGCCTGTTTCAACAGCCTCGCCATCGCCACC
Source organism: Rubrobacteraceae bacterium (assembly GCA_036519775.1). Taxonomy (GTDB): domain Bacteria; phylum Actinomycetota; class Rubrobacteria; order Rubrobacterales; family Rubrobacteraceae; genus Rubrobacter_F. The sequence goes on from DATDKT010000051.1 coordinate 4,692, forward strand.
GTCACGTCGGAGGAGGAGATGAGTGAGTCGATGGTGAACTCTCCGTACGACTCTTCCCAGCCGGAGATGGATTGGTTCAGGTAGTCGACGCGCTTCTTATCCGGCGCCTGCGGCGAGTACGAAGGTATCGCCTGCCACCCTATCTCGTTCTCGCCGGTCCCCTCTCCCCCGCTACACCCCGCGCTCCCCAAAAAGAGCCCCGCACTTGCAAGGCCAGCGCCGCCCAGCCTCAAAAACTCCCTGCGGCTCATGCGCCTCTTGTTCACGAACATGCGCTCCTCCTTCCCTACAAAATATTCTACCTGTTGTCTCTGATACACACAGCACGCCCGGCTACCCTACAGCGTCCACACGAGCTTATTCTGTAGAATGCCCGGGGATCGGTATAAAGAGAGTGGGAGGCGCCTTTGACCAGGGTGTTCGTTGTCGGCTCGATCAACCAGGACTTCATCCTCAAGGTCGAGCGCCGCCCGGAGCCCGGCGAGACCGTAACTGGCGCCGAGCTCTCCCTCTTCCCCGGCGGCAAGGGCGCCAACCAGGCCATCGCCGCCACTCGCCTCGGGGCCGAAGTGTTCATGTTCGGGAGGGTGGGCGAGGACCCCTTCGGGGAGGAGCTAATAAAGAACCTCCGCGACAACGGGGTGGCGACGAGCCAGGTAGAGACCCTCTCAGGCGCGCCGACGGGCTCCGCCTTTATCACCGTAACCCCCGACGCAGAGAACACCATCATCGTCTCCCCCGGCGCCAACCGCTCCTTCGGCTCGGAGGAGATCGAGGCAGCAAGCAAAGATTTGAGACGAAGCCGGGTACTCGTCGCGCAGCTAGAGGTGGGCGTCGAAGCCGTGGAGATGGCGGCCCGCGTCGTGGACGAGACCGGAGGGCGGTTCCTGCTCAACCTGGCGCCCCCGCGCGAGGTATCCGATGCTTTGCTCCGCCGGTGCGACCCCCTCGTCGTAAACGAGCACGAGGCCCGATTCCTGCTTGGAGAGGAAGCGCAAAATTCAGACAAATCCCCCGGGAAGCTGCTGGATCTCGGCCCTCGCTCCGCCATCGTGACCCTGGGTGCCCAAGGCGCGATCCTGGCCGCCGGAGGCTCGCCCCAACACTTCCCCGCCCCCGAGGTCGAGGCCGTGGACACCACCGGAGCCGGAGACGCGTTCGTCGGCGCTTTGGCGGCGAAGCTCGCGAGAGGCGCGCCGCTCGAAGAGGCTGTCCCCTACGCCGTGCTCGCGGGCGCGGTGGCCGTGACGAGCGAGGGGGCGCAGGGCTCGCTGCCAACCCTCGAGGAGGTAGAGAAACTCGCCGCCGCCGGACCAGCAATCTGACGCACTCGCACTCCTCGCCATCCAGAAGGGGGGCGAGTACCGGGACGGACGAGCTCTAGGGTGCGGTGTCTAGCGGCTCAACCTGGAGACGAGCTCCATCTCCTCGTCCGAGAGCTCGAAGTCGAAGACGTCGAAGTTGCTCTTTAGATGGTCTTCGCTCGTCGCTTTGGGGATGGCGGCGACTTTTTCTTGCTGGATCAGCCAACGCAGCGCCACCTGCGCGGGGGTCTTACCGTAGGCTCCCCCGATCTCCTGGAGCGTTTCGTCGTTTAGGATCTCTCCTCGGGAGAGGGGCCTGTAGGCGGTGAGCAGGTAATCCATCTCCTTTGCCTGCTCGAGTAGATCATCCTGCGCCTCGTACGGGTGGTATTCGACCTGGTTACAGTAGATCTCGGCGTGCCGCGCCGCGTCCTCGACCATCGAGGGCGGGAAGTTGCTCACCCCAATGTGGTTCACGCTCCCCTCCTCCTGAAGCTCCCTCATGGCGCCCAAAGGCTCCTCCAAGGGCACGTCCCGGCTCGGCCAGTGCATCAGCAACAGATCGACGCGGTCGGTGCGTAGCCTCCGCAGGCTCTGGCGAGTGGTCTCTATAACCCTCTGGTACGAAAAGTCGCTCGGCCACACCTTGGTGGTTAGGAAGACCTCCTCGCGGTCCACCGCCGAGCTCTGCATGCCCTTCCCTACCTCGCCCTCGTTGTCGTACATCTGGGCGGTGTCTATGTGCCGGTAGCCCAAAGCCAGGGCGCGCTCGACGGCCCTCGCGCACTCCTCGCCGGAGAGCCGGTAGGTGCCCAGCCCCAGTGAGGGGACTTGCTCGCCTCTGATCTTCTGGTGTTCCATCGAAGCCTCCTTCCGCGAGGAACCCGCTTACCGTAGCACCTCGACCCCGACTTAGCGATCCTCCGGAACAAAGGACTCCTCGGGGCAGCCTTCGAGCTTGGCGACGGTGGAGAGGAACCAATCGGGGCGGGGTTGGACCTCCTCCGTTTCGGGATTGTAGAAGACCTGGGCGGAGGAACCCTCGGCTACGAGGCGACCCGTCTCGAAGCTCAGGTCGGCACGAAGCTCGTGGTCTATAGTAAAGGAGCGGTTGCCGACGATGCGGACGCTGGCGGTGCAGTAAAGAGCGTCTTCGAAGTAGATCGGCGCTTTGTAGCGCACCGTGGCCTCGGCGATGACGTATCTGACTCCAGGAATGTCCCCGGCCACCAGAGGCCCGAGACCGCGGCTCTCGGCCAGAGCCTCCAGGTACGCGATCCGGGCCGCCTCGAAGAACTCAAGGTGAACAGCGTTGTTGACGTGTCCGTAGGAGTCGAGGTCCTGGTAACGAACGGAGATCATCTTCACCACGGGAGGGTTCTTCGAAGGTGCCTCTTCTCTCTTCTCGGTTTTCCGGTGAGCGATTCTACAATAAGGGGCAGCCTATCTGGTTTAATTCGACCAGATGGAGGAGTTCGAAGAACTTCTGGAGAAGGGTGAGACGCTCGCGGGGGAGGGTCTTCTGGAGGATGCCCTCTCGCGCTTCGAGGCGGCTCTGGACCTCGAGCCGGAGAACCCGGAGGTGATAGAGGCCATAGGCCGGGCGCTCCTAGAGCTGGGTCGCCCCGAGGAGGCCGAGGCGAGCTTTCTCGACGCCCTGGAGCTCGACCCAAATTGGGTCGCCCCGAGGATGGGCCTCGCCGCCCTGGCCATGCGCAACGACGATCCGTTTAAGGCGATACACCACCTGGAGAGGGCGACCTCTCTGGACCCCGAGTACCCGGATGCCTTCGTCGAGCTCGGACGCTACTACGGCCTGATAGGTGAGCCGTCTCTGGCGCGTGCGACCTTCGAACGGTGGACGCAGGCTCATCCCGAGGACGCGGACATGCTTATCAACGCCGGCCTGACCGCCTTCGACGCCGCCGACTACGAAGTGGCTATGGAGTTCTTCGACCGCGCCCTGGAGACCGCCCGAGATGACGAGCAGAAGAGCGGGGCCCGCACGTTCCGGGCGAACTCTCTGGACATGCTCGGTCACTACCCAGGGGCCATCGCCGACTACGAGCGGGTAATAACATACGCCCCTGACTGGTGGGAGGCCCACGCCAACTTGGGCATCTGCCACGCTCGTAACGGCCGCGCCGAAGAGGCCGAGAGAGCCTTCCGTCGGGGCCTCGAAGAGTGTCCCGGCTCAGCTGAGATAAGGGACGAGCTCGCCGCGCACCTCCTGGCTCAGAATAAGAACCTCGAAGAGGCACTCTCTCTAGCCGAAGAGGCGGTGGCCTTGGGGCAAGACGAGATCCGTCACCTCTACACATTAGGCGAGGTGCGCCTGGCTCTGGGGGACGAAGAGGGATCCGCCAAAGCCTACCGTTCGGTCCTGAACCTCGATCCCGAAGACCCGAACGCGCACCTGGAGATGGGGCTCTATCACGAGCGTCGCGGGGAAGTCGAGAGGGCTGAGAATCATTTCGTAGAGGCGCTAAAACAAGACCCCGGCAACCCCCGCGCGCTCTACTCCTACGCGAGCCTCTACTACGCGACCGACGACCTCGAGACCGCGGAGGATCTCCTCGTGCGCGCCGTGACCGTCGACGCCGGCTACTCACCCGCCCTCTCGGCGCTCGCCAGCATTCGGGCTCGCCGCGGCGACTACGCTACCTCCCTCGACTACATCGAAAAGGCCGTCGCCGCCGGCGAGGAGGATGCCGAACACTTCAAACAGGCCCTGGAGTTCGCCCCCCTTCGCAACCACCCCAAGTTCCGCACCCTCCTCGCCCGCATGGGCGCGAAAGGGAGCTAGTTAGCATCTCAGCCTGTCAACCTGTCCGCATGGGGACGCTTCACGCACCGTTGGAAGCCTCGGCATGAGCCCTACCCTCGCCGCCGGTCTCTTCCTCGCCTTTACCGGCCTCGTAGCTCTCTCCTTCGGTCTCTACGCCCTCCTGCGCGGAGGTCGGGGCCAGAGGGGTGGTATCGGCCCTTTCTCCGAACGCGGCATCCACGTTATCGCCGGCGTCAGGATGACGCTGATCGGTACGCTGAGCCTCCTCGCCGGTGGCTATTTTCTGTGGATCAGCTTTTAGCGAGCTACCTTCCGCCTACGAGATGACGGCTAAGAATTCGTTCCGATGGTTGTACAGGAGACGGTCCAACTCCGAACCCTGTAAGCTGGTCTCCTTCGCAACGCCCTAGTAAAACCGATCGTGCTCGGCATAGTTTGTTAATGAGTAGCCTAACGCCTCAGTTTCCTTCTTTATTCGCTGGTCTATCGCTATGGTGTTGTGGAATTCCGGGTGGTAAGCGTCCATCCAGATGTTTCTGGCGTACTTGTCTCCGATACCGTAAAACCGTCGCATAAAAGCGATCTCAGCTTCCCTGACCTGCTGAGCAAAAGCCTGCTCCCTAGCTTTCGCTGAATCGCCATCCGGGCGACCAAGCTGTAGTTGCGCGCCATCAGTGGCGATTTCTTCCTGTAGTATTGGATCTGATCTTCACAGCCTGGAAAACTGCCAGTAGCTGTGCGAAACGCTCCTCATCGGAAGGCAGTTCGGAGAGAGCGTCGAAAGTAACGCGCTTGCAATTGTCCTGATTCCCGATCAACCCCTCATAACCCCGGGTACCTCCAATGTCGCAAAGCTTTGCAGGAGCAGATGCCAGACGAAGTGGAGGCGTTCCCTCACTCTGCGCCCTTCTTGCTTCCCGTTCCTCAAAGTCTCTTCTCAGGCGTAAGGTACTTGAGCGAACCTACCAAGGCCTGTCTCCTAGATTCTTTAGGTTGTTTGTCCACAGATCTCCTTTCTCATTGTCGCCGAGGAACACGAGGACCAGCGGATCAGCTACAGCAGCTTCAGATTAGCGGTGGCGTTCTCCAAACTCTCGAAGAAGCGGTCCATCTCGAAGACGCGCTCGCGTCCCCGCGCACGGGAGGCGTCGAAGTGGAGGAGGTCGGGGATGGTGCGACGGAGGCTCATGGCGTGTCGAACCGCAGCCGAGAGGTCGGGGACGTCCTCTTCGAGACCGACCATCGCAAAGACCCTGCCGAGTCCCACGGTGCCGAGGTAGTCGAGGGCGATCGCGTCCTTGAGGAGGGCAGCCTCTACCGAGCGTCCCGAGGAGGCGCCCGGCGGGTGGTGCTCTATGGCGTCGAGGACCACGCGGGTGGCCTGCGGCGGGAAATCACCGTCGCGCAGCATCCGAGTGGCCACCGCCATGGAACGCCGGACGTGATCTGCACCCTCGCGCAAAGAGTAGGCCCTGTAAAGCCCGATGTCGTGCAGAAGGGCCGAGAGGCGCAGTATCTCCACGTCGTAGTCGAGCCGCTCCTCGCGGGCAAGCTCCTCTGCCAGGGCATGCACCCTCAGGCAGTGGGCGTAGCCCCAGATCGGGTGCGTCCCCGCCCGCGAAACAAGGCGCTCTATTTCTTCCACTACAACCCGCATAGGTACGGAAGTGTAGCGGACGCGGCTTGGAGGCGCGAACGGGAGGGAACTTAACGGCGAGCCGCCACGCCCGGGAGGCGCAGTGCGTCTCTGATCTCCGGGGCTTCGGGGAAAACCTCGGGATGGAGGATGCGCGCCAGGATCTTGACCCCCTCCACGAGCCGGGGCGCCGGACGGCTGAAGTAAGAGTTTGCGTCTACCGCCCACACCCGCCCCTCCCTGACCGCCGGAAGGTCGGACCAACCGGGGCGAGCCGCCAGAGCACGGGCCTCTTCGACGGTTCGCGCCGCGTCGAATCCGCAGGGCATGAATACCAGAACCTCCGGCGCAGCCTCGAAGACCTCGTCCCAGGAGAGACGCGCGGACGGCTCGCCCTCCCCGGCGAAGAGCTCCTCGCCCTCCGCAATTCGGACCATCTCCGGGACCCAGTGCCCGGCGGAGAACGGCGGGTCGAGCCACTCTATGCAACCGGTGCTTGGCCGGGGTAGCTCCACCGTCTCCTCCTCGACGCGGGCAAGCCGCTCGCGGAGGGAGGCTACCCCCTCGCGGGCCTCCGCGCCACGACCGACGGCTTCACCGACCTCCACGGTAGCGTCGAGCATCCCTCCCAGAGAGGTCGGGTTCATGGAGAGGATGCGGGGTGCTTTGGGAAGCCCGGCAGTGGCACGCTCGACGATGCTCAAAGAGACGGCGCAGACGTCGCAGAGGCCCTGGGTCAGAACGAGGTCGGGCTCCAGCTCCTCGAGCAGCTCCGCATCGAGGGCGTAGATACTACCCGTGTCGGTCAGGTGTTCTCCGATGGCGGCGTCTATCTCGGCGCTGGTCATCGAGTGGTGGTCTATCGGAGTACTCGTGAGTTGGGGGAGGGTCTCGACCCCGGAAGGGTAATCGCACTCGTGCGTGACGCCAACCAGAGGTCGCCGGCGCCGACGAAGTGCAGGATCTCCGTGGCGCTCGGGAGCAGGGAAACGACGCGCTGACGGTCGCTCAAGCTATCGCCCCTTCAATACTGCTGCTTGCGCAGATCTCGTAAGAGGCTTGCTTGGCCTATGTCGTCGAGGGTGAGCATGCCGACAAGCTCGCCGTTCCTGATGACGGGGAGGGCGCGCAGACCACTCTCCTGCAGGATCCGGTAGCCATCCGTGAAGAGGTCGGCATCCGGGGAGATCATCGGGACGTCCGTTTTCATCAGGTCGCGCACGCTCGCGTAGCGGTCCGGGGAGTGGGCGGCGGCGAGTATCTCGTTGCGCGTGATGATGCCCACGATATTGCCGCTCTCGTCCACGACAGGGAAGTCCTCCTGGTAGCCGTGTAGCACGGAGTCGAGTACCTGCCCGAAGTTATGGTACGGGGTCACGGTCTCGGTGCGGGGCTTGGTGCCCATCACGTCGGAGACGTTCAAGCCACGCATGGACTCGCGCTGGCGCACCATCTGGGATTCACCAGTAGCCCCCAAAAAGATGAAGAGCCCGATCAGGGCGAGTAGGGGATTGATGAACAAGCCGATCAGTATAAAGACAACGCCGAAGAATTGACCGACGCCGGAAGATATGTCCGTCGCCCTTACGGGCCCAAGCCGGGTCGCGAGCAAACCCCGCAGAACCCTCCCTCCGTCCATCGGGAAGGCGGGTATGAGGTTGAAGACGGCAAGCACGAGGTTCAGGAGGGCGAGGACCGCAAAGGCCCCTCCCAACGAGTCCACCCCCACGAGGCCGCCGGATACGACCGAGAGATCGGCGCCGAGCAACAGAGCCACGCCTAAAAATAGCGGGGCTAGGACGAAATTCACGAGTGGTCCCGCAAGTGCTATCTTGACTTCGTCCATGGGCTTGTCGGGCAACCTCTTGAGACGGGCGAGCCCGCCAATGGGAAGGAGGGTTATATCGGGGACCTCGATGCCGAGCCGTTGGGCCACGAGAGAGTGGCCCAACTCGTGTAACAAGACGCAGAAGAACAACGCCACTACCACCGCGGCGGTGGCCAGCGCCCCGACCGCGCTACCCGAATCCCTATAGCCGAGGAAGGCAAAGAAGACCAGGAGCAGCAAAAAGGTCCAGTGGACTTTGATCTCAATGCCGAAAGCCCGGCCTATCTTGAACGAACCGCCCACGTCCCCAAGTGTACCCTAACACCGGCGACCTTATGTGATCGCGTTTATCCGCGTGCCCCTGCTAGAATCCTCGGCATGGAGAAGAGCCTCTCGGGCTACAAGCTGATCACGACCGCCTCTGACCTCGCCAACATAGTGGAGACCCTCGAAACCACCGAAGCTATCGGCGTGGACGTCGAGACCACGGGCCTCTCCCCCCGCGACGGCAGGGTCCGCCTGCTCCAGCTCGCCACGCCCGGCGAGACCTTCGTCGTGGACGTGTTCGAGACCGGAGACCTCACACCACTGAAGGAGGTCCTCGAAGACGGACCCGTAAAGACCTTGCACAACGCTAAATTCGATTACGCCTTCTTGAGAGTCGAGCACGGCATCACACTCTCCACTATCTTCGATACCATGCTCGCCGCGCAGCTACTTTCGGGCGGGAACTACGAAGCTTCCTACGCCCTGGAGGCAGTGGCCGAGCGGTACGCGGACGTCGAGCTGGACAAGTCGGCCCGTAAAGAGGATTGGTCCAGGGAGCTCTCGGAGGACCAGATCGAGTACGCCGCCCGCGACGCCGCCGTACTTCTGCCCCTGCGCGAGCGCCTCCAGGAGGAACTGGAAAGGGAGAAACTCGTCCGCGTCTCGGAGATAGAGTTCGGGGCGGTCGCGACCATCGCCGAGATGGAGCTCGCCGGCATCAAGCTCGACGTAGCCCGGTGGAAGGAACTCGAAATAGCGGTACGCGAGCGGCGCGACGAAGCGGCAGTAGCACTCGAAGCTCATTTCCCAGAGCCAGAGGGGGTCTTGCCGCTGGAGGGCCTGGGCCCGCGTCTGAACCTCAACAGCCCCAAGCAAATCACGGACGCCTTCCGCACCCTGGGCATAGACCTCCCCGACACAAAGGTCTGGACACTCCTGAAGGTAGACCACCCCGCCGCCAAGGCCCTCCTCGAGTACCGCGAGCTCCAGAAGAAACTCGGCACCTATCTGGAGACCTACCCGAACTTCATCCACCCTAAGACCGGACGCATCCACGCCAACTTCCTCCAGTGCCGCGTCCCGACCGGGCGCCTGGCCTGCGCAAACCCGAACGTGCAGCAAATACCCCACGAAGATGAGTTCCGCAGTTGCTTCGTAGCAGAACAAGGTAACACGCTTGTGATCGCGGACTACTCGCAGATAGAGCTGCGTATTCTGGCGGAGGTTTCGGGAGACCCGGCGTTCGTACGGGCCTTCAGGGAGGGCGACGACCTCCACCGGATGACGGCGGCGACGATGTTCGGCGTGGATGACGGAGAGGTCACCAAGGAGCAGCGTTCGGCGGCGAAGAGGATCAACTTCGGGCTCATGTACGGGCGCGGTCCGAAGAGCCTCTCAGCTCAGCTCGGCACCAACGAAGATAGGGCCCGCGGCCTGATAGACGAGTACTTCGCCAACTACCCAAAGGTCCGGCAGTACCTGCAAGGAACGGCGAGCAGGGCGCTGAGGGACCGCACGCTGCGCACCCTCGCCGGACGGGTGAGGAAGTTCGGAGACACCTCGGGCCTGGGCTCGGTGGAGCGGGGTGCGATGCGGCGCGAGGCTATGAACTATCCTATACAAGGCGCCGCCTCCGACATCGCCAAGCTCGCCCTCGCCCACGTCCGCGAGGAGCTAGAAGAGTTCGACGCCCGGCTCATAAACAGCATCCACGACGAGTTCGTCGCGGAGTGCGCCGAAGAGATCGCGCCGGAGGTCGCGGAGCGCACCAGGGCCGGCATGGTACGGGCCGGCGAGGAGATCCTGGAGAAAGTCCCGGTCGAGGTAGAGGTGGCCATCTCGCCCGAGTGGCGCAAGTAGCCGAGCCTACCCCAGGTTCTCTGGTTTCGGCGCAGTCCGGCGCGCCGAGGAGCAACACGAAGAGGCCGGTCGTGGCCCAGAGCGCGGCCACCCATCCCAGAGAGGCCAGAGAGCCGTAGAGGATGGCGAGGGAGGCAACCCCGCAAACACGAAGCTACCCATCCCGATAGCAAAGGTCCCCAACGCCAGCCCCAGGAGACGAAGGTCCAAAAGCTCCCCTTCAGCTCGAGTACGGTCGAACGACAGAACCGTACACGGTTCGCGCTCGGCCCTTACCGACCCGAAGCGGCTATCCGGTGTCATAATGAGTCCGCTGGATCGTCGTGGAGAGGAGGTCTACTAATGACCGACGAAGTGCGGGGTGTGGGCGGCGAGGAGCCGGAGCTCGAAGCCCAGGGAGATGCCGAGGCCATGAACTGGGCCTGCACCGTCTGCGGCTACAGCATCGAGGGGGAGCTCCCGGAGAAGTGCCCCGACTGCGGCGCCGACAAAGAAGACTTCGAGAATGTACCCATTCCCGGATTCTGATACCACAGCGTGAAGAAGCCTGGCTCGTCGGTGGGCCGGGCTTCTGGCTTTCTCTCTACCCGGAGCTTCCTGCTACAACGTCGCCGCGGAAGCTATCTCGGGATCTCCGCGACCATTCTCGCAGCCGTTCCCGGAGCGAGGCGCCGTCTCACTGATCCTGAACTGGTCCACGAACTGCCGGAGGCGGGGATCGTCGGTCCCTTCGAGGTCGAGCTGGTTTCTCCAGGCGGTAGCGATCACGGGCGCTCTGAGGCTCTCGTACGGGCTGACCAGCACGTAAGCCTCCCGGGCCAGGTTGCGTAGGGTGTCGAGCTCCTCTTGAGGCAGGTCCGGCCGGTAGGTAATCCAGATGGCCCCGTGATCCAGGGCGTGAACGGCGGCCTCGTTCTCTATTGGGGTGCTGTAGAAGCCGCACCTCTGCCAGTATGGCGCGTGGTCCCCGTTGGTCGGAGGGTCTTGCTCGTAGTAGATCGGGGGCTCGTAGTTTCCGTTCGTTGTCGCCGGATAGGTTCGCACCCCCTCGGGTGGATTCTCCGGCGGGGGCTGGGCGCGGTCTTCTTCCCTGTAGTTGGCCGGCATCGCCGTATCCTCGTTCTCTCCAACCGTGGCATCGGCCGGGGCGAGCGCGATCTCCGACGTCTCCTCTCCCGGCGAAGCTTCGTTTTCTGCGGAAGTCTCCCCCGACGTCTCCGGCTCCTCTTCACCGCTCCCCGCCATAGTCCCGCCACAGGCGGCGAGTAGCACGAGCGCCGCGAGCATGAGTAGAGCTATTAGACCCATCTGGTGGGTCCCCGGCAAACCCAGGCGGTCGTCACGGCGGCGGCTGCCACGCTTCAAAGGATGCCTCCTTGTTTCGAGGTTTCTCGTGATACGGGAGTCGATACGGGAGTCAAAGCCGGGTAGATCACGCGGGGTCCGCGAGGTGTCTGCAACAAGGTGCTAGACGTGTCATGGTTCCGAGTATATAGCCCGCACAGCCCCTGGCTGTGTTAAGGGCAACAAAAAGCCGGCCTTGAGAGGACCCGGCGGAAAGATCGTCCGCGGGAAGTACTACGCGGTGCTCACCGGCTCGACCAGGGTAACCGTGGTGCATTCCCGCTCAGTGGTCTTTAATAGACCGTGACAGTCCGCACCTTGCTTCGGCGACGCCGGCGCAGTTCCGTCTGGTCAACGTGGTCATCAACGCCATTACCAGCGCTAGTAGTATGAACACTTGCTTATCCGCCCTATCCTCTCGCTTACAGTATAATTTATCGGCACGGTAGCCGGATAACTTCAGCTATTTTCGGGGACTTCTCGGAGTTTTTGTTCCTGGCAGGCAACGAGTATGGCACCCAGTCAGGCATACAGTGGGCTAGCGGGATCGTATAACGCTACAAAAGCGCGTCACAAAGGCACATTATGCGGGCGCCTAGGGTTTTCCGCTCGCGGGCCTGGTTTTGGAAAAGATTGTGAGGCACCCTTGAGAGAGAACATCGAAGGTCCGACTACGGGCCATTCTAAAAGGAGAACACGACTCTGGCTGCTTCGCGCAGGCCTCGCCCTGCTCGCCCTCGCCGCCGTCTCCTGCGGCGGCCCGAGCGCGGAGCAGCGCGCCGAAGATCGCGCTGGGGACGAACCCGCTGGAGGCGAAGGGCAGGCAACGGTGGACCTCGAGCACCCGTCTTTGGGCGACGAAGACGCGCCGGTCGTCCTGACCGAGTATGCCGACCACCAGTGAGAGTACTGCGGCAAGTTCGCCCGTGAGATGGAGCCAGAGCTGGTGGAAAGATACGTGGAGAATGGAACGCTCAGGATACAGTGGAGGGACTTCGCCTACCTCGGACAGGAGTCCGTGAAGGCCGCGCAAGCCGCGAGGGAAGCCCGGGAGCAGGGCAGTTTCTGGGAGTACCACGACGCCCTCTACGAAAACCAGGGCTCGATCAACGGCGGAACCTTCTCAGACGATAAGCTCACCGAACTGGCGCGAGGACTCGGGCTCGACGTGGAGAGCTTCGAATCCGGTCTGGCCTCGGGAAAGTACGAGATGGTGGTGCGGAGGGACCTGCAGGAGGCCCGGGAAGCGGGGATTCAGGGCACCCCGAGCTTCATTATCAACGGACAGAGGCTCACGGGGCCGATCCCCCTGGAGGACTTCAAGCAGGTTATAGACGACGAACTCCGAAAGACCGAAGGTGCTTGAGGTCTCCTACCTCGCGGCGTTCCTCGGGGGTGTGCTCTCCCTCCTCAGCCCGTGCAGCGCCCTCTTGCTGCCGGCCTTCTTCGCCTATGCTTTCCAGTCGCGCAAACGTCTCCTCGTGAAGACCGCCATCTTCTACCTGGGGCTCGGCGCAACGCTCGTGCCTCTGGGGATGGGGATCTCAGCCGTGACCGGCCTCGTCTACGGGCAGCGGAGCACCCTCATAATGGTCTCTGGCGCCGCCATCATCCTGCTAGGTGTTCTGCAACTCCTCGGGGGTGGCTTCGGGTTCGGTCCCCTCACGCGCCTCTCGGGTAAAGTCCGAGGAGAGTCCACAGGAGCGACCTTTGCTCTGGGCGCCGTCTACGGGTTCGCGGGCTTCTGCTCCGGTCCCATCCTCGGCGCGGTCCTGACCGTCGCCGCTGCCTCCGGACAAACCCTCCGGGGAGCGACACTGCTCGCGATCTACGCCCTGGGCATGGCCGTTCCCCTCTTTCTCATGGCCGCCCTCTAGGACCACCTCGACCTCGGGCGGCGCCCCTTCCTGCGGGGTCGGGAGCTCTCTCTGGGCCGCCTGCGCCTGCACACCACGAACCTCTTCTCTGGGGACATGTTCATCCTGCTCGGAACGGACTTTATAGCCTATGAAGGCACCTCCGCCCTCTCCGGCCTCTACGAGGCGTACGGCGCGGTGGACCTAGCCTTCGCCGCCGAGCGGTGGGCGAGCTCTTTCGCTAGAGGCGTCCCGGACACCCTCGTGCTCGCGGTCACGCTCGTCGCGGCGCTCACCCTGGCGGCTGCTGGCCAGCAGCCGCCGCCGGCGCGAGCCACGCAACGTTGAAATCGCCAGAGAAGAGCGGCCAGGCAAAGCGAACCACTGAAATGGAGATCGGCGCACCAGACATTGGGACCGGGATGCGCGAAGCTGAACCTTTAGTTTCGCTTCATCTACAGCACGAGGTGCACAATGTAAGCTTTTGGTAAGTCTACAGGTCGAGCGTGGTTCATCTTGTGCCGGCCAAATATTAGTGTAAATTGCCTGGCAGGATAGGTATGGACGCGTATTCTCGGAGCTCTGGAGGGGGGAAGTTTCTGGGAGGATCGTGGTCCACCCGACCATAGTCTACCTCTCTCGCTCCCCGTGGCGGCGATGGGCGGTCGGGGAGTGCTCGAGTACAGGAGGGGAGGGAAAACCATCGTAAGCGAAGCCAGGGTGACCCAGGAGAAAGCGCGCCGGGTCTTGCAGGCGGCCGCTGTGGAGGCGAACGGCAGGCCCGGGGCGTACGTGCCCCAGGCCCCAGTCATGTGGCGGGCTGGCGTCTCGAACCCGGAAGAATTCCGGGCGATAGCGGAGTACCTGGACGAGAGGGGATGGATAGCCGAAGCCGACGACGATTATGGAATCTTCGTCGTTACGCCCGAAGGCATAGACGAAGCCATGAAGTAGAAAGAGGCCGGGACCCTTGCAGGCCCCGGATCTCATGTTCTTCGAGGTGCTTTTAGACTAGCAGGTGAACGAGCTACCGCAGCCGCAGCCGCCCTGGACATTCGGGTTGTTGACGGCGAAGCCGGCACCCATCAGGCCATCTACATAGTCGAATTCGCTGCCCATTATGTAGGGGACGCTCATGGCGTCGATGAGGACCTTGACGCCTTTAGTCTCGATGATCTCATCGTCATCGTTGATCTCGTCGTCAAAGTAGATCGAATACTGGAAGCCGGAGCAGCCACC
>DATDKT010000052.1:0-7601 GCA_036519775.1 Rubrobacteraceae bacterium
CGAGCCGAAGCAAAGCGAATCAGAGCAAGACGAGCCGGCACCAGTCGAGCCGGCGCCGGATGAGACAGTACAAGAAGGTGAGCCAGTGCTGGTCGAACCGATGCCGCTCGAACCGATGCCGCTCGAACCGATGCCGCTCGAGCCGGAAGCGCCCGCGCTGGTGCAGGAGGTCGAGCCGGCGCCAGTCGAACCGGAACAAGCCAGCTAGCCGGGCCTACTGTCGCCAAGTTCTTTAGGACATGTCAGAGTCGCCTCAGAGACACGAGGATAAGAGCGACCAGTAAAAAGGCCCGGAAGATCGAATGGCGACGCTCGTGGCGCACCAAGAGCCGCCGGAAGTTTCCCAGCCAAGCGAAGGTCCTTTCCGCCTTCCGACGCTCCGCGTAGCTTGGTCCGACTTTCACCGGTCGCCCGAGCCTGGGGTGCTTCCTCGCACGCCGCTGGTATAACGGGCTCGTCGGCTTGAGCCCGTTTGAACGCAACCACTACCTGAATCCACTCAACACTATGGAGGACAAAGAGATGAAGGATGTACCTATATTCTATTGCCCGAAATGTGGCGCGAAAAGTTTCAGGCAACTCAGCCAAAAAAAATTCGTGTGCGAGCGCGAGCATTGCCAGTTCACAGCCTACAAAAATGCCGCTGCAGCTGTGGCAGCGATTATCGAATTGAACGACGACAAAATAATCTTGACTCGCAGAGGTAAAGAGCCTGACAAAGGAAAGCTGGACTTACCCGGAGGTTTCGTCGATGCAGATGAAACCCTAGAAAAATCCTTAGAACGAGAAGTGAAAGAGGAACTCAGTTTGCAAATTCGCGACCTCTCTTACCTTGGTTCTTTCCCCAATAAGTACCCTTGCGAAGGACTTGAGTATCCTACAGTAGATAGTGTTTTTGTATGTAAATCCGACTCCATAAACATAAAGCGTGACGAAGGAGAGATAGAAGGGTGGGAAATCTCCGACCCCGGATTATTAAACCTTGACGATGTGGCATTTAAGTCCATTCGAAAGGCGCTAGAGCGATATTTGGAGTTCATCCAGCAAAGGCGGAACAGAAAGACAAAGGATTAGTCGAATCAACAACACACGCGGTCGAACGAGTTATTAGGACCGACCGCGAGATAGCGGGGCCCTTTTCGAGAGCCTCTGTGGCTCCGGGAACAGCAACGCTAGCGCGAAGAGTCCGAGCGCAAGAAAGCCGAGCGCCGCGAGCGCGAGCGAGTGTGCTCCAAAGAGCGGTGCAAGCTAAATAAGCTGGGGGAATGGTAATGGTGGGGCGTCCGTTTTGTTTTTGAACCCTAATCGAGCTGCCAGCTGACACTAATTCGACACTAACCCACTCGAAAAATGGTGAACACTGGCGACAAGAGCCAAGAAAAGATGCGCTTATTTGCAGCTGTTTCTGAACACTGGTGAACAACCACGAAATCATGTATCCGCCTTTGCACAGCGGAGGTCAGGAGTTCGAATCCCCTCGGCTCCACTCTAGAAAAGCAGCCGAAGATGAGAACTCTAAGTACTAAGACGGGGGATGGGCCTAGCTACCACCGACGTCATACGGACGAATACGTTGCTATCGAATCCTTAGACATGACATGGGGCAGAGGAGGGCAGTAATGTTCATATGATCGTTCCAGCTCAGGCACTGCCCAATTCTCGGAAACTCGGGGCATAAGAAGAGCCGGGGCTGTTAGACCCCGGCCCTCGCGCGACGCTGCCTTACTTGGTCGACTTTATGCACTGCCCCTGGTTATTGCTTATTAATTACACACGCCCACGTTCTCAAATAGGTACTCAAATACATTGAACGCCTCCCATGCACCCTCCTTACACTCCTCCTCCTTAGTCGTTGGAAGGCAGCCTCTGCCGTGGTCGCCTTCATTGCTGCCGTCGCAGCCTGCTTGGTTCTGGCCCCAAGCAGGCCCAGCCGCAGTGCCCATCAGCGATGCCATTATCAGCGCCACCGTCACAACTAAAACTTTGTGCCTCATAAGCGCTACCTCTTTTCCTCACACCTCTCTTGCGACCATGATACCAAGCAACGAAGCTGGCAAGGGTCCGGTTGCCTCTATTCACCCAGTTGCCGAGAGGGCTAGTCTTCTTCTCGGAAACTTGAGGCTGGAAGACGGGGAAAGAGCCGGGGTGTAAGAAGCCCCGGCTCTTCTTAGCAGCGAGCGGGTTCACCTGATCGCTCGCCTTAGCTATGGTTTCCTTACCCGGTCGCGGAAGCGGCCTGGTTGACCTGCTGGTCGCACGTCGTGGTCGACTCAGGGCTAACCTCGACCGAGGAGTCAACCTCATCGAACTCGAAGTCGTCTGCCTCCCCATCGACTTGGGTGAGGTCTATGACGTTCTGGGTGTTGCCGGTGTTGGCTACTCCCTGTGTGCCAACGCACTGGTTAGAGTTGTCGCCCTCGCTGGTGACCGTGAACGACTGGTCTATGTCCCCGCTCTCGGCCTCCTGCTCGACGTCCTGGTCCAGCTCCCCATCGAAGTCGAAGCGCTCGCCGTCGAAGAAGTCGCGGTCGAAGTCCTCGTCACAGATTAAGACTCCGTCGAGGAAGAAACAATCCTCGAAGCGGTCGTCCCGAAGGTCATCGTCCGCAATAGCAGCGGGGGCTCCCATCGCTAGCACCGTGAGCGCCAGCATCGCCGCAAGCAACATCGTCTTTTTCATCTGCTACCTCCTCGTGGGGTCGGTCGTCTTCTAATTAAAAGCTTAGCCGTGATTGGTGAAAGATCTATAGGCCTTTAGTCCAGTTTCAGCCTAGGACTTTTGTCCTAGTCGAGGCTGGGACAAAGTCCCGTATACGGAAGCCGCTGGGCGACGAAGTGGTATCGATGGCTCTCCTGCGCCTACTGCTACCGCGTTACACTGGATGAGGGGATGCACCTAGCATTGGGGCGGGTTGCCTCTATTCACCGAGCTGCCGATAGCTATGTCTTCTCGGAAGCCCACTTGCAGCCGGTCGCATCCTTATGCGTTAGGACCGGGGGAAGCGCCGTTTCTGCTCCCGATAGGCATAGTAGGCAACACAACATGTAGCGGAGTTTAATGGATATGCAGCCGGTCGAGCAGCCACACCAGGAGGACCACAAGAAAAAGGTTAGCTTAACGGACTCCTAATCACGTCTTAACGGGCTCTCAATCTCCTTGAGCGACTATGTAATAGCGATGACTCCTGATACAAGGGATAGGGTAGGCCTCGTTCTGATCATAGTCTTTGCGCTGTTCGTGATTGTGGACGTGATGGCGCTGCTCTTCCTAGCTATGGCCCTGGGTTTGCTCTAAGATGTTCTTTCGGGATTTCTTGACGAGCCCTAACCTCTCTATTACGAGTCCTTAAACCCCGGCTGCTACGATAGAGATAGTGCCCCGGTGGCGGGCTCCCAGGGTTTCTCCCCCTGGATCCCACGTCTCATGTGTGAACCTCGCTGCCGGGGGCCATCGAGGGGTTGGGCACGGCGGAGAGCCCGGCCCCTCTTTCGTACCCGTAGGTTCGTCCCTATAGGAGACGGGGGAGGTTGACTCTCACGGGCAGCGAAGGGCCAGGGTCCTTATCGAGGCTCCGGCCCTTTTCTATTCCCGGAGCGGTTCGTACAATTCGACGCTCCCCATCTGCTGCCCAAGAGGGGGTAATACGAGGGGCTGGCATTCTCCCATCTGCTGGTCCCTCGCTTTTAGTAAAAATGGGCGATTTTCCTCATGTGCCGGTGCTCTAAAGTCCGTAGGCTCTGTAGCTGCAACCGGGCTGGTGTTTGCGGTGGGGGTTCTCAGCCAGCCCGGTTCTTCTAAAGCGGGCCTTTACCCTTCCCCTGCAGGGCGCCGCCTACTGGTACGCGCAGACCGGCGGACCGGTGAAGACGGAGGACGCTCCGCTGTACCTCGACGCTCCCCCACCCATAGGCCCGGCCGTCGAGACCATCAAGCACGTCGAGGAGGCGGTGCTTTCGGCTGACGGGATCGAGGGAGTCGTCCTGCGCTACGGGATGTTCTACGGCCCGGGTACCTGGTACGCGAAGGACGGGGACGTCGGCCGGCAGGTCAAGAAGGGGCGCTACCCGATGATCGGCCAGGGGGAAGGCGTCTACTCGTTCGTCCACGTCGACGACGCCGCGACCGCGCCCGTGGCCGCCCTTGAGGGGGCGAGGCCGGGAGTATACAACGTGGTCGACGACGAACCCGCCAGCGCCACGGAATGGATGCCGGTCTACGCCGAGGCGCTCGGGGCCAAGCGACCACCCCGCGTCCCGGTTTTTTCGCATGCCTGCTCGCCGGTAAAGCCCTCGTCGAGTGGATGCTCGGGCTCCGAGGCGCCTCCAACGAGAAGATCAAGAAGGAGCTCGGCTGGAGCCCGCGTTACGAGAGCTGGCGGCGGGGCTTCTTCGAGGATCTTGGTTAACAACGGTCGCGCTGCGCGTCCCTGTACCCGCTAGTATGGCAAAAGGATACACGTGTTTTTCGCCGGCGGGTGCGGGGCGGCGAACATGGCCGCGGATGAGGGGTGCGAGGACGCAACTATGATGCCGAGTAGGTCGACCTCATCAAGATGCTGTAGAGGTAGCCTGCTATTCGGTGGGCGCAAGTCCTCAAGGGGCAACCCCCGCAGATGCTAGGGAAAGGAGCACAGTATGCAAACAGTACTCGTCGCCGGAGCGACCGGCATTCTGGCGTGCGAGGTCGCAAGACTCCTCCACGAAGAAGGCCGCCGGGTAAAAACGTTCTCTAGAAACCCGCCCGATGGTTTTACGCGCTCTTAGGCTATTACTGTTACTGCTCTTTTTCTGTTGTTTTATCTCTGGTCCCTCAGGCGGCTTCGCGAGGCCACAAAGCGGGGTGTTTGCCCCACGCTTGTGTACTGTCTAGGGCAGAATTGTAGTGTTGAGGCAGTGTTTGCCCATTTACCAAGCGGTTTCTTAGCCTAATGTTGCTTTTGGGCTCCCGAATTACCAACAAGCGCCGCTCTTGGGAGCTCGGGGAATACCGCTAGTAGCCGGTCCTGCGCAGGGGATGCCAGATCGGGCTAGGCCAGCCAAAAGCGGGCCGGCCTCTCGTAAGAAGAACGTAACGGTTTAGATACCGGCCCGCTTAAAAAGCGCCGGGCTGGTTGTGTAAATCCATGGCTCCACCAGCCCGGTAACAGCTACAAAGCCTACGGACTTTAGAGGACCACCACATGAGGCAAATGGACTATTTTTTACTAAGTTTGAGTAGAGAATCGTGCCACAAATATGAGTCGGGGCCTTGTAAGTAGGGGCTAGGTCCCCGGAGGGTTAGAGGATACTGCTCTCGCTCAAGCCTCGACAACCCACATGAACGCGTAGAGAGCTATGGCGAGTAGCATCGCCCCCACCCCATACCTAAAGCCGATACCGCTTCCTAAGTCTCTCAACAAACCGTTTGGGGCGAATATCCTGACAAGCAAGCCGACCACGAACAGTAAGGCACCAACGCCGAACAGCAAAGGTATGTACGGCCCGAATCTTAGCATCAGGTACACCCCTGCCATTCTCTCAAAAAGCCCGCTCCGAAAAAGCCCGCTCCGGGCGCAGCGGTGCGGCCAGAGGAGGGGGACCATAGGCGTTAGGACCGGGGCTATCGCAAAAAGAAAGTCTGGGCTACGAAGGTGCCGTTCGACAGTGGACAAGGAACACGAAAGTTGTCTCCACTGTGGGCCACAAAACGCGGAAAGCTGCCAACGATTTCATCGAAACTCTCTTGATCTAGATCGGCAATGGTTTCAAGTGTTTTATGTGTGACTTCACGCCAAGAGGAAACCGGGAACCGCTGCCCCACTCATGCTCCGTCTATACATCGGGCACTTTGTGAATCGGTTGTCCACCTCTACGGCAACGGTAGTTAGTCTACCCGTTGCTCTTCATTCGTCGTCGCCCAAAGCGTTGGCGATGGTCTTCTCGAATGGCATTTCACGGCCCTCTGCCCACGCAGCCGCGAGTGCATCTTCCCCGAGGGCCGCGTTCCCAGCATGGTCGTGAAGATCGGAGCTGGGTATGCATCATCCGCAATAGTACGCTGAGACACAAACCACGTGGTTGCGGGTAGGGGTTTCGTTATCGTGGCCTTAACGGACTCAAACCACCTCTTAACGGGGCCTTAACCCCTAGCTGCTACGATGGAGATAGTGCCCCCGGTGGCGGGGTCCTTGGGGTTCTCCTGGGAGCGCACGTACCTCTCATTTGTGGACCTCGCTGCCGGGGGACACCGAGGGGTTGGGCGGTTTCGAGGCCTGTCCGGCCCCTCCTCCCTAGTTGTAGAAGGCGTGGGGTTGGGTAAGGGTTCGCGCTCTGCTAGTTTGGGGGCTGTCCCCTCCGGTGCTCCATGTAGAACGTCTCTCCCGTGAAGATCAAGGCTTGTACAATCTCCGGGTGCCTGCTGCGCAACCGCCAGTACACCTCGATGAACTGTTCGGAGTCCTGGTGTCCACTGAGCATCTCTATGGCCTGCGCTTCCGATATGGGGGCCGGGACCTCCTCCTCGACTCTGCTCGTCGGGTTGTACCATCGCATCGTCGTCGCCGATATAGGATCACCTCTCTCCTCGGAATGGAGCGTACACCATTACACAATAACTAGCCTCGGCCTTGTGGGGCGTACTGTGCTTCGAGAGGCGCGGAGCCCCGGTCCAAGGTATCCTTCCTACCCATATGCCGAGAGAAGCGGATTTCTACACTCCGGGCGAAGCGGCGAGGTTGTTGGAGCTGACAGAGTTCACAGTCCTGGGCCTGCTTACCAGCGGACAGCTCCAAGGACACCAGGACGAGCAGGCACGCTGGTGGATACCTGCCGCCGCTGTAAACGAAGCTGTGAGGCGTAGCAGAGGCGCCGATGCCCCGGTAGACCCTTCAGCCGAGGAGACCATCGCTATGCCGCCCGTAAGCCCCGAGCCCCAAGCTAGCGAGGACACTACTACTGAGCCCGAAGCGGGCGATGCCCCTGGCGGAAATGAGGCGGGTACTATCGCGGATATCCGCGGATCGTCTGGATGGGTGACGATTAAGGTAGCCGCGGAAGCTCTGGGCGTTGACCCGGGCACCGTCCGCACGTACGTAAGCCGCGGCGACCTTGAGGCTAAAGTAGATGGAGAGGGCGTAGAGAAGACATACGTTGTTCCCATAGACTCCGTATACGCCCTCAGAGATCGTAGAGGTGCGTCGCGGAAGACCCGTCACAGCAGCCGCGAGAAATCTGCGGAGATGGGTGGTGGCGCGGAAGGCGCGGAAGATCTCGCGGATATTGTCCGCGAGCTTACGAGCGAGTTGATAAGCTCCTCGTCCGAGGTGGCAGACCTTCGTGCACGATTGGAGCTGACCGAGCGGACCGAGTCTTCTTTGCGCGAGGACCTTGAGCGCGTGCGTGAGGAGCGCCAACGGCACCAGGAGGAGGCCGACAGGCTACGGACGGAGCTGGAGACCGAGCGCTCCAAGGACTTCTGGCGTAGGTTGTTCGGGGGATGAAGGAGGGGCAGGACGGGAGGTTCGGGACCCTTCGCGAACGACGGCGCCGAGGTGCCCAAGCCCTTTACGAGTTCGAGACGGCGCTCCACGAAGAGGGCTACCCAGATCTCCTCTACGACGAGG
>DATDKT010000053.1:0-5938 GCA_036519775.1 Rubrobacteraceae bacterium
CTCCGCGTGCCGGATCCTGGCTAGCTCCCCGGCGCGTTCCGGGGGAGCGAAGAGGTCCGCGACGAGCGAGCGCCAAGAAGAAAGGGCGGCCCACTGGAGATCCCCTATCGCCGGGACGTCCTCGTGCTTCAAAAGATCGGCCACGGCCCGCAAGGAAGCTTCGCAGTCCCCCGCAGCGCCCGAGTCTAGTAGGAGGCGGTCCGCCAAAGCCGCCATGCCGTCGCACTCCGGCGAGAGGGGCACCTCGCCGTTCGGGTACCAGAGAAAGACAGGGAGGTCGGGGATGAGGAGGGGCCCTGCGAGGCTTTCAAGGTGCCTGGCGGGCGGCCCTTCAACGTGGACTTTGACCTGCTCGGCGCAGACCTGGTTGCCGCTGGGCATCCCGCGTCTCAGGCCGCAGAAGGCCGAGAGCCCAACCTCCAAGTTCGCCTCTTCTTCCTCGGGGTCGGAGATGATGAGCACGACCTTGGAAGGGTAGCGCCCAGAGAGCTCGGAGACGAGGCGCGTGACGCCCGGTGCGGACTCCTCGTTCGTCACCACGATCAGGTTCAATACGCTCGCTCGCGCCCCAAGCGTGCCGTCCTCGTTCATCCGCAGCCGCGCCAACTCGCGCTCTATCTCGCCGGCGGACATCGCGCCGCCAAAAGGCGCCGAACGCGACTCCCCGATCACGTAAGATCCTCCCTCACGGCCGCCTCCAACCTCGCCCGTCGCGCGCCAGGAGGTCCACAGCCTCCTCCGGGCCCCAGGTCCCTGCCGGGTAGAGCGAGACCTTCTCGCTCTCGGCCCAGGCCCGCACCACCGGGTCCAGGATGTTCCACGCCCCCTCGGCCTCATCAGCCCGGATAAAGAGCGTCGGGTCGCCGAGCAAGAGGTCGAGGAGGAGGCGTTGGTAGGCGTCCGGGACCTCTTCGAGAAACGCCGTGCCGTAGAGGAGGTCCATGTTGACCGATCGGATCTCGAACCCCGTGCCGGGGACCTTCGCCCCGATCTTCAGCGAGACCCCCTCCTCAGGCTGGACGCGCACCACCAGGACGTTCGGCTCTATTTTCCCCGCCCCGGCGAACGGCGCGTGCGGCGTCGGTTTGAACTGGACGGCGATCTCCGTGACCCTCTTCGGCAGCCGCTTGCCCGTCCTGACGTAGAACGGCACCCCTGCCCACCGCCAGTTGTCTATAAAGAGCTTCAGAGCGACGTACGTCTCGGTCGTCGAGTCCGGCGCCACGTTCTTCTCCTCGCGGTATCCTGGGACCTCTTCGCCCCACACCCAGCCGCGGGTGTACTGGCCCCGCACGGCATAGCTCTCGACCTCTTCTTCCGGGATGCGGCGGACCGCTTTGAGGACCTTTACCTTCTCCTCGCGCACGGACTCGGCGTCAAAAGCGACCGGCGGCTCCATCGCGGTAAGGCAGAGGACCTGCATGAGGTGGTTCTGGACGATGTCCCGTAGAGCCCCGGCCTCCTCGTAGAAGGCGCCGCGGGCGCCGACCCCTATGTCCTCGGCTACCGTGATCTGGACGTGGTCTACGTAGTGCTGGCTCCAGACGGGCTCGAAGATGCCGTTGGCGAACCTGAGCGCCAGAATGTTCTGTACCGTCTCCTTGCCGAGGTAGTGGTCTATCCGGTAGATCTGGCGCTCCCTGAAGTAACGCCGGATGTCCCGGTTTAGCTCTCTGGCGCTCGCGAGGTCCCGCCCGAACGGCTTCTCCACCACGAGCCGCGCCCAGCCGCCGTTCTCCCCCTCGTTCATCCCCGCCTCCCCGAGCCTCTCGACGATGGGCGAGACGAGTGAGGGCGACGACGCCAGGTAGAAAGCCCGGTTCCCCCGCGTTTCCCGCTCCTCGTCTAGCTCCTTGAGGAGACTTTTTAGCTCGCGGTACGTCCGGGGATCTTTGGAGTCGCCCGGCAGGTAGAAGATACCTCTGGAGAACGAGTCCCAGACGTCGTCCGAGACCTTGCCGGGGCGTTGCTGGTCTAAGGCAACACGCAGTCTTTTGCG
Organism: Rubrobacteraceae bacterium; assembly: GCA_036519775.1. Lineage (GTDB taxonomy): Bacteria > Actinomycetota > Rubrobacteria > Rubrobacterales > Rubrobacteraceae > Rubrobacter_F. The sequence goes on from DATDKT010000053.1 coordinate 2,000, forward strand.
GAACTCATCGTGGCTTAACGCTGTCCGCGAGACGCCGACGACGGCGAACTCCATCGGGAGACGGCGCCCCTCCGCGAGGTCGTAGAGGGCCGGGATGAGCTTGCGGGCCGTGAGGTCGCCGGAGGCACCAAAGATCACCGCGACAGCGGGCTCCGGAACCCTGGGGAGCCGCGCATCGTCGCGGAGAACGTCCGCCGAGAGCTGTGTACCGGCCACCGACGTCCTCCTAGCGCTGCTCGGGGTACTTTGTGCTCGCCTCCTGGATCGCGTGCCCGCCGAACTCGCCGCGCAGGGCCGCGATGACCTTCATGGCGAAGGAGTCGTCCTGACGGGAGGCAAAGCGAGCGAAGAGCGAGCCTGCGATGGCGTGGGCGGGCACGTCTTCGTCTATCGCTTCGAGGACCGTCCAGCGGCCCTCGCCGGAGTCCTCGACGTAGCCGCGGATGGTGCTCAAGTCGGCGTCCCGCTCGAAGGCCCTCTCAGCAAGCTCCAGGAGCCAGCTGCGGACGACGCTCCCCTGATTCCACAGATGAGAGACGGCGCGGAGGTCTAGGTCGTACTGGCTCTTTTGCATGATCTCGAACCCTTCGGCGTAGGCCTGGAGCATGGCGTACTCTACCCCGTTGTGGACCATCTTGACGAAGTGCCCGGCTCCGGCGCCGCCCATGTAGGCGTAGCCGTCCTCGGGGGCGAGGGTCTTCACGGCAGGCTCTACGTGCTCGTAGGCGTCCCGGTCGCCGCCGACCATGAGGCAGTAGCCGACCTGGAGGCCCCAGATCCCACCGCTCGTCCCCGCGTCCAGAAAGCGCAATCCCCTCTCGCGGAGCATCTCCGCGCGGCGGATGGTGTCGCGGTAGTAGGAGTTGCCACCGTCTATGAGGATATCGCCCTCGTCCATCATGCCGGCGAACTTGAGGAGGGTCTGCTCCGTAACGTCGCCGGCGGGGACCATCGTCCAGATCACACGCGGCGGAGAGAGCGCCTCGACCATCTCCTCCATCGAGTAGGCGCCCTCGGCCCCCTCGGAGACCAGTTCATCCACCGGCCCCGGCGAGCGGTTGCCGGCGACCACGCGGTGCTCCCCGCCGCGTACCAGGCGACGCACCATGTTCGCCCCCATCCTGCCTAGGCCGTAAAGACCTATCTCCATTTAGCTCCCTTCAGTCGAAAGCTCTCAGCAATCAGCTCTCAGCTTCTTTGTCCTGGTTGATCGCTGAAGGCGGAGAGCTCAAGATTGGCGGACGACCTGCTGGCTCTTGTCCTTTATCCCCTCTAGCAACTCGTCGAAGGAGTCGGCGAACTTCGCCACACCCTCCTTCTCCAGCGCTTCCGTGACGCTCTCGTAGACTACCCCGGCCTCTTTGAGTCTCACGATGAGCGCCCTCGCCTCGTCCAAGCCCTCCTCGATCGGGCTTCCGCCGGGGCTTGCTGAACAGACCTCGCCGTGGTCCATGAACGCCTCAAGAGTGTCGGTGGGCATGGTGTTCACCGTTTCGGGGCCAACGAGCTCCTCGACGTACATTACGTCCCCGTACTCAGGGTTCTTCGTGGAGGTCGAGGCCCAGAGGGGACGCTGTTTGGTGGCGCCCTTGGACTCCAGGAACTCCCAGTCTTCTCCGGAGAAGATCTCCTCGAACGCCTGGTATGCCAGCTTCGCGTTGGCTATGGCGAGTTTTCCTTGCAGATCCTTGCGTCCGACTTTTTCCAACCGCTTATCTGCCTCGGTATCCACGCGGGAGACGAAGAAGCTCGCGACGCTCGCCACCAGGGAGGGGTTGCCGCCGGATGCGACGAGGCGCTGGAGGCCCCGGATGTAGGCGTTGGTTACGGCGCGGTAGCGTTCAAGGGAGAAGATGAGGGTGACGTTGATCGAGTGTCCGGTGGCGATCATCTCCTCTATCGCCGCCAAACCCGGCAGCGTCGCCGGTATCTTCACCATCAGGTTCGGCTTGTTCACCATCCCGTGCAAACGGGTAGCTTCCTGGACGGTCGTCAGGGTGTTATAGGCGAGGTCCGGGGAGACCTCCAGAGAGACGTAGCCGTCGAGCCTGCCCGTCCTCTCATAGACGGGCAAGAGGAGGTCACAGGCGTCCCGGATATCCTCGCGGGCGAGTGTGAGGAAGATCTCCTTCGGATCGTCCTCCTTCTCGGCCAGCTCCTGGAGTTGCTCGTCGTAGAGGCTCGATTCGGAGATCGCCTTCTGGAAGATCGTGGGGTTCGAGGTAACGCCGACGACTCCCTCCTCGATCATCCGCTCAAGGTTGCCGTTCTGGATGTCGTCGCGCGAGAGCGAGTCCATCCAGGCGCTCTGCCCGATCCCGGCTAGCCTCTGCAAACGCTCGTTCATTCTCTCCTCCTGAAGATGCCGCCTATCACTCGACCACCCGGTCCCCTGAGAGTCTACACCCGGCAGGCCGTATTGGTGACTAGGAGTGTCCCTCGGCAGGATGGGTGTCCTCGAACGCCGGGGTGCCGGGGGGCTCCCCTACCCGCTCGGTATGTCCGAGGAGATCTAGGGCGGCGTTCACCACGTTCTCGGGGGTTATGCCGAGCTCGCTTAGGACTCTCTCCCCCGGCGCCGAGGCCCCGAAGCGATCCACGCCCACGCTCACGCCCCTAGAGCCCACGTACCGCTCCCAGCCCATCGTCACCCCTGCCTCGACCGAGACGCGGGCCTCCACGTCGGGGGGCAAAACGGAGTTTATGTACTCCTCGTCTTGGGCGTCGAAGATCTCCCACGAGGGCATGCTCACGACCCTCGTCGCAATGCCCTGTTCGCCGAGCAGGGCGCGGGCCTCCAGAGCAACGGCGACCTCGGAGCCGGTAGCGATGAGTATAGCATCGGGCTCTGCTCCGTCAGGGTCGGCCAGGATGTAGGCTCCGCGCAGGGCGCCCTCGGCGGCCGCCAGCTCCGTGCGGTCGAGGACGGGGAGGTTCTGGCGAGTGAGGAGCATGGCGACCGGGCCCTCGGCTTCGAGCGTGGAGCGCCAGGCCACTGAGGTCTCGTTGGCGTCGGCGGGCCGGATCACGGTGAGGTTCGGAATCACGCGCAGGGCCATGAAGTGCTCTACGGGCTGGTGGGTCGGGCCGTCTTCTCCCAAACCGACCGAGTCGTGGGTGAAGACCCAAGCGACGGGGATGTTCATGAGCGCAGAGAGCCTTATCGCCGGGCGCATGTAGTCTGAGAAGATGAGGAACGTCGAGCCGTAGGGCCGAACCATGCCACCGTGCAGGTATATGCCGTTCACCGCGCTCCCCATCCCGTGCTCTCTGACCCCGAAGGCGATGTTGCGCCCGGGGTGGGTCGCGGCGAAGAGCCCGCCGCCCTTGAACGCGGTGCTCGTCGACTGGACGAGGTCGGCAGCCCCACCGACCATCGTCGGGACGTAGCTCTTGAAGGCGTCCATCACCGCGGCCCCAGCCTTTCTGGTGGCCAGCTTCTGTGTGTCCGCCGGGTCCCAGCGCGGAAGCGCCTCCTCGTAACCGGGCTCCGGCCTGCCGCTCCAGGCCCGATCCCACTCCCCCGCGAGATCCGGGAAATCCCTGCGCCAGGCAGAGAAGCGAGCGTTCCAATCCTCCTCCTGCTCGCGCCCGCGGAAACGGCAGTCCATGTGCTCATAGACCTCCTCGGGGACGGCGAAGTGCTCCTCGGGGTCGAGGCCCATCGCCTCCTTGGCGAGGCGCACCTCTTCCTCGCCTAGAGCCGCGCCGTGGGCGGCGGCGGTGTCCACCGCGTTCGGGGCGGGGTAGGCGATGTGGGAGCGTACGATCACGAGCGACGGCCTCTCCAACTCATCGCGGGCGTTCGCGAGCGCCTCTTCCAGGGCCTCCAGGTCCTCGGCGTCCTCCACCTTCTGTACGTGCCAGCCGTAGGCCTCGAAGCGTCTCGCCTTGTCCTCGCCGTCGAAGGAGACAGCCGTAGAGCCGTCTATAGTAATG
>DATDKT010000054.1:0-15166 GCA_036519775.1 Rubrobacteraceae bacterium
CTCGCAGGTTAAAGAACAACCTAGTTGCCTCCGTCGGGTTTATACCAGTCTTTCTTCCTATCTCTTCCACCGCCTCCCTGGGCATGTGGGCCTCGTGCTCCTCGTTCAGGATACGCAGGATCTCGGCTTCGAGATCGTCGCAGAACTGTCGGCGCGCTGTCTCCATAAGTACCTCCGAACTAAGCATCCACTTCTCGTAAATGCTCTCATCTTTGAGAGTGTCGGCTGCGTGCAAGAGTACAACGCCAGCAACACGTACGACAACGACAACCTCTTCAACGGCTTCATCCCACCCTCCAGCGCGCGTTACCTCTATTCACCGAGCTGCCGAGAGGACTAATCTTCTCAGAAACCCGCTAGGTACGGGGGCATAAAAAGAGAGAGCCGGGGTTTCTATACCCCGACCCTCTCCTTTCCTCGGAAGCTCTACGCCCCGAGGGGGATGCCCTAGATCCTAAGAGACATCAAACGACTGGTTGACCTCGCCACTCTCAGACTCCTGCTCGACATCCTGAACGATGCCATCGCCTTCCCAGTCGCTGCCCCACCACCAGCTGTCGTCCCACCAATTATCGACTGGCGCGAAGAAATCTCCCTCACACCAAATTAGGTTGCCCCAGGCATCGAGACAACTTAGATCGTCGGCCATTGCCGGACCTGAAAAAGCAGCTAATGCCGTTACCACGATGGCGAATGCCGCAAGAACCTACGCAAAGGCATTACAAAGGGCTCTGGGAGGGGTCCAGAGCCCGAAGACAGGGCCCTCTATAGGGGGGAGTAAGAGGGCCCTAAGGCGAGGTATGTGGGGCTTATGCTACCGTTGTGTTACTTCTTCCCTTTAATCTTCTTTTTGGTCTTCTCCTTGCTCGGCTTCTTCTTGCTACAGGAGTCCTCGCCATTGTCACCCGTGCAGGACGAGGCATTTTCAGTGGGCACGTTGCCTTGGTTAGGTATCTGGTGCGCAGGATTAGCGCACCAGACCTGAGAAGTACAAGTATCGGCAGGCGTTGATATACCTGCCGCTTGGACCGGTAGTGGTTGGGCCGAGGTTTTTGAGAACATGATCGTGTCGCCTAATGAAGGAGGTTCGGTAGGCACTGCCGAGCCGGTCCTCGGCTCGGTGGAAACTGAGTCATTGAAAATTGGTAGTGGGTCTTCTGCTGATAGGGTTTGGTCAGGAGCTTCCGTGCCCGATGATAAGTTTTTAGTAGATTGAGATGGTCCTTCTGACTGCTGCTTGGGCTGGGCTGCTTCTAATGCTGGGATTACGTACTCTCCAACGCCTGCTTGGTTCGCGCTCCTAGTATCGAGGCCCCCATACATATAAGCACCAATGCCCACAAATGCAGCCAGGAACGCTCCAAGCAGGGGCCAGCTAGATAAGCCCATCACTACCTTCTTGTCCCCCCCCAAGCTGTCCCCCCAAGCCCTAGGCTCGTTACTAATACAGCAATATAAGCGTACCTCAAGGTTGGAGACGTAGAAATACCCCTTCAGAACATGTAATCAAAGTTTAACCAAAAGGAGAGAAACCGTAATCGCCATGCAAGGCAACAGGCCTTGTGCCTGGAGCTAATGGGCAGATTGCCTCTATTCACCGGGCTGCCGAGCAGAGGTGTTCCCGGAAACCCATATGCAGCCCGACGAATCGTTATGCGTTACGACCGGAGCAAAGGGTCATTGTGCGCCCCAAATAGGCGCGGTGAGCAACATGTAGCGCGGTTGGATAGATATTCAGGTAGCCTTGTCGTCATGCCCATGCATCCTAAGCCAACGGCCCCGACCTCAGGGCCGTTAATGCCAAGCCTGCGCTGCCTCATGGCCCTCACTCCCCTCACTCCTTCCGAAGAGTTTGATCACCCAGCTCTGTGATATGTCTCTCACAGAGAGCTATATCGCCCCGCAGCTCTTCACGTAACGCCTCAGCCCGCTTCAGGTCCTCACGCATTTGCTTGATGCACCCTGTAACCTCCCGCTCATGATCCCTCAAGCGCTCCACGCTATCGCTTATAACAGCGACCATATCTGCCTCGTGGGACGCGCACCCCTATCCTCATGAGAATCAACCTTCTGCGACCCGCTCAATGCGCAGATCCGACGCGTTGTCAGTCAGCACAGCGCGAACCTTGAGCTTAGGTGTTCTGTCGAATTGGGGGATTTGCAAACATATATCTACCCCCAAGAGAGAAACCGGGGGCATTATAGAGCCGTTAGCTCTCAGCCGTCAGCTTTTGTTGATCGCCGACCGCTAAGACCCTACGAGTCGGTCGTACACCTCCCCACGCTTCCGCCCCGTCTCCTTTGCCGCCCGCGCCGCCGCCCTCGACGGGCTCTCGCCTTCGGCGACGTACTCGCGCGCCCTCTCGACGACCTCCTCGAGGCTCGGGGCCTTCGCCGTCGCACCACCCCGGACGAGGAGCACGATCTCCCCTCGCACCTTCCCGGAAAAGTGCTCCGCCGCCTCACCGACTGTCCCCCGGAAGACCTCCTCGTGTAGCTTCGTCAGCTCCCGACACACCGCAACCGGTGCCTCCGCTGGCAGGTTTTTGAGCGTCTTCGCCAGCCGGTGCGGCGACTCGAAAAAGACGAAGGTCGCCTCCTCGCGCTCGACGCACTCCAAGACCTCCTCGCGCTCGCGACCCTTGCGTGGCGGAAATCCGAGGAAGACGACCGCATCGGTAGGCAGTCCCGAGGCAACGAGCGCCGTTATCGGGGCCGAAGGTCCTGGCAGCACTTCTACCTTGACGCCGACCTCGATAGAGGCCTGCAAGAGCCGGTAGCCTGGATCGGAGACGAGCGGGGTACCGGCGTCGGTAACAAGCGCGACGCGCCCGGCGCGGGCCTTCTCCGCCAGCTCCGGAGCGAGACGTTCCTCGTTATGCTCGTGGTAGGCGAGTAGCGGCTTCTTTATCTCGTAGTGGGCGAGGAGGCGGCCCGTCCTGCGCGTGTCCTCGCAGGCCACGAGGTCCGCCTCCCGCAACGCTCGCAAGGCACGCAGGGTGATGTCTTCGAGGTTGCCTATAGGGGTCGGGACGACTACGAGAGGCAAAAAGGTTCCTACAGCGTGCCGAGCACGTACTCTCCGGAGGAGGAGTTGCGGGCTAGGGCGGCGGCGCCTAAGACGCCGGACTCAGCGCCTAAAGTCGCTTCGTTGATCTCCACGAGGTCGCGGCTGGGGGACATCGCCCTGAGGCGGACTTCGTGGCGGGCGGCGTCGAGGATCAAGTCGCCCGCCCTGGCGGCCCCGCCGCCTATGGCTATGACCTCGGGGTTGAAGACGTTGACGAACCCGGCGAGCCCGATGCCGAGCCAGACCCCTGTCTCGCGCAGAACAGAGATAGCCGCCTCGTCGCCTTGCCTCGCAAGCCCCGCGACGTCCTCTCCGAGCACCGCTCTCTCGACAGCGAGTTGCCCCAGAGCCGAGTCTGGCTTCTCGCTAGCGACCTCACGGGCGCGGCGTGCTATCGCCGTACCCGACGCCAGGGCCTCCAGGCAGCCGTGGTTGCCGCAGCCGCACCGGGGGCCCGTGGCCTGGATCGTTATGTGCCCCATCTCCCCGCCCGCTCCCTGCGCGCCCCTCAAGAGTACACCGTGCGAGATCACACCGCCCCCCACCCCCGTGCCCAAAGTAATGAAGATGAGGTGGCTGACCTCGCTCCCCGCCCCGAATCGGAACTCGCCCCAGGCCGCGGCGTTGGCATCGTTCTCGACCGTGGTCGTAAGACCCGTCCTCTCCTCCAGCTCATCCTTCAAGGGGATACCTTCAATGGCGTGCAGGTTCGGCGCGTCTATGATCTTGTTCTCCTCCGTCGAGACGGTCCCGGGCACTGCCAGGCAGACCCCACCGACCTCGAACCCGTCCCTGACCTCGTTGACGGATCTAGCGATGCTCGAGAGCAGCCTCTCTTTGGGACCCGACGAGGGGTATCTGACCTCGTTTAGAATCTCACCCTCCGGCGTCACCACGGCCGCCGCGATCTTGGTCCCCCCGACGTCCACCCCTATAGCGTTCAAATCCTCACCCCCGGCCTCGCCACTACCTTCTCCAGCCCACTATCTCAAGCTCCGTCCCCCCAGTGTAAGCGTTCCGGCTTACCGCGTACGCCGCCTCGAAGGGTCCTTCGGGCACGGCTTCGAGCGTCCCTGGTAGCTTCGCCGTTGCCCCACCCCTCAGACGTAGCAGGTTCATCCCCTCCCAGAGCTGCCGCGCCCCCTCGACCCTGAGGCCGGCCGAAACGAAGACCGGGCGGTAGTTCCCGCTCCCGAACGGCGCGAGCCTCTCGTGCCAGTCCAGAAGCCCGTTCGACACACTCTCGAGCGGAACCTCCGCGTCCACCTCGATAGGAGGTTCGAACACCTCCGGGTTCTCCCCGAACTGCGCCCGCGCCGCCTCGTTCACCCCGGCCACGAAAGCGTCGAAATTGCCGGGCTCGACCGAGAGCCCCGCCGCCTTACGGTGCCCGCCCCACTCCCTTAAAAGGTGGCGCACGGAAAAAAGCGCCCCGTAGAGGTCCACGTCCGTCTCCCCCGCCCGCGCAGACCCACCGTAGGAGCCGTCCACCCGCCGATTGAGAACCGCCGCCGGGCGACCCATGGCCCCCGCGACCCTGCCCGCCACCAGTCCCGCGAGACCCCCTGTCTCCTCTGTAACCACAACCTTGAAGTCCTGCTCGGGGAGCACCTCGGAGAGGGCACTCTCCACCGCATAGCGGGTTCTCTGCTGCCGCTCGGAGTTCAGCTGGTTGAGGAGCGAGGCTATCTTGATGGCCTCGCGGTGGTCGTCGGTGAGCAAGAGGTCTAGGGCGGGCCTGGGGTGTTTGATCCTCCCGATCGAGTTCAGGCGCGGCCCGAGTTTCCAGCCGAGGTCTCCCTCATCCAGATCGCCTCTAACCCCCGCCACCCGCACGAGCGCCCCGATGCCGGGCCGAACATTCTCGGCGGAGAGCGAACGGTTCATGTACTTGAGCCCCAGCGAGGCCAGGACCCGGTTGTCCCCGACGAGCGGCGCTAAGTCCACGATCGTCCCTACCGAGACGAGGTCCAAAAGCCTGCCGATGTGACGCCTACCATCCGGGTCCTCAAGCTCTCTGGCAACCGCCCACGCGAGCTTCCAGGCTACACCCACACCTGCCAGAGGATCTTGCGCGTCCCAGAGCTTTGGGTCGAGGATGGCGACGGCTGGCGGAGACTCGGGCGGGTTCACCGGCGGGATGTGGTGGTCCGTCACGACCACGTCCATCCCCAAAGAACGCGCCAGCTCGACCTCCGCTTTGTTCGAGATACCGCAGTCGGCGGTGACGATCAGGTCTACCCCTGCGGCGAAGAGATCCCGTACGTAGGGCTCAAGGAGACCGTAGCCCGCCTGGCGCGTCGGAAGCTTGACCAGCAGGTTATTCGTGTAGCGGGAGAGCGCGAGGTAGAGGGTGGCCGCCGAGGTGATGCCGTCGGTGTCGTAATCGCCGAAGACCCCGATCCGCTCGCCATTTTCGATGGCCCGTGAGATCCTCCGCGCCGCCACACGCCACACCTCTTCCTCCGGCGCCCCGACGGTCTTTAACGAGGGCGAGAGAAAACCCGGAGCTGCTTCTGGGAGCACACCGCGGTTCGTCAACACGCGGGCGCAGAGGAGATCCACTTGCGCCACGCGCGCAAGCTCCGATACGTCGTCCGCATCGGGCTCAAGAAGCCGCCACCTTGCCAAACAGATCCTCCCTGCAAACCAGAGCCTTATTCCGCGCACCATTATTATACAAGCGCGCTACGGGATACCTCTTGTCTTACGGAGGAGCGTCGAACACCCGCCTCATCTCAAAGAAGACGTTACCGACGCTCTCGCTCGCGCGAGAGGAAAGCTTTTGCCTCCTCGCTCGCCCAGCGCCTTATCTGAGAGAGCTCCTCGGATTCGGGCTTCGTCTTGCCGCGCTCGAAGTACAAAATAGTGGCTCGGCCCATCGCGAGGGTCCCCGCGTAGCCAATAGCCCCGGAGGCCGCCCATCCCCCGACCGGGACCAGCTTCACGACCTGGCGGGCGAGCGCCCGGAGACCAAACCCGGCGGCCAGCACCCCGACGAGCTCTCGCGCCCTATCTAGTGAGATCTCCTCCCCATAGACCGCGGCTATGCCGAGGACCATCCGGCCCTGGTTCGCGGTGATGGCGGGCATGTCCGCGCCCGGGATGGGAAGCGCCCCTACGACGGCGTTCTGGCGAGCGTTCTCGTGGATAATCTTCTCGCACACCGCGTGCCTAAAAATGGGATAGCCGCGCCCCAGAGGAATCAGGTAATCATCATCCAGGGAATCTGCGAGGCGAGGCGCGAGCTCCCGGAGAACGGCCTCCTCCGTCACGGCCGAAAGAGAGAACCTCTCCGTACCTTCGACGGCCTCACCCGAGACGTAGACCTCGAGCCCGGCGCCTGGGAAGCCCCTAATGTCGAGGAGCACCTCGGCGCCGGCGGTGCTCCTAGCTGCATCCAGCAGGTTCGCGAGCCCTTCCGCCTCTGAAGCATTCCCTACTACGGCCAGGGTAGCATGACGCCGCGCGGCCGACCGGGATTCGTGGAAGACCCGGAACAGGTTTCTCAGTCCCAGCAAGAGACGCTCCTTCCCGCCGTACGGCAGGCGCCGCGCGGCGTCGTTGATCTTTGGAGTATTTCGGATATATTACGCGCAAACGTGGCGTGGGTTTCGAGAACCGATCCAGAGGAGAAGTTGCAGCCCCAACGTGACCTTCGGGACATAGAGGAGATCCAGGAACTCTTCGAGGCCGGCCAGGAGTCCGGCACGCTGGAATCTAGCGAGGTCCTCGACCTCCTCCAAGAAGTCGACCTCTCAACCGAGGAGATCCAGCAGGTCTACGGCCTCCTTCGCGAGCACGGCGTAGAAGTTGTGGATGCGGAGTTCCTGAACGACACCCTCCACCACGAGGAAGAGGACGCCCAACTCGTCGAGGAGGTCCTCGAAGGCGACCTTCGCTCCCGCTATACCGGCGACGCCGTCCAGATGTACCTGGATGAGATCGGTAAGACCCCCCTCCTCACCAAGGCCCAGGAAGTCTACCTAGCCAAGCGCGTCGAGCGCGGCGACAAAAAGGCCAAAGCACACCTGACGCGCGCCAACCTGAGGCTCGTCGTCTCCATAGCAAAGAAGTACGCCAGCCGCGGTGTCTCTCTCTTGGACCTGATCCAGGAAGGCAACATCGGCCTCATGCGCGCCGTCGAGAAGTTCAACTACCGCAAGGGCTTCAAGTTCTCCACCTACGCTACGTGGTGGATCCGCCAGGCTGTAACCCGCGCCATCGCTGACAAGGGCCGCACCATCCGCGTCCCCGTTCACATGGTAGAGAAGATCAACAAATATTATCGGGTGCAACGCTCTCTGGCCGCCAAGCTCAACCGCGACCCCGACGACGAAGAGGTCGCCCACGAGATGGAGATAGAGGTCGAGGAGATAGCACGCATAAGGCGCGTCAGCCGACGCTCGATCTCCCTGGAAACCCCGGTCGGGGAGGACCACTCCTCCGAGCTCGGCGACTTCATCGCCGACGATGAATCCGAGACCCCCCACGACCTCGCAAAGACCTCTCTCCTCAAGAGCCGAATGCAGGAAGCCCTCTACAGCCTCCCCGAACGCGAGCGCATGGTCCTCGAATACCGCTTCGGCCTAACCGGAGGCCAACCCAAGACCCTCGAAGAGGTAGGCGAGCGCTTCGACGTCACTCGCGAGCGCATCCGCCAGATACAGCTCACCGCTCTAGCCAAGATAAAAAGCAGCCCTCACGCCGCAAGCTTGCGTGACCTGCTAGATTAATTCTAGACGTCTGGCCGTGCGCCCTGGGCACAATCAACGCTCCTTATCCTCTCGATCAGGGCGGTCGTCGAGTATCCGGGCTCGAAGGGCAGTATCTTTACCTCGGCACCTATCTCCGCGGCGACCTCTGCCTCCGGCAAATCTTCGACGCGGTAGTCGCCACCCTTGACGTAAGTGGCGGGTTTCAACTCGCGCATGAGACGCACCGGCGTGTCTTCGCTGAAGGGTATGACCGCGTCGACGGGCTGGAGGGCGCCAAGCACTATGGCCCGGTCCCTCTCGGGGACGATAGGGCGTAACGGTCCTTTTAACCTCCCTACCGAGACGTCGGAGTTGAGACCCACAACGAGAGCATCTCCTAGAGAACGCGCCGCCCAAAGGTAGGAGACGTGTCCGGGGTGTAAAAGGTCGAAGCAGCCGTTAGTGAAGACTATGCGCGCCCCGGACTTACTCATCTCCAGTATTCGGGGTGGGATCTCATAGCCCGGTTCCTCGGGTGTCACGGCTCCCCGGTTCGGAGGACCTGCTACCGCCGCTGCTCCCCACTCTCGCTCTCTTGGCGTTGCCGGTCTTCCTCATCTTCGGCCCGGTTCGGGTTGCGCCCTCCGGCGCTGCCCACTACGGAGATAAGTATCGGGATCGCGATGATAACGATAATGACGAGACCGATGCCGGCGGCTACGGCGATACTCAAGGCAAGACCTCCTCTTGCGCACTTAGAGGCTGCCGGACTCTATCGTCCGGCAGGCCCAATGTTACCAGAAGATGCGCCGCCCGAGCCTACCGCGCGGGCCGGCACGTTACCTAGCTTGCGCACCTGGCCCACCCAGGTTCAACTCGCCCCGCTCGACCTGCCTGGCGAAGTTCTCCAAATCCTCACGCATCTCGCGCTCGGGGTTCGAGATGGCATCCGCCACGACCTCACCAACCTTGCCGCCGGGCGGGTCGGTGTAATTCATCGTGACGTCTACGCGCGTGCGACCCTCGGCGACCTCCTCGAAGCGCACTTGACCGGAGGTCTCGACCTCGTTGTCGTTCGTGCTATTCCAGCCGATGCCGCGCTCCGGGCTCATCTCGGTGGTCCGAGCGTCGAACTCAACGGTCTTGCCCAAAGGCCCTTTGATCCGCCAGTGGCTCGTGTCGCCGGCCACGCGGACCTCCTCGACGTTGCGCATGATCCGGGGGAAGTTCTCCAGGTTCGACCAGTACGTAAAGACGTCCTGTAGCGGGGCCTGGACCTCGATACTCTCGTGTACGCGCTGGGCCATAGCCCTCCTTCCTCTAGCGTGCGCTACTACGCTTGTGCGACGTTACGTACCCGAACAAAAGCGACACTTAAACTCGGTCTGGCTTCGTGGTACTGTACAGAATCCCCCGAACGGCCCCGAAAACGGTGTGATCCAGGACCGGCAAGAGCACCTTTGGGCTTTTTGTTGCTCCCACGGCGGCAGGTGGACCTCGGCGAGCGTCAGCCAGCTGAACCATCCCGCTCCCCAGGCCTGAGTCCCCAGGGCCGATCCCACACTCGCCTCCTCCACGATCCCGCCACGTTCTCGGCGCAGAAGGCCCAAAGCCGTCCCAATCCCGACACCGTAAGCGAGGTGCGGCAAGCGCTGCCAACACCAGCCAGGCCGGGGGAGAGAGGTCGTTCAGCACTTGGAGCTCCTCTAGCCTCTCGATCACCTGCTCCGGCTCGGTCGTCCCTACCGACCCGAAACCGGCCATGACCTTGCGGAACCCGGTCAGCGCCAGCGTGCCACCTAGTCCGCCCAAGGCGCCGTAGAAGGCCCGCCACGCCGAAGTCATAGTCCCGCCCTTACCCAGCGACCGGTGACGTTACTCTTCTCGAAGGATCTCGAAGGCGTGCTCTAGTTGGGCGTCCTCCGCGAAGATCTGCTCCCTCGTAAGGTCTTTAGTCTCGTCCGGGGTGCGCGGCTCCTGGTAATCTTCCAGCTCGACCTCGATGTTCGGCTCGATGCCGGACCCTCGAATGGAGTCGCCGTTGGGGGTCAGCCACTCGGCGACGGCGAGCAGCATGGCCGAGCCATCGCTCAAAGGATACTCGTCAAGCACGGTCCCGGTCCCGAAGGTCGTCTCGCCGACCACCTCCGCCCGGCCATTGTCCCGCAAGGCGCCGGCCACGATCTCGGCGCTCGAAGAGGACCCCTCGTCTACCAGAACCACCAGGGGGGCGTCCAGAGGATCGTTCTCCTCAGGGACGGTCGTCTCCTCCTCACCTTCAGCGTCTCTCCTGACGTAGATCGGGCTCCCGGCCGGGAGGAACTGTGCGGCCACCTCCTCGGCCTGCTCCACCAGTCCCCCCGGGTTGCTCCTGAGGTCGAGCACGAAGCTTTGCGCCCCAGCCTCCTGGGCCGCGGCAACGGCCCCTTTAAGCTTCTCGGCGCTGTTCTCGGAGAACGTGGCCAGCCGGAGGTGGACGACGCCGGTGCCGGGGATAAGATTCCAGGAGGCGACCGGTACCTCAAGCTCGGCGCGCTCGACGGAGAACTCCAACTCTTCCTCGTCCCGGGCCACAGTAAGGTCCACGGCGCTCCCCTCGGGACCCCGGATCCTCCCACCGATCTCTTCGAGGCCCTCTTCCTTCACGCCCTCGCCGTCCACCGCGACGATTACGTCGCCCGATTCTATTCCCGCTTGCTTGGCGGGCGAGCCGTCCGCGGGGGCCATGACTACGGCCTCGCCATCCCTCTCGTCGAGCCGGATGCCGATCCCTACATACGTACTAGAGAGCGCCTCGCGGCTCTTCTCGGCCTCTTTGGGACCCAGAAAGCGCGTGTGCCCCTCGTCACCCAAAGAGTCGAGCATCCCCTCTATGGCTCCGTAGGTCTGCTCCTGGGGATCTATCTGCTCCTGGCCTACGTAGTCGTCCTCTACCACCTTAAGAGCCTCCGCGTACAGGGCCACGCCCTCCCTGTTCTCCGCGGAGATGCCCGCCGGGCTCTGCGAGCGCCCGTAAAGGTACGCCGCAAGCATGAGCGTGAGCATTACAACGAGGAGGGCCAACACCCTCACGATCACGACGCGCCGGTCTAGCTTGTTCGTCGTATCCTTCCACATGCCGATAATTCTACTAACTACCGGCGGTTATCTTGTCATCGACAATTCGAAAAATCCGGGATGCCTACCAGCGTAGTCGCCAACGGCTTCAGCTGCCACGCTCCCTCAGGTAATCCTCGTAGGAGGCGTAGGTGACTCGCGGAGCGGCTCCTCGGCGCCAGCGGGCGAGAAGGGCCAGGATGGCGGCGCCGGTACCGAGCAGGGCCAGGGCGAAGAGGACGAGCCCGCCGAGGAAGGGGATCCACAATGTCGCCGCGACCAGGATAGCCCCGACCGCCGCAGCCAGAGTGTCGCCTGCCCGGTAGCGTCCGGTGGCGAGCACGACCTTGCGCCCCAAAAAGTACGCAGTCACGAGCAACCCGAAGAGCAAAAGGGCAAGATAAGCGGGCACGAGCAGCAGAGCGCCGACGACGGTAATGGCGAGCAAGACGAAGAAGACTACCACCACCGGCACCGAGCCCACGCCAAAGACGAGCGATCGTCCCGGCGAAGTCTCGAGGCTCCGGGCGGAAGCCCTCAAAGGTCTCGGGGCGAGAATAGTCAGGAGCACAGCCGCACCGACAAACAGGGAGGTCAGGATCAACCATCCGATCACGTCCGAAAAAATTTCCAATGTCGAGCTGTCATCGTCGTCGAAAGTCATCCCGGCCGCCTGGACGCCATGGACCTCGGCGTCGGGATGGTCCGTTCTGCTACCGTGCCCTACGTAGACCCTCCCGGCGACCTGCGCCCCTTCCTCCAGCTCGAGGTCCCCGAACCCGGCCTCGACGTCGCCATTCACGGGAGCGTTGATACGGACGTTCCCGAACCCCGCCTCCACGTCACCATCTACGGGACCGTCGACCTCGATGTCTCCAAACCCGGAGTGGATGTCGCCCTCTACACCTCCCTTGACCAGCACGTCGCCCCAGGCAGTGGAGATCTCCTCGACGCTCTCCCCCTCCTCGACGACCCTATCCCCCATAACCCTCTTTTCGGAAGCGTGAGCGGAGTCGGTCGAGAGGAGGAGGTACGCCGGAACGAGCGCGCAGATCAAGAGGAGACCTACGGGCGTTCTCATGCCTCTCGAGCCCGGCGTCCCCTGTTTTTTACGAAGACGACCGTGAGGGCTATGAGTACGTCAGCGAGAGCCCCCAAGGCCAGCGCGAGGAGGATGGTAGGGCCAGCGGCGGCGAAGACCGCGCGCGTCACCTCGGTGGAGCCCACGATCAGTCCCCCGCACGCGCTCAGGATGCTCATAGCCAGGATCACGGGCTCCGTGCCGTTGAGCTCTAGGGAGACGAGCGCCGCGACGAGGAGGACTCCAGCGAGCAAGCCCCAGAGAACGCGCGCCTCCAGGGAGCGGGTCGGCAGCGCCATCGCCACGCTCTGGCACACGGACCGGCTATGCATCCTGGAGAAGTCGAGTGAGCACAAGAAAGCGCTCAGGTCGCGCTCGCGTTCGTACAGCTCCCGGCACCCGGGGCAGGAGGCCAGGTGTTCGCGTACCTCGCGCTCCTGCTCGATATTCAGGCCGCCGTCGGCGAGCTCGAAGACCTTTTCGGGGTCGCAGCCACAATCGAAAGAGGTGTTCGTCCCACCGGACGTGCTCATCCGGTCTCGCCCTTCTCTTCGAGCTTGTCGGCGAGCATGTTCCTGGCACGGAAGAGCCGGCTCTTCAAGGCCGGGACCGTAATATCGAGGATCTCAGCGATCTCCGCGTAGGTGAGGCTCTCAGCGTAGCGCAGGACCAGCGGTACGCTGTAGATCTCGGGAAGGCCCATGACAGAGTCCTGGATGCTACGGGCGCGGTCGGTATCGACGGCGACCGCCTCAGGACCGCGTGTTAGCGGGGCGTGCAGCTCCGGGTTGAACTCGACCACGTCCCGGCGACGCCGCAAGGTGTCGATGCCGAGGTTGTTGGCGATGGCCAGGAGCCAGGTCTTGAAGCGGTACTCGGGATTGAAGGTCTCCAGACGGTCGTAGGCGCGCAGGAAGGTCTCTTGCACGAGGTCTTCTACGGCGGCGTCGCTGCCGGCGTAGGGGTAGATCACATGCCCCACCAGCCGCTCGTAGCGATGCACCAACTCCTCGTAAGATCGAAGGTCGCCCCCTTTGGTGCGCTCGACTAATTCGTTGTCCATGAGGCGCGCGCGGGGGACGGAGAGACGCTTGACCCTCTCTCGCCAACCCCTTAACGCCACCGGTGCCGAATACTCCATTAAACTAGTTATACGCCTTCTCGGACGAAAAGTTTCGGATTCCGCCCTCCACAGACAATAATACGCTGCAGACGGGGAAGAGATCACCCCCGATCTCCGTTCTTCGCGCTCGTGGCGAGAAAGTAAGGGTTGGACGAGCCTGCTCGCCACCTTGCCGCTTGTGTACAAGAGATCAAGGAACCAGGAGTGGCCGTTTAGATTAACAACTGGCCGTCTACGGAGAGGCCCGAGGGACCAGAGGCTCGTTCGGCGATGGCTTCCTTGTTTACGAGGACTATCCTGCGGTTCTGGACCTCGATGGAGCCCTCGCGCTGGAACTCGCTCATGACCTTTGAGACGACCTCGCGGGCCGAGGCGATCATGTTCGCCAGTTCCTGGTGCGTCAGGCGCACGCTAAGGATTAAGGATAGTTCCCGAGCCGTTCTCTTCCCCGAAATGCTCGGCGAGGTTCAACAGCAAGGTCGCAAGATGCGCAGAGACCTCCCTGTGCAGGAGGATCTCGATGACCTCGTCGGACTGCCTCAGGCGCTCGGAGAAGGAGGCAAAGAGCTTCACAGCATACTCCGGACGCCGCTTTATGACCTCGGTCAAGGTGGCCTTCTGGGCACCGGCCACCCGCACGTCGGTGACGGCCTCAGCGAAGACGTCCTGCCAGCGGCCCTCGACCAGGCTCAGCCTGCCAAAAACCCCGGTATCCCTGAGGAGCGCGGTCGTGGCCTCCTCGTAGTCGCCGTAGATCTTGTACAGGCACACCGTGCCCTCGAGCAAGAAATAGAGCTGGTCGTCGGGATCGCCGGGGTTAAAAACGACGTCCTCGGCCCTGAAGCGCCGCTCGACCATACGGATACTCGCGCTCTCGAAATCGTCGAGGCCGAACCCGTTGGGTGCCGTGGTGGCCGCGAAGCTCCCGGTGTCGTGCCTAAGGATCTGCCCTGCCCACCTCTCTTTAGAACTCAAAATTCGAACGCAAAACTCCTCGTAATCCCGGCCGAGATACGTAGCTCAACCGGTTACTTTTTATTACACTCGTTATACTCGAAAACCTTTGTTGTTCTTGGTATTTAATCGCGCTTTTTAGGCGGCGCTCCAACGCCAACGGAGCTTCACGCCCTGGCGCTTGGCAACAAAGAGCAAGTCGTCGCGGACCTCTCCGAGGTCCTTGTCGAAGAGGGTGATTATGCAGAAAAAACAGTGCCTATAAGCCCAGACGAACGGCGCCAGGTCTCCGACCACGGAAGCGGTGGTAGCCAAGCCCCAGGCGTCGGCGAGCTCGAGACGCTTCTGCGCGAGATCAACCACAACGTGCCACCCCTCGTCGGTCGGCACCTCGAAATACCCGGGCAAATTCCCCGCCGGGAGCATGGTGCCCTCTAGATCCCGGGCGTAAGCCCTTTTGTGAGCCTCGACCCCGGCCAGGTACTCGGAATCGTCCACGAGCCTCGGGGGCGCGGGCGTATAGAGGCGATTCTCTGTTACCTTGACGCCCTCCGGGGCGTAGAACCCGACGAAGGGTACCGGCGAGCGCCACAAGTGCTTTATCACCCCGAGCGTCACGTTGCGCCGTCCCTGCGCGTCCCCCAAAGACTCGGCGTAACGGATACCCGCGAGCTTCATGTGCCGGGGCTCCCACGGGTGGGGCTCCCCGACCGTGCGTAGCCTACGCCGCCGCTTGCTTATGCGCTTTATCTCTTCCACGACCGCGCCATTTTACAACTTGCGCCCGCTCGTTGCCGGAGAGCGTTGAGGAACGAACCGCAAGCACGAAAAAGGCGGGGAACGGAATCCCCGCCCTTCAGAGTCTCGCCTCAGAAAGCTACGGCTTTATTCGTTCTGGCTCAAGAAGAGCAGGTACAGGAACGTCAGGACAGCGGTCAGGGCAGCAGCTATGTAGGTGAAGGCCGCCGCCGTCAGCACGCGCCGGGTGCCGCCCGCCTCACGGGCCGAGAGCACGCCGTAGCGGGTCAGGAGGCCGTAGGCGCGGGTGGAGGCGTTGATCTCCACAGGCAGCGTCACCACGTGGAAGGCCAGCACCGCCAGGAACAGGATCGCCGCGAGCTGGATAAAGAACTGTCCGGCCCCGC
>DATDKT010000055.1:0-3454 GCA_036519775.1 Rubrobacteraceae bacterium
GGAGAAGTAGAGATTTTCGAGGTCTACGCCGATGGCCTCGGCGTAGGTAGGGTCGAGGGCGTGCTCGGCGTCGATGAACGCGGCGAGACCACCGGCCTTCTGCGTCTCGGCGATGATGTGAAGGGCGAGGGTCGTCTTGCCGCTCGATTCGGGGCCGTAAATCTCGATGACGCGGCCACGGGGGACGCCGCCGACCCCCAGCGCCAGGTCGAGCGCCAGAGCCCCCGTGGAGATCGAGGCGACCTTGCGGAGCCCCTCGTCGCCCATGCGCATGATCGAGCCTTTGCCGAACTGCTTCTCTATCTGAGATACTGCGGCGCCTATCGCCCTATCCCTATCACCTGCCACCTTGAGATCAGTCACAAGGTACACTCCTTCTTTTTCTCTGGTCTCCTGCGTGCTCTTCGCACACCTTCCTCGTGATTATCCGGCATAGAGCAGCATTTACTACGGTGAAACTTTGCGTAGCTCTGGGATCGACCTCTTACGTACGTATAAGGGCTTCGAAGCGGGCGGCGAAGGCCACTAGCAAGCAGTGCTGAGACTATTGATGCTCGTAGAGTAGATGCTAAAGAATTTGCAGTCTCCCTGCAAAGCCACCTTAAACGCCCTTCAAACCAACGCGGTGGCCTTCACCTCCCCTTCCCTACCCACCGATCCTCGTAGCCTTAAAATCGCTTCACGCATATCGGGGGAGCGACTGTAACACCGCCCTGGGCAAGGTAGTAGGGTGATCTAGAAGGGTATATATTCTACAGGAGGCCGAGCAAATTTGGGCCTCGAATTGTCGTAGGTTCTCGAATCTCGCGCTTAGTGATCTCCCAATGTATGGGCTTTCTCTCGAATCGAGTCAGAAACGCGTAAACGAAGTGTTCGATTTATTCATGAAGCGTGGTGGAAGGCCGTGAGGACACTCTCTGTGGCGTTCACATCACGGTATCCTCCTGGCTTCGTGTCGCGTTTCTTAACCTTCTCTAGGCGGTCCTCAAGCGCGGGCGAAGCCCCACGTACAGGCCCTCCTTGGGCCGCATGGTAACAGCCACCTCCCGCTCCACGAGACGTCCCGGTACAAGGACAAACTCGTACCGCTGAGCAACCATTGCCAGAAGCAGCGTACCTTCCATCAGAGCCAGGTTGTTTCCGATGCACTTGTGCTGACCCGCCCCAAAAGGGATATATGCCAGGTCGTGATGAGAGGATTTGCTCTCAGGTGAGAAACGCTCGGGCTCGAAGCGGGTCGGCCGTTGCCAAAATTCCGGATGACGATGGATATTGTAGATGCTGATCAGGACTCTTGAGGCAGCCGGAATTTCGTAGTTGCCAAGTGTTGTCGGTCCTACCACGCGACGGATGAGGGCCGGCACCGGGGGGTAAAGTCTCAACGCCTCCTCGAAAACCTGTCTGGTGTAATGAAGGTTGGGAAGGTCGGCCGAAGTCAGCGGGCGCCCTCCGAGCACCGCATCCAGCTCGACCTTGAGCTTCTCGCACGCCTCGGGATGCTCGGAGAGCAAGAGCCACGTCCAAGTTAGTGCGTTGGCCGTGGTTTCGTGGCCTGCGGAAAAGACGGTCTTGACCTCGTCCAGGACTTCTTGGTCAGTCATGCGCTCGCCCGTCTCGGCATCCTCGGCATCGAGAAGCATGTCGAGAAGATCACCGCGCGGGTGCTCGCCCGAGTCCCTGGCCGCCTGGCGTGCTCGGATGAGGCCCAAGACCACCGAGTCGATGGTCTCAAGCGCTCGGTGAAACTCCTTGTTGCGTCGGGTGGGCACCCAGGGTGGCACGGAAAACGGGTTGCTTGCCTGCGCGAAGGCGTAGCGCGTGAGGATGGTCATCGCCGTACCCACCCTGCCAACCTCGTGAGTCACGTCTGCCCCGAACATAGTCCGGTTTATCACGTCGAGCGTAACCCGCATCATCTCCTCATGGATATCGAGGACATCCTTCGGAGCGTAGAGTTCCTCCCAGCGAGAGAGCATCTTCCACCCAGCGGCTATCATCTCCTCGGCCATTGTTGCTATGCGCCGGCGGTGGAAGACGGGCTGTAGCATGCGCCTCCTGGCAAACCAGGAGCCGTGATCACGGTTAGTGAGAAGACCTTCACCGAGCACCAGCCCCAACCCGATCTTCTTGTCGGTTCCTTCCTGGATCTTGAAGAAGGCTTCCTTCTCTCTAACCAGCACTTCCCGGGCAAGGGCGGGGTGGGATATCAAGTGGACTGTGCGTGGCCCGACGCGGAACCTGACAATGTCACCGTACTTGTCCCGGGCCTGCTCCATCGTGGCGAGCAAGCGATCGCCACGGAAGTCCCTCAGGCTACCCACCAGAAAGCGACCGGGTGGGCCTGGCGCACGCTGAACGTCACTAGACGTCTCGACTGACACTCCAACCATAACTAACTTCCCCCTCTCGAGTGGGCACGTGATATTAGTGACAGCAGGCTACCTTAATCCACCTGCTGCCGCACTCTTACCATGAACGGCGCCTACTGGGTCCTCTGCACATGGGTGGGAGCCCATCCATAAGAGAATACTTGGCATCGTCACACCGCGAGGGAGCCAACGGTCCCTCGTTCTTTCCGCTAAACTGTCTCTACTATGACGAGCGGAAGTGTACCCCCACCGGATCCCATGGAGGTCGCCCGCGGACAGCTCATCTTCGAGCTGAAGACCGCGGTCGGGGCGGACCTCGAACGTACCGTGTTCGAAGCCAGCGAGTGGCTCCAAAAGAATCCCGATGATGACGAGGTAGCCGAGGCCCTAAGCCTCGCCGAGCAGCGCCTGGCGGGCCCCGCAGCGGATTAGCGAGCGGTAGCAACCTCTATTAGGTTGCTCAAGGTAGTATGTAGCAAGATGCAGCGATTCACCGAGGGAAGGCGAGAGTAAGAAGGACGGGCCATGTCTGACGCTCAACCGAGGAGCGATGTGAGACCGTGGATAGGGCCTGGTCGCGACTTTTTCAACAGGCTCTGGTGTGCTCTTCTCGGCAGCTCAGTGAATAACGACTAGTAGAAGGGCCGGAGCTATCACGCCCCGGCCTCAAAGGCCGGACTCATCCGAGCCTTTCGAGAATCCCGCTCATCTCCTCACGGTCGTATGCGCGTAGCGTAGTAGTCCGAAGATTCCCTGCGGAGGCTAGTTCAAGGAAGAAGGCAGTGATGCTTTCCTCATCCGACGCTTCTGCTATAGCGACAAGGTCGTGAGGACCTACCGTCCAGTAGATTTGCTGCAAGCTCACTCCGTGCTTGTCTTGCAGCTGTTGGGATCTTTCATATCGCTGGACAGTTTCCCTTACGTTCCTGATTCCTTGATCGGTCCAGTTAAATAGGGAGATGTAAGTAGGCATCTGTAGGGCTTCCTCCTTCCTCCCGCTTCCCCAAGCGGTCTAATGCACAGCAGCGTAATGATGGCATAAAGCGGAGCTCCGCACATCCTCTTAAAGGGTTTGTTGTGCCTAC
>DATDKT010000056.1:0-6290 GCA_036519775.1 Rubrobacteraceae bacterium
GTAGCGCCCGCCGGTGCGCGCCAGCTCGTGCAGTGCCTTGACGACCAGGATTGCGCCGGTGGCGCCTATCGGGTGGCCGAGGGCTATCGCGCCGCCTAGCGGGTTGAGCTTCTCCTCCGGAATACCTAGCTCCCGGCCCACGGCAATAGCTATGGAGGCGTAGGCCTCGTTGGCTTCGATGTGGTCGAGGTCCTCCATCGAGAGACCCGCCTTCTTCAGCGCGGCCCTGGAGGCCGGGATCATGCCGGTGCCCATGATCGCCGGGTTCACGCCCGCTACCGCCGAGGAAAGGAGTCTACCGGCGACCGGTAGCCCGAGCTCGGAGGCCCTGCCCGAAGAGGTCACGAGCATCATCGCCGCGCCGTCGTTGATCCCGCTGGAGTTCCCGGCCGTCGCCGTGCCACCCTCCTCGAACACGGGCCTGAGTTCGGCGAACCTCTCCTCGGAGGCGCCAGGCCTAACGTGCTCGTCGCGCGCGAACTGTACGGTCTCCTTCTTCTGCCTGACCTCGACTGGTACGATCTGGCCGTCGAAGAGACCCTTCTCCGCCGCCTCAGCCGCCCTCCGGTGGCTCCTCACGGAGTAGGCGTCCTGTTCCTCGCGCGCGACACCGTACTCGCGTGTCATGTTCTCTGCGGTGACGCCCATGTGGTAGTCGTTGAAGACGTCCCACAGGCCGTCGTAGACCATGTGGTCGTAGATCTTGGCGTCAGGCATCCCCATCCTGTAGCCGTACCTCGCCTTGTCGAGGAGGAACGGCGCCCGGTCCATGTTTTCTATGCCGCCGGCCATCACCACGTCGGCGTCGCCCAAGGCAACCTCCTGGGCGGCCGATACGATGGCCTGGAGGCCCGAGCCGCACATCCTGTTGAGGGTCATGCCTGGGGTGGTGACGGGGAGGCCCGTCTTTATGCCGACCTGCCGCCCGGGGTTCATGCCCTGACCGGCTGAGAGGATGTTGCCGACTATGACCTGATCCACCCGGTCGGGCTCGATGCCAGCGCGGGAGAGGACCTCTTTGCCTACCGTCGCCCCGAGGTCCGTCGCCGGGGTGTCCTTGAGCGCGCCGCCGAAGGTGCCGATTCCGGTCCTTAAGGGCGTCGAGATGACTATCTCGACGCCGTTGCCGTTTCTCACGTCAAACCTCCCTCATCACTAGGGTGTCGTCTACAGTCGGCAGGTCTCCTCCGTGGCGCCCCAGCGGCAGGCGTATGTAGCATGAGCCGCCGGAGAAGGAGAGCCGGACGTTGGGAAACACCCGCCGGGCTACTTCGAGGAGACGGTAGTTGTCCCCCAGCGCTGTGCACGTGAGCACCTCGACGCCCGTCCGCCGTGCCTCCCCGGCTATCTCGGAGAGCAAGAGTCGGCCCACGCCGCTAGAGCGCCGCCCGTCCTCGACGATCACGGCAACCTCTGCCTCGCGATCGTCGCTCCGGTCCTTCACGTACATGGCATGGCCGACGATCTCCGTGCCCGCCACGGCGACAATGGCCTGCCCATCACGATCGACGTCTCCCGCACCCACGAGTAAGCCTATCGCCCACTCGGGGACGGTCGGCCAGGCCATGTGGAACCTTAGATAGATGGTCTCCTGAGAGCAGCGGGCGAACATCCTGCGCAGCCCTCCTGCGTCTTCCGGTCTCATCTCCCGGACGGACACGCGCCTGTGATCGTTTCCTCCTCCGAAGACGCCCCGTGTTCCGCGGGGTGCCTCCGTCCAGTCTCGGGCTATCATCCCGTAACCTCCTTGCTCCGGTTTGTCTTCTGCTCGCCTGATCCGCCGCCTGGCCGCGCGAGCGAGCCAATGTGCCGCTTGAGGTGGACGACGGCCCGCTCCATGTGGGCCGGATCGTCGAAAAGCTTGCAGAGCATCAGCGCACCCTCCAGCGTTCCCACCACCAAGCTGGCCATCTCTCTGGGGTCGCTCTCGGCAGAGAGTTCCCCTCCCTTTACGCCGTCCTTGACGGTCCTTCCGACCAGGCGCAGCCAACCGCTCATGGCATCCTGCGCCCTCTCCTTCAAAACGGGGTTGGCATCGTCGGACTCTACGGCTGTGTTCAAGACCGGGCAGCCACCCGCAACCGGCGGGTCCTCCGCTATGCCACTAAGGACGTCGATGATGGCAAAGAGCTTCTCCAGAGCACCACTCTTGCCTGCCAGCTCGGACGTGAACCGCTCGCGCATCACCCCCGCGGCGTACTCGAAGGAGGCGACCGCGAGCTCCTCCTTGCTTCCGAAGTGACCGTAGATGCCACCCTTCTCCAGACCGGTCTCGCGCACCAGGTCGCTCATCGAGGTGCCGAAGTATCCTTTGGTGTTGAAGACGGGGGCGGCCTTCTCGACGATCCTGCGCCTCGTCCTCTCGCCTTGCTCCCTCGTCGGGCTCATCGCGCGTCCACCACCGCAAGCCGGCAGCGCGAGACGCACACCGGCTTGTCCTCCTCGTCGGAGATGCGCACGTCCCAGAGCTGGTTGGTGCGCCCGACCTGCACCGGCGTACCCACCGCCGTGAGGGTGCCCTCCCTCTTGGGCCTGAGGTGGCTGGCCTGGATGTCCGTCCCGAAGGCCGTTTTGCCCTCCGGGCAGTTCAGCCACGCGCCCACCGTGGCCACGGTCTCGGCCAGGACCACGCTCGCCCCGCCGTGCAAAAAGCCCATCGGCTGGACGTGCCTCCTGTCCACCGGCATCCGCATCACCACCTTCTCCGGCCCGGTCTCCCCGTACTCTATGCCGAGGTTCTTGACCAGACCCTCCCTCTCCTTCAGAGAGTCCACATCCATCACTTCTGCCATCGCGCCTCCAGTAGGTCGCTTCTTCGGTTTCCACTCCCACCCTGCAGCCCGGCGAAGTTTACAAACCGACCGGTCGGTAGTATAGTATAGACCGTTCGGTCGAAAAGCAAGCAGAGGAGGAGCAGTTGAGCATAGAGAGAGGGCGCGCGGAGCTCGAGACGAAATACCTCAGCCTTGTCTCGGTGACCCAGGCGTTCGCGCCGGTGCTCGAGCGCAACGGCGGAGGCGCCTTCATCAACGTTCTCTCGGTCGTCTCCTGGGTCGCGATACCGCTGCTCTCGACCTACTCGGCATCCAAGGCAGCTGCCTGGAGCTTCACGAACGCGGCGCGTGTCGAGCTCAAGTGCCAGGGCACCCAGGTCATCGGCGTCCACGTCGGCTTCGTCGACACCGACCTAACCGCACCGCTCGAGGTCGAGAAGATCCCGCCGGCGACCGTGGCCGCCTCCGCACTCGACGCGCTGCAGGCGGGTGAGCCGGAAGCCCTCGTCGACGACTTCAGCCGGGCCGTCAAGTCCGGGATGAGCGACGACCAGCGCGCGCTCTACCCGCAGGTCGAGCGAGGTTCCTGGCGATGGCGCTATAGGAGTCCGACACGCTCAGGCATCACGAAGAGTTTGTTGAAGAGGTTCTAAAATTTCTCGAGTCATGAAAGATGAGTCATGAAGGCATTCCTTATTGATCGGTATGGAAGCAACGATGTAGTGCGCGCTGGCGAAATGCCAGATCCGGAGTTGCAGGACAATGACGTATTGGTCCAGATTCACGCCGCAAGCGTAAACCCTGTTGACCTAAGAACTAGAGATGGCAAGCTCAAGCTAATCTTGCCTTATCGCTTGCCGTTCGCTTTGGGTAATGATTTGGCCGGAGTCGTAGTCCGAGTTGGATCTGGAGTGAGGCGATTCAAGCCGGGCGACGAGGTCTATGCGCGGCCAGATAAAGATCGTGTCGGTACTTTTGCGGAATTCATTTCGATGAAGGAAGATGCCGTAGCTCAAAAGCCAAAAAGACTCACTATGGAAGAAGCGGCTTCTATCCCCATGGTCGGCTTGACCGCTTGGCAAGTGCTAGTTGAAAAAGCGAACCTGAAGAAAGGGCAAAAAGTTCTCATCCACGCGGGCTCCGGTGGGGTAGGAACATTTGCGATTCAGCTGGCGAGGCATCTTGGCGCGCTCGTAGCTACGACAACGAGTACGGCGAATCTCGATTGGGTGAAGCGCCTCGGTGCAGATACTGTCATCGATTACAGGAAGGAGGATTTCGAAACGATCTTGCACGATTTTGATGTGGTCTTGGATACTCAGGGCGGAGAGACGCTCGAAAAGTCTCTACGAGTGCTAAAACCGGGTGGTAAGCTCATCTCAATCTCCGGTCCACCTGACCCTGATTTTGCTAGAGACTTCGGGTTGAATGTGATCTTGAGACTGGTAACGCGCCTTTTGAGCTATCGAATTAGGAGACGAGCAAGAAGCCATCACCTAAGCTATTCCTTTCTTTTCATGGAGCCAAGCGGAGACCAACTACGCGAGATCGGTTCTCTCATCGATTCTGGGATCATACGGCCAGTTGTGGATCGGGTCTTTCCATTCGAATCAACCAAAGAGGCTTTGGCTTACGTCGAAAAAGGACGTGCAAAAGGCAAGGTCATTGTCAAGGTGAGATGATAGAGCGCAGCCCAAAGGAAGTCAGCGAACTCTCAACACGAAGAACGGACAGCGTGACCAATCCACAGGACACGAGTAACAGCGCAGCCGCCTGGAAGACCGTCATCACCCGCACGAACTCCGCGGACGGCGTCGACTTCGCGTATCGCGAACTTGGGCCTGATATCGGTACGCCGGTGGTGTTCCTCCCCCACCTGGCCGCGGTCCTCGACAACTGGGACCCGCGAGTGGTCGACGGTATCGCCGCGAGGCGCCGGGTGATCACCTTCGACAATCGAGGCATCGGTGCATCCACTGGGACCACGCCGACCACGATCGAGGCGATGGCCGATGACGCCGTCACGTTCATCCGCGCTCTCGGCCTCAACGAGGTTGACCTGTTCGGTTTCTCTCTCGGAGGGATGATCGCGCAGGTGATGGCACAGAAGTACCCGCGTCTGGTCCGCAAGGTCATTCTGGCCGGCACTGGCCCCGCCGGCGGCGAAGGCATCGACAAGGTCACCAGGATCACGTACCTCGACATGGTGCGTGGAGCGCTCACCCGTCAGGATCCCAAGCAGTTCCTTTTCTTCACTCGCACCGCTCGAGGCCGCCAGGCCGGCAAGGCCTTCCTCCAGCGCCTGGGCGAACGAACAGCCAACCGCGACGCAGCAATTTCCGTGCGGTCCTTCCGAGCGCAGCTCAAGGCGATCCACCGCTGGGCAAAGCACCAGCCCTCAGACCTCACTGCCATCCGTCAGCCCGTGCTCGCCATCAACGGCGACAGCGACCGGATGGTGCCCAGCCAGAACACCGTCGACCTCGACCGGCGATTGCCGAATAGCGAGCTCGTGCTCTACCCCGATGCCGGGCACGGCGGCGTCTTCCAGTTCCACGAGGACTTCGTCGACAGAGCACTCCAGTTTCTCGGATGATCACGCGGGCGGCGAGCTGTTCGCGTTGGGCGCCCCGACCTGGCACGCGACGCAGATCAAGAACGCCGCAACTCACTGCCCCACGGGCATAAGCCAGCGGACAGCTCCGAGTGGGCCGAGGCGCACGAGCGCTTCGGGCAAGTCTCCCGGCGGGCCGCGACGGGAGTGGGCGCGTGAGCGTCGCTCGGTCGTTGGCTTTCTCGTCGTCCGGCATAAGGAGGAGCAGCTCGGTGACGCCGCCCGAACGCGCCTATCCCGACGAGACGAAACTTCGCCAGGCCGTCGCGCGGTCAGCGCATTCCTACCCGCGCCGTAGAGGCGCTCAAGGCCCACCGAGCGCGCCAGGCTGAGGAGAAGCTCAAAGCCGGTCCTCTCTACCGAGACGCAGGGCTCACGTTCGCAACCCAAGTCGGCACGCCACTGGAGCCGTCCAACATAGACCGGCGCAGCTTCAAGCTGCTACTTAAGAAGGCGGGGCTGCCAGATATCCGCTTCCACGACCTGCGACATACCTGTGCCACTGTCCTTCTCTCCCAGGGTGTGAACCCTAAGTTCGTGCAGGAGCTCCTGGGTCACGCGGACATCAAGCTCACTTTGGGCACCTACTCGCACTTCCTGCCCAGCATGGGCGATCAGACCGCCGCCGCCATGGAGAGCGCGCTAGGCTGATCGGGTTGCAGTACGGTTGCAGTAATTAGGCCTCGGCGCTACGCCGAGGCCTATTCGTTGTACTATCGTTTTACCTGCAAACTATCAAAAAAGTAGGAGAGCCGACGAGCGGGCTCGAACCGCTGACCTGCTCATTACAAGTGTGCGGTCGGTGGTTGCTGAGCGTTGCACAGGTCTGCAAATCCCGCATATCTAAGCGGATTATTGTTCCCACTATTGCCCATGATTGCAGGGTGTTGCGTCCGGGTTAG
>DATDKT010000057.1:0-4523 GCA_036519775.1 Rubrobacteraceae bacterium
GGAATTTCATCGGCATGAAAGTCATTGTTGCAAGAGATCTGGTGAAATACCATGGAGGGGATCTGAAGATCCTCTCCGGGGCGAGTTTGGCGGTGGAGTCGGGCGAGAAGATCGGGCTGGTTGGCCGCAACGGCGCCGGCAAGACGACGCTCCTGAATGTGCTCTCGGGTAACCTGGAGCCGGACGGGGGCGTGATCGAGCGCATCGGCGGGGCGAAGGTAGGCATGACCTCACAGAGCCTCTACCTGGGGACGGAGCGTTCTGTGGAAGAGGAGATGCTCTCGGCTTTCGAGGGCCTGATGCGGCGCGAAGGGGAGATCACGTCCCTCGAAGCGGAGCTCTCCGGGAACTCCTCCCAGACGCTCCTGGAGCGCTACGGTCGGCTGCAAGCCGAGTTCGACCGGGACGGCGGCTACGAGTACCGCGCCCACGCCGCCTCCGCCCTCTCCTTCCTGGGCTTCGACCCCGAGGACTGGAAGCGGCCTGTCGGCTCCTTCTCCGGCGGTGAGCAGAGTCGCATCGCCCTGGCGAGGCTCCTCCTCTCAGAGCCAGACCTCGTCCTCCTCGACGAGCCGACGAACCACCTGGACCTGCGCGGCATCGAGTGGCTCGAGAACTTCGTCAAGAACGCGAAGAGCGCCGTGCTCGTCGTCTCGCACGACCGTTACTTCCTGGACACCGTCGCCGGGTCCATCCTGGAGCTCGACTACGGCAGGCTCACCCGCTATCCTGGCAACTACGCGAAGTACGTCGCCGCGAAAAAGGCCCGGAACGAGCAGCTGGCGCGCAAGGCCAAAGCAAATACCGAACGCCGCGAGCAGCTCGAACGCTTTGTCGAGAAAAACCGGGCGAAGGCAACGAAGGCAAAGCAAGCCAAGAGCAAGCAGAAGCTCCTTGATCGTATGGAGAAGATCGAAGGTCCAAGAGGCGCCTCAAAGAACATGAAGCTGGACCTGAGCGGCGAGACGGCGCGCGCCGGCAGGGTCGTGCTGGAGATCGAGAACGTCTCCTACAGCTACGAGTCCGGAGAACCTCTCCTCAACGACCTCGAACTCGTCATCGAGCGTGGGGATAAGGTAGCCCTCCTCGGGCCCAACGGTGCCGGCAAGAGCACCCTCATGCGCCTCGCTACCGGCGAGATAGAGCCGCAAGCGGGCATCGTCCGCCCCGGCAACAACGTCGTACCCGCTTACCAGGACCAGCAACTCGCCCGCCTGGACCCCAAAAAGACCCTCCTCGAAGAGACGATGAGCGCTACCGGCTTCGACGCGCCCGAGGCCCGGGACCTCCTGGGCGCCTTTCTCTTCTCCGGCGAAGACGTCTTCAAAAAGGTCTCTAGCCTCTCGGGAGGAGAGAAAAATCGTCTCTCTCTGGCGGAGATCGTGGTAAGCGGCGCAAACCTACTCCTCTTGGACGAGCCGACGAACAACCTCGACATTCCCGCTCTCGAAGCTCTCGAAGATGCCCTGCTCGGGTACCGGGGTACGCTGTTCTTTATCTCCCACGACCGCTACTTCCTGCGCAAGCTCGCCACCCGCGTCGTCGAGCTGGAAGGCGGGAAGCTCGTCAGCTACCTCGGTGGCTACGATTACTACCGCTCTCACCGGCGCCTGGATGCGAGAGAAGGAGGCCGGGAAGGTGGCCGCCGGACGCCCCGCCGCAGGGTCAGGCCCGGACTGGACAAGCAGCAGAATGTCGTCGCCACGAGACTCGTGGCCGTGGAGGGTGAGATCGAGGCGACCGAACGGCGCGTCGCCCGCCTCGAAAAAGAGCTCGCCAACTCCTCCCTCTACGCCGACGGCGAACGCTCCCGCAAGGTCGTGACCGAGCATCGCCAGCTCAAGGGTACCCTCGAAGGGCTCTACGAGGACTGGGGCGTACTCATGGAAGAGGCCGAAGAGGTAGGGCTGTAGCTCACAGGAGAGCGGAAAGCTCGAGAGGCTACCCCGGATTAGTCGGGACGAGAGGATTTGAACCTCCGACCTCCTCGTCCCGAACGAGGCGCGCTACCAGGCTGCGCTACGTCCTTAATTTCCTAGAAATCGCAGGAAAAGGTGGCACTCCGGGAAGTGGCGACAGGGAGTTTGACCCCCGCGATTGACCCCCACGCGCCTAACCACGAGCAGGAAGGAGTTTGTTCGTGGCGAGAAGGAACGCGAATGGTGAGGGCAGTAGACCCCGCAAGCGACCCGATGGCCGATGAGAAGGACGTTACTGGATAGAGATTCCAGACGGACGCAAGAGGCGTTCGGCGTATGGCGCAACGCGCAAAGAATGCGCCGAAACACTTGTGGACGCTGTGGCCGCAAAGCATGACGCGCCGGTGTTCGTGGCGACAAACGTTAAGGTGGCCGAATTCTTCCGCCAGTACGAGTATGCGGTCAAGGATACGATGAAGAGGCGCAGCTTCGAGACCTGCCAGGACATAACGCGGTTGCATCTCCTACCGAGGTTGGGCGGTATAAAGCTTAAGGCGCTGAGCCGCGAGCACATCCAGCGGCTGTATTCTCGTAAGCGCGACCAAGGGCTTTCTGCCGCGAGTGTACATCGTATCCATGACGTGCTCTCCTCTGCCCTCAATCATGCGGTCAGGTGGGGACTGATTGCGCACAACGTCTGCAAGGAAGTCAGCCCACCACGGATACCGGCACCAGTGATACGCCCGTTCAGCAAGGAAGAAGCAAAGCGGCTTCTCGCCGCAGCCGCACACAGTAGATACTACGCTTTGTACATGTTAGGAGTGACCAGTGGGGCACGTTGGGGAGAGCTAAACGGACTATTCTGGTCCGACCTTGACTTAGACCGACGCGTTATGCACATACAACGCGCCCTTGTCAGGGGCTACGGAGAATGGACTTTAGAGGAGCCCAAGACTCGGGGAAGTCGTCGCAGCGTCGGACTGACCAAGAAGGCAACGGAAGCCTTGATACGGCACCGTGAGCGCCAGCAGGCCGAAGGGCTGTCGGTTGGAGGCGATGCGCTAGTGTTCACGAACATCGTAGGCAAACCTATACTTCCCTCAAGCTTCATTCGACGCAATTTCAAGCCGCTACTCAAGAAGGTAGAATAGCCCGACACCAATTGGCATGCCGCAACTCGCCATACTTGTACGTGCATTCTGTTGCTCGAAGGGGTCAATGCGAAGTCAGTGGCCGTGCAGATGGGATGGAGTTCCGTAGCCTTCATGCTCGAACACTACGCCAGGTTCTTGCCAGGGTGGGGAGATAACGCCGTTATGGACGAAGCACTAGGATAGCTTCAAAGGGGTCAGGAGTTGCCCTTCATCCCTGCCCCTACCCCCCAAGGCGCAAAATCGACCGGTGGCTCCCATCTGCGCGGCCACCCCTCGCCACTTTTTTCGGCTATTTTTTCTTTGAGCTATCGAAGGGGCTACCCCCCTCCGCACGTGGTCTAGCAAGCAGGAGGCGGGGTGTTTCTTCTGGTTCTTCCCTTCCCTAATAGTGAAATCTAGTGCTGGGCCTTCGAGCGGTGATAACGGGCCTTCATATATTCTTCGAGATCGGCCTGCCTTAGCTATATATCGTCCTCTAACTTAAAGCAGGGTACCTCTCCGTTAATTAGCAGTTGGTAGATCGAGCCTCTATCCGCTCCAAGCCTCTGGCAAATCTCCAGAAGAGATAGAAGTCGTAGACTTTAGCCCTTCGGGGGCTGCGGTTCATCTCCGTTGAGACCTTCTTCGAGCTTTAGCAGCGCCTCTTTGCACTCTAGTAGCGCCTCTTTGTACTTTAGTAGCTCCTCTTTGTACTTTGGTAACGCGCTCTGCAGCCGTTGGTGGTTCTGTGGATAGGCTGGTTCTCGGGCGTGCTCGACACGTTGTAGAGATGATTGCTCTATCATAGGCCGCTAATGCTCCCCCTTCTCGCTTTCCCTTTCCCAAAAACAAAACCGGCCACCGGACCCATTAGTCCTTGGTAGCCGGTTGCGCTACTAGCTGCATCTGCCCTAAGCGCCCATTCTTTAGAAGGACAGAGTTCACAGCTTCTACCTATAGCTGATCTTGCTTCTATTATTACTATACTTGGTATTTAGCGCCTGTCTATAGAGCAAAAGTATTCTGAGACACTATGTGATCAAGGATACCAACTTTATCTAGGCGTTTGTCCCAGCCTCAACGTAGGACGAATTTCCCATGTACGGATGCTACCGGATAGCATAGAGTAAGCAGTGTCATTATTAAGCGGGCTGGCACTAATTCCCCTCTCCCTTCCCACCCCAACGCCAGCCCGGCTTTCTCATTATTCACTGGTGCGACGGAGGGGGAGGGTTCTAATCCCGCTCGGGGCCTGGGTCTTATCGGGGGGCTCTGGCTTTCATTGCGAAGATGGAGAAGACCCGGCGAGTGGGTATCAGAAGAACCTATCCGCCGGGTCTCGATTATTCAGCCGGGGGCGTGTTCACAGATGTGCAGGCCGTGTAGGACGCCCCCGGAGGGAAAACCTTAGACTATTTTACTCCTCTCCTACCTACGACGCAGGACAGCGTACCCTAGGACGCCCGCGCCG